>JBAPZR010001197.1:0-2579 GCA_049285335.1 Xanthobacteraceae bacterium | reverse complement strand
TGTTCCAGTACATGTACTCGGTGCCCTTGCGGTCGGTCCAAATGTTCTTGCACGCGATGGTGCAAGTGTGGCACCCGATGCACTTATCCAGATGAAACACCATCGCAACTTGTGATCGGATTTCCATATGAATCCTCCTCGTTCCTATTCGTTTGTCGTTCCTATGCCTTGCCGCATCCCCCTGTCGATGGGGCGTCGCGTACGGAGACCACGGTGACGTCGAACTCAAGCGTCATCCCGGCGAGTGGGTGATTGGTATCAACCACCACGAAGCCATTGTCTTCGTTGACCTCGGTAATCATCACGTTCTCGGTGCGGCTGCCGTCCTCGCTTTGCGCGAGAAAACACATCCCTGCTTCGACTTGGTCTACGCCGCCAAAATGCTCGGCGGGCACCCGCTGCTGCAAGCCCTTGTCGCGCTTGCCGTAAGCCTCTTCGGGCGGCAGGGTCGCCGTGAAGCGATCGCCCTCCGCTTTGCCCTCGAGGGCTCGTTCGAGCGCCGGCAAAAGCCGCCCGGCGCCGTGCTGATATTCCAGCGGCTCGTCACCCCACACCCCCGAACGGATGTGACGGATCGCGCCGTTGGTGCGCAGCGTGTAGTTGATGGTCACGTATTTTCCGGTAGCGATTAGCGCCGGCGCGCTGACGTGCGCCGGCACGTGTACGTGGGAATGAGTCGCGGCCTCATGGGAATGAGTCACGGCCTCATCGGAATGAGTCGCGGCTCCATTCGAATGAGTCGCGGCGCGAACTACCATTCCAGCTTCTCCATTTTGCGGACGACGACGTGGGTATCGCGCGTCATGATGCCAGTGGGGCCCCAGTAGTTCCAGCCGTACGTGAACTGCGCGTAGCCGCCCGCCAGATACACCGGGTTGATGCGGATACGCGTCACGCTGTTGTGTCCGCCGCCGCGCCACTGGCGCTCCTGCGATTTAGGGATGTACACCGTGCGTTCGACCGCGTGGTAGTACATGCAAGTGCCTGGCTGGATGCGGCGGCTCACATTGGCGCGGGTCACCACCACGCCGTTGTCATTATAGACCTCGACCCAGTCGTTATCCTCGATGCCTACCCGCGAGGCGTCCCGGTCGTTGATCCACACCGGATCCATGCCGCGCGACAGCAGCAACATTCGGTGGTTGTCCTTGTAGGTGGAGTGGATGTTCCATTTGCCGTGCGGCGTGATGTAGTTCAACACGAGCGAGCGTTCGTCGACCCGGCTCTTTACGATGTCGCCGGTCCTGCGCGGCTCGAGCTTTGGCTTGTAGGTCGGTATGTGCTCGCCGAAGTCGAGATACCACGGGTGGTCGATGTACAGCGTCTGGCGGCCGGTGAGCGTGCGCCAGGGCACCAGCCGCTCGACGTTCATGCACCAGGCGGAGTAGGCCCGACCGTCGTTCATCATGCCGGTCCAGCACGGGCTGGTGAGCAGGCGCCTCGGCTGGCGCGTGAGGTCGTAGAACGTACAATTGACGCCACGCGTGCTTGCGGCGAGGTCGGCGAGTGGCAGACCGACGCGCTCCTCTTCATGATGGAAGGCCTGCCAGGCAACCTCGCCGTTACTCTCGGGCGCGCACAGCAGTATAATGTTGCACGCGTCCAGCGCGTCCTCGAGGCTCGGATAACGTTTTCCGCCCCACTCGACGCAACGCATGTGCCTCGGGTCGGGCATCGGCATAACCGGATTCTCGAGCATTTGGTCGTACTGAGCCCTGATCGGGACCTGTACGCCGACCGCGGTGACGCCGTCTTCGCGCGCCCGCGGTCCGAACGAGATGAATTTGTTGTAGAGGTTCGCGTAGTCGCGCTCGACCACCCGCAGATGCGGCATGGTCTTGCCCGGCACCGGCTCGCACTCGCCTTCGGCCCAGTCGAGGACCTGCGGCTGCGCGAGTTCGTCGGGCGTATCGTGCTGGAGCGGCGCGGCGACCAGGTCGCGCACCGGCTTGGGAAAGGCGAGCGGCGCCATGTCGCTCACCTTTTTCGCGAGCAGCTTGAAAATCTCCCAGTCGGATTTGGATTCCCACACCGGCGGCACCGCCTGCCCGAGCACGTGCAGGAACGAGTGCAGGTCGGTCGTGTTGAGGTCGTTCTTCTCGTACCAGAAGGCCGCCGGCAGCACGATGTCGGAGTAGAGCGACGAGGTATCCATGCGGAAATTGAGGTCGACCACCAGGTCATACTTTCCGCGCGGCGCCGTGTCGCGGTACTTCACCGTGTGCGTCTTGCCCTTGGCGCGATCCTCGGCGATGGCGTTGTCGTGCGTCCCGAGGTAATGGCGCAAGAAGAACTCGTGCCCCTTGGCGCTCGCCTGGATGGCGTTGCCGCGCCAGATGAACCATATTCGCGGCCAGTTCTCGTCGGCATCGACATCCTCCACCGCAAAGCTCAGCTTCTTGGTGCTGACCTGCTCGACGACACGCGCCGCGATCTCGGCGTCGGTCTTCGCGCCGGCGCGCTCGGCCTCGGTCACGATCTCGATCGGGTTGCGGTTGAAGTGCGGGGTGAAAGGCATCCAGCCCAAGCGCACCGCCTTTGCCTCGAGGTCCATAGCATGGCCCTTGGCCCAGCGCGGC
>JBAPZR010001196.1:0-2698 GCA_049285335.1 Xanthobacteraceae bacterium | reverse complement strand
GCGTATATGTGCTCGACCAATTCTGCGCGAGCATTTGTATGGGGGTGGCTGGGTTCGCGCTGAAGTTGTTGTCTGCCGCCGTGAAGTTAAGGTGAAATTCGGTCTCGTCGCCGCGAGCGCCTAGATCGGCATAGAGGCGCCGCAGCGATGATGGCGTATCCTGGCGCCAACCCGCGTCGTCGATTGCATCGGCCGTGAAGTAGCCAGACAGGTTTCCATTTTCACCGCCCGCTTCGACGGTTGTGCTCGCCCGACCATAGGAGCCGCCGCTCACTTCGCCATTGACGCCATGATAGGTGAAGCCGTTCTTCATCTGGAACGAGAGTGCGCCGCCAATCGCGTTGAGGCCGAAAACCGGATTGCTGGGATAAAGGGTCAGCTGATTGATAGCATTCTGCGGGATGAAGTCCCAATTGACGATGTCGCCAAAGACTTCGTTGATACGAACCCCATTCTGGTAGACGGCGAGCCCTTGCGGCGTGCCGATGACCGGCGAAGCGATAAAGCCGCGAAAGTTGATGTCGGGCTGAAATTCATTGCCGGTCTGGTCGCCCAGAGAGACGCCGGGCAGCGCACGAATCATGGATTGCACCAGATCGGGCGTCACTGTGTACGAGAAATCGGGCGCCCCGGCTGTCTGAACGTTGGCCGGAATCTTATCCTGCTCGACTGCGCCAGGTATGGGTTTCGCGGCTGCCTCCTCGGCAGGCGGAGGAGGAGCCGCGGGAGTAGGAGCCCGAGTTACGGGACCCGTAGGTCTCGCTGGGGGCGCTCTTCGCGGTGGCGGCGCAACCGGTGTGGTCGCGATGACATGGATTTCGGGAAGTTTTGTCGCAGTCGAACTCCCGCCAGAACCTGAAGCGTCCTGCGCCGCAACGGTCTCTGGCGCGAACGCAACCATCGCAGAGAGCGCCCAAGGCAATCCACGGTGCACCGCCCGGGTGACCGATTCTCTTGCTGGGTGAGCAGGACCCGTAAAGCTGCTCATGCCCCTCACCATGCCCCGAATTTGAAATTGACGCCGGCGCGCACGATGTTTTCGTTGAAACTCACCGAGGAGCCAACGGCGCCTCCGCAGTTCGCCACGGTCGTGCAAGTCGCATCCGGCAGGTCAACGAAGAGATATTCAGCTTTGGCCGTCCAATTCGGCGCAAAGCCAACTTCGATTCCGGCGCCGATAGTCCAGCCGGCTTCGGTTGAACCGTCGAACGTCGAAGGCGGAATCAGACCAGTTTGAACATTGCCAAAAGCTGCGCCACCTGTGCCGTAGATGAGGACGCTATTGACAGCGTAACCAACGCGGCCACGGACTGTGCCGAGCCACTCGCTCTGGGTTTGGCAACCGGTAGGGGGCGATACCGCGTCAGCAATAGCGCCGCAGGTGGGTCCCGAGTTGCCATGAACATTATTCCAGTCGAAATCACCCTCGATGCCGAAAACGTACGCGCCGACCTGATAATTGGCTCCGATGGTGCCTCCAACGACGTAGCCG
Organism: Xanthobacteraceae bacterium; assembly: GCA_049285335.1. Classification (GTDB taxonomy): domain Bacteria; phylum Pseudomonadota; class Alphaproteobacteria; order Rhizobiales; family Xanthobacteraceae; genus BOG-931. The sequence goes on along the minus strand of JBAPZR010001196.1, from coordinate 1,206 downwards.
GAAATCTGGAAACGACCCGTCTCTCCGAAGGAGCCACTTGTCCAGTTGCTGTTACCGTCACCCCAGCCGCCATTCACGCCGACATAAATACCGTTCCAATTGTAGATCGCCGGCACGGGAGGAGGCAGCGTCGGCGCCGGGAGATCGGCCGCGCGTGCTTGTCCGCCGATGGCCAATATCGTTGCCACCAAAATCAACGTCCACTTCATGCGGACCCTCCCCCCGCCAATCTTCCTTCGCGGCACCCTCCGCGTCGAAAGGGCGTGATTGCAGGTCGACAAATGCTGGAGAATCGAAAGTTGCTGCGGCGCTCGGCGAAACGCGCTTCGCCTAGCCCAAAACGCGGCTCAAATAATGTTGCTGCAACTTATATCCCCCAAGCATGTGCGATCGCCCATGCAAACCCTGGAGAAAGCTGACATATTCGCGACGCACGCGACAGAGTAAGTGTTCCTTAATCAACCGGGAACATTTGGCAAATCAGCCGGGAATGTTTGGCAATCGTCGCAGGACTCTTCGCCAGCCCATAACGACAGCGGTGAGGCTGAAAATGAAGCCGAAGCTGCAGAGCGCGACAATGAGGTAAGTCCGCAGCGCCGGGTGGTTCGCGAAAACCGGAAAATCAAGCCGGTGCAACGTGCTAAAGAGCCACCGATAGACGCGCTGCCGCGTGTCGAGCCTGTCGCGTATCGTGCCATTCGCGGCGTCGATGTCGAACCAAACGTCGCCGCAAATGACGCGAAATACCCGCGCCTTCGATTGATCAAGCGCTGTGGCATATATGTCATACTGTTTGACAGAAACCGCTGGCGCGCAGGCTGGCGCGAGCCGCCGACTGGCGGCATCAATTGCTTCGCTGTCGAGGAAAGCGCCTGCGCGAATCGCCGGGTCCGTTGAAGCATTCGCGATAGCCAGCCGCCGAGCGCCGGACGAATTGATTTGGCGCCGATAGATGTTGCCGCCAAAAGCAAACCATTCGGCTTGGATCGTTTGCGGATCGAGATACCTCGCCTCGTCGCGCGGGATGACATTCCAGTCGGGCGCGCCGGCGACAGCCGCAATTTCCTGATCGGAAGACCTGTCTGTCGAGAACAGCGTGCCGTCGTCCATGGACAGCCAGCCACTGAATATCCATGTCAGCACGAACAGCATGCACCCGAGGCCCAGCCAATGATGCCAGGCGTGAGGCCCGGCATAGGGCGAGAC
>JBAPZR010001195.1:0-3627 GCA_049285335.1 Xanthobacteraceae bacterium | reverse complement strand
GTTTGAATCCTCGCCAGTACCGGTCATCGTTGAGACTTTGGGACGACTTTGTTTTTACGTCCATGGCGTTTCTCCCTTTCGTCCCCTATTCTTCGTTCGTTCACCGGCTCTTAGGCTGTGTTGGGCTGCCTGATCAGTGGTCATTTTCGTACCCGACCGCACACGCCAGTAGCTGGCTGCGACCGTCCGAGGCACTAGCTTTTGATTTCGTCGCCCAGGCAGCCAAAGACTGCGTGCTCGAAGTAACTTAGCAGCCTGCCGAGAGAGGAGTTTGATCAAAATCAAAACGTCGAGGAATCACGCCGCTGATGCCGAATTGCAAAGCTTGCCTTAGTGCACCGCACCAACAGGCGAAGACAAGAGCGAGAGCGTGTGTCGAGCGATCATGAGTTCCTCGTCTGTCGGTACGACGAGGAGAGGGACCTTGCTCTGTGTGGGCGAAATCTGCGATTTGCCAGCCTTATTGGCAGCGGGATCTAAACTGACCCCGAGCCAAGACAATTTCTCAGCGACTCGGGCGCGTATGGTGGCTGAGTTTTCGCCAATTCCCGCGGTAAAGACGAAAGCATCGAGGCCACCCAGTGCCGCCGCGAGCATTCCGGCATTCAGTCCGACACGATAGACAAAATAATCGACCGCGATTGCTGCCGCGGGATTGTCGCTAGCTTGCAGTTCGCGCATATCATTGCTGATGCCTGAGAGGCCTTTAAGGCCGCTCTCCCGATACAACAAATTCTCCAAGTCTTCCGGGCCCATTCCTTTTTCAGTGAGCAAGTAGAGCAAGACCCCCGGATCGATCTGACCCGGCCGCGTGCCCATCGGCAAGCCATCGAGAGCGGTGAAGCCCATCGTCGTCTCAATGCTCTTGCCGCCGGAAAGGGCGCACATCGAGGCGCCGCTACCGAGATGAGCGACGATGACACGCTTCTCGGCAATTTCAGGCGCGACCTCGCGGAGACGGCCGGCGACATATTCGTAGGACAATCCATGAAATCCGTACCGGCGCACACCTTCCTGGTAGTAGCGCTCCGGAATGGCGTATCGATCAGCCACTGCCGGGTGGGTGCGATGGAATGCGGTGTCGAAGCAAGCGACCTGTGGCAGTTCCGGTCTGCGCGCGAGCAGCGCGCGAATTGGCGCGAGATTGTTGGGCTGATGCAGCGGAGCAAGGGAATTGTATTGTTCTAAATGTTTCAGGACCTTTTGATCGACGACAACGGGTCGGTCATACGATGGTCCGCCGTGGACGACACGGTGGCCGACGGCCAATAGCCGGAAACGCTGAGTTTCGCGCAACCAGTTCGCGGTGGCGCCGATTGCCGCCGGGACGTCCGGTATTTCCTCCGGACGATATGTCTTATCGACGAGTGACGACCCGTCGGAATTCTGGGCCCGCAATCGAGGACGGGTGCCAATTCCGTCCATTTGGCCCTTTACCAGCCGCTGCGGCACACCGGGGGTCGCGAGCCCAAATATTTGAAATTTGACGCTCGAAGAGCCTGCATTGACGACCAGAATTGCATCCATCACGCTTCACGCAGAAGGAACATTGGCACTGGTCCGTCGCGCTGCGGCATAAAGGACAGCTGCTGCACACGAGGCCATCCGGGCGCGCACCGAGTCGGCGCGCGAGGTGAGAACAACTGGCACTCGCGCGCCGAGGACCAAACCGGCCGAGTCGGCTTTCGATAGATAAACAAGATTTTTGGCGAGCATGTTGCCCGCCTCGAGATCGGGTACCACGAGAATCTGTGCCTTGCCGGCAACAGGCGACTCGATTCCCTTGATCTTCGCCGCTTCCGGATCGATCGCATTGTCGAAGGCAAGGGGGCCATCGAGAATGCCTCCGGTGATCTGTTTGCGATCTGCCATCTTGCACAGTGCCGCGGCTTCGATTGTTGAAGGAATTTTTGAGGTGACGGTCTCGACGGCGGAGAGGATGGCTACTCTCGGTGTGCCGAGTCCGACTTGCGTAAAGAGGTCGATAGCATTCTGAACGATGTCGCGCTTGGCATCGAGGTCGGGAAAAATGTTGATCGCGGCGTCGGTCACAAACAGGGTTTCGGCGTAGGTTGGTACATCCATAACGAAGACATGGCTTATCCGGCGCGCCGTCCGTAAGCCTGTGGTCGAGGCCGTAACTGCCCGCATCAGTTCATCGGTATGCAGACTACCCTTCATCAAAAGCTCGCCTCTGCCCTCGCGAACAAGTTCAACGCCTTTCGCGGCGGCTGCATCACTATGCGGAGCGTCGATTATCTCGAATTTAGCGATATCGAGCTTATGCTCCCGTGCGACATTCTTGATCTTCGCCGCCGGTCCAACGAGAATGGGATTAATAATACCTAGAGCGGCTGCCTCAGTTGCGCCGCGAAGCGAGGTTTCGTCGCAGGGATGCACTACGATCGTTTTTGCCGCCGTCACAGCCTTGGCTCTATTGATAAGGCGATCATACTTTGACTCGGGCGGATGAGCCCCGGGGCTGATGGCCCGAATAGTGCCTATTTCGCTTTCTCGCTCTCGTGGCATGGTCAAACTCCATTCACTTCGCCGCTTTTGTCGCCATCTGCGATGTCTTGGCCGGCTTTTCCGCCTGATTCTCGGGAACGACTGGGACGTTTTTGACGCGCTTCAGTCGATCATCAGCGTCGAACAGCCGGGAGATACGTTGAATGCGCTCCCGTTCCGCGGCGTCGCCATACTCGCCGCGCGCACTCAGGACCTGAGTAATTAGATCGAACGCCTTGCGTCGAAGGTTTGAGTCGGCAGGAAGTAGAGAAGGAATGGCCGCGATGGCACCTTCGGGGTCAAGCAGCAGCATGTAGAATTGCTCGCGTAGTGTTGACTTGAACGCCGACAGTGGGTCATCACTGTATTTTTCACGGATTCGACGTACTGCTTCGAAGCCGCGTTCATCGACAGATGTACGGGACATACCCGCATACAACAATGCCCGGATGATTGCCTCGCGCAGCCCACCGCTCGTTAGCTTGTTTTTAAGCTCTGTGACCCGCTTCTCGATGAGCTCGTGATGCAGCGCGCTTTTGGCTGCTTTTCGCGACGGCAGCGTGGATTCCGGATCGATGCCGAGCGCAGCCTGCAACGTACTCGAGCCGTACATGGTCATGAACGTGCGCTCGGCTAATGCTTCGCCTGCATCGCGCCAGACATCAAGAGCTGAGACGATTTGGCGGGACACGTGTTCTTGCAGTGTAATGAAGGGATTGTCGGATGAAGCTGGTCTCCGGTCATTGCGAACCTGATCGGCGAGGGCTGCAACGGATGCCATCAAAGGATTTGCATTGGAAAAAATTTCATATTGCAGCCTCAGCGGATGCAGTTGACGTATGAAGTCAGCCCTAGACGGATTGACGAAGGCGCAAACCCAAGGCCGAAAGAATGTCCGATAAAGCGCGAGATTGGTTTGCGATAGACGGTCAACTGCTGCGAACCTATGATCGTCTTCAACGGTATTACCACCAAGGGCGCGAACGTCATCGAGCGTCCTTGCCTCGCAGCGCATCACCCAATCCCCACTAACCAGATCGGGATTAGCCGTTTCACCAGTTTTGGCCTCAAAGATCGCTTCATACAGACCCGGCGGTAAGGTATCGATCAAGTCTATAT
>JBAPZR010001194.1:0-1728 GCA_049285335.1 Xanthobacteraceae bacterium | reverse complement strand
GCTGTGGCGCGATCAAGGACGACGAGAAGAGGCTCGCACCACGCTCGAACCCGTCTACGGCTGGTTCACCGAGGGCTTTGACATGCGCGATCTTAGAGAGGCTAAGGCGCTACTCGACGAGTTGGCGCGTTGAGGGCCATATGGACTTTAGTGCGAAGCCGGGCTTTCGCCTCCGAACTCTCACTCAAGAATTTCAGAATTTCCAAATTCAAAATAGCGAGCGGTTCCGAAGTGCGGTCATAGAATTTTCGATTTCCGTCCCTCCCCCGCTCCACTCCCGAGTTTGTACCGGCCCCGGGGAGGCGAGGCGGGCGCGCAATGACGCCATCGAAATTTCACCTGCGCATCTCTCAGCCCCTCCATTCCCGAGTTTTTGCCGCGCCTGCACCGCGGGACGGCATTGACTTGCGCTGTCGTTAGGCGACGATCCCAAAATGGGCTTCAACCGCCGCAAGATGGTGGATGAACGTCGCCGCGCCGCGGAAAAGGAAGCCGCGACCCGGCGCGCGACTGATGCCCAGGTCCTCGAGGACGCCGAGCGCCTAATCGCCGCCTGGAATGAGCGCCAGGAAAAACGAATGCCGATGCTGTATTCGCCCAAAATCGGCGCTGCCATTCTCGCGCGCTATTGGTTCCTGTGGGTGTGCTGTCCAGCGTGCCGAACCATCAATGCAATCGACTTGCGGACGCTCGATCGTCATCGCGACGCTGCCGTGACCAGTCTCATTCCCGCGTTATCTTGCCGGTCTTGCCGGCCAAACGCTCCGTTCGCCGAGCTCGTGCGGCTGTCGCGAACGAGCATTGCGGACGAGATGTGCGAGGATCACCGGCGGCGCGTGCTTGGGGAATAGCGCGTTTCAGTGGAGCACCGACCAAGTCTGCGACGTGAAGATTCTTGTTGCCAACCCGGAGCCGCTTTCTCCGAGCGATGTCCGCTATTGGAGGTAAAGCGGATGTTGTCCGGAAATCCCGAAATGTCCGCTTATGACCCAAAGCGGAAGCGCCTCTTACTGCGATCCTGTGCATAGCTCCAGGTCGAAGATCGTATTAGACTTTCAGGAAGGTGGTTCTCGAGGGGAGCCAATGAGGCGACGCCAGTTCATCAGACTTGTGGGCGCAGCCGCAGCCACATGGCCGCTTGCAGCTCGCGCTCAGCAATCCAAACCAATCCCAAGGATCGGGGTGATGTGGCACGCGGGCAATGAACACGAAGAAGCGATATACCTCGGCGCTTTACGCCAAGGTTTCAGTGAGATCGGTTACATCGAAGGTAAGAACTTCGTCTTAGAAAATCGCTACGCCGCCGAGCAATACGAGCGATATGACGCCATGGCGGTCGAACTCGTCGCATCCAACGTTGACGTTCTGGTGGCTGTAACCACAATGGCGGCGCGAGCGGCCCAGCGAGCTATCAGGACAATCCCAGTGGTGTTCGTTGTCGTCGCCGATCCCGTGGGCGAAAAATTCGTGAATAGTTTGGCTCGTCCAGGCGGCAATATGACGGGAGTGGGAACTCTCCCGGTCGACGTGAGTGGCAAATGCTTGGCGCTGTTCAAAGAGGCCGTTCCCAGGCTCACGCAGGTTTCCCTGCTCGTGAACCCGACCTTCGCATCTATTCATAGCTACGTCGAAGAATATCGTGCGGCGGCGAGTTTGTTGGGACTGACACTACGGGAAGTGCAAGCATCCAAACCCGATGATCTTCAGGCAGCGATTACCGGGATCACG
>JBAPZR010001193.1:0-2639 GCA_049285335.1 Xanthobacteraceae bacterium | reverse complement strand
ATATCGGGTTGCTCGCCTTTGAGGACTTCGCCCTTGAAAGCGACCTCGCCGATATAGAAACAATTGCGAAGGAGATGCGCGAGCGAGCCTCGCGTGAAGGGAATTCCGCCGACGGTCTCGCCGGTCTTGAGCCTGCGGATCTTCGTGACGATGCCTTGGTCGCGCAGGTCAGCCAACAGTAGGTTCAGACTACCGAGCTTAAGATAACTGCGGAAGATCGTCCTGACCCGCTCCGCTTCGGCTTCATTGACGGTGATCTTTCGACCCTTGGTGTCGTAACCGTGCGGGGCGATGCCTCCAACCCAGAGCCCTTTGTGCTTGGAGGCCGAGATCTTGTCGCGGATGCGCTCGGAGGTGACTTCGCGCTCGAATTGGGCAAATGACAATAAGACATTGAGGGTCAAAGCGTTGCCGAGCGGTAGCGCGACGAATTTCGTGCCGTCGCCCGACGTAACAAAACCGTATGCTTACCTTCGCTACGCGCGTCGGCGAGGCTTTTGCGAACCTCAGCCGGCGTCGAAACAGTCTTGCCGCCGACTTCGAGGATCACGTCGCCAACCTGGAAGCCATGCTCGGCGGCGATACCATCGGCGTTGACGCCCGTGACCACCACGCCCTCATTGCCCGAACCTGACACTTTATCGCTGGGCGCCAGCGTGAGACCGAGCTAGGCGGCAATTCGCCGTCCGGCACCTCGCGCTGATTCTGTTCCTGCGACGTTGACGCCTCTTTTTCGTTCGCAAGGTGCCGAGCGTCAGCGTCATAGTCTTGGCTTGACCCTGATGGATGACGCCGAGCTTGACCGAGGTGCCTGGCGCCATGGTGCCGATCTTGCGACCGAGCTCGCGCGGGTCGTGGACCGGCGCGTCATTGACGGTGGTAATGACAGTCGCCGCTCTGGCGGCGCCGGTTTCCGGCTATTGATATGGCTGATGTGTCGTAGCGGCACTCGAATTGTCTTGGTACGGGATTTCGAAAACGCGGGGCTGGCTCCAGGCCCCGCTTTTTTTGCGCTTAAGCGCGCTCCATCCTTGCCTTCATCCAACGGCGATGTTCGGCCAGCGTGACGCCGAGCTTCTTGTCGGTGAGCTTGATGCAGCGCGGGCCTTCGCCCCGGGCCCGCAATTCGCGAGCGGTTGACTCGGGAAGTCCAGCAAGGTCGCGCCATTCCTGGAACGTCAGGATCACGTCGCCGTCGTCGCCGACCAGAGGAACAGGCCGAATGCGGATGGCCTCAATGATCTGCTCAAGCCACGATGCGGGCAGTGCTTCAGCCATGTGATGGTCTCCTATGCGCTTTCAATCCGTCGCTTTGCTACGTTGGTCTGATCGTCCTTGATACCGTGTGCGTCGTTGAGAATGCGCGTAGTCCAAGGGTCCATCCATTTCTTTTGGTCGTCCATGTAGGTGGCATGGTCATAGATGCCCGTGGTGCGGCTTCCTACGAGTTCAATGTGATTAAGCATCGCCGACATGATGTTGGCAGGGCAGCCGAGTTCCTTAACGTGAGTGGTGAAGCTGTGGCGCAGCATATGCACATTCCATTCCCTAAAGTCCTTGGCCTCTTTCGCGATGATGCCGTCGAGTTGCTTCTTGAACGCGTCATTTGTGAGCATGCCATGCGGTCCCGATCCAAATATCAGATCACGCCCCGGCTGTGGTTTCATCGTGTTGATGAGTTCAATCGCGAGCGGCGGCAGGTAACGGTGCAGCACTACGCCCTTTCCGTGTTTGGCTTTCATGCCTCGACGCCGAGTCCCGTCAGCCAGCACTGGCTTAATCCGCATCACATTGAATGGCGTTGAGGGGACGAACTTGTCTCGGCTGTTAAACTTGCCGAGTTCTGACCAGCACAGCCCTCCGATTATCGAATAGCGCACGCCGAGCAGCAGCAGCAGTCGGATGATCACTGAATATTCATACTGCGGCGAGCGCATCAGCAGCGACCGCGACTCCGCGAAGCGCCTGAGTTCTCCAGCCTCGATGATGAAATCGTCGCGCTGGCCTTTGCCCTGGCGAAGGGGGCTAGTCAGCGCTTGCTCAAGCGACATACCTCGATGTTTGATCCGGTCCCAGACCGTAGCTTTATTGATGCTCAACCCGCGTTCGCGGATGATCTCTGGGATATTAAAGTCTGTTCTTGGCTGGGTAACGTTGAGTTTGACTTTGCCAGGAAGATCGCCGACACGGCAGGCTTTCAATTCCTTGGCCTGAATGGCGCGCTGGAGAAGAGCAGAGCCGAGACCGCTCTGCCGTTCCGCTTCGGTAGTCGTCAGCAGCGCCGAGTCGGCGCGCATGCTGCTCGCGGCAGCGGGACTCACAGCGCCCCAGGCGTTGCCCTTGTAGGTGGTGGACGCGGTCGCGGCCATCGTCTCGCAGGCCCGCCAGATGGCGGCTAGTTCAGTCCGCAGCAGAAACTCATGTTCAGCGTCGTCGTCATACTTGTGTGCCAGCGGCTTCGGTCTCCAGGTCCCGCGAATTGGGTTGTATTTGATGGTGCCGGGATACGAGTCCATCGCCGATTTGTAGACCGACGACAGCCCCGAACTGAATTGCAGGGCGGCATCCCGACCAAACTCCTCATTGATCTGCTTGACCCTTGTGCTGATCTTGTCGCGGTTTTTGTCCAGCCCCAACTC
>JBAPZR010001192.1:0-2939 GCA_049285335.1 Xanthobacteraceae bacterium | reverse complement strand
CTTCAAAGCGCCGCGGCTCGTCGATTTGTTCATCCTCCTCGACGATGTCCTGTCTGCCGCTAGTGAGTGCGATCAAACGATAAGCGCGGCGATCCTCGGGGCGAAGATCCCGATTGTCGGCAAAGTTAGGATGTCATGTGCCACCTGATTGTTTGTGTCCGGCATGGCATAGGCGAGCGAGATGTAGAGCCCGCCGAGAAGCCGGATAGTCTTGTCGTCCGATTGTGTGTCTGTGTTCATTTCGATTCCCTATTTGCCTTTGCGTCTGGGCGAGCTGAAGAACTCAGATAGTTGCGGTTTGCGCCCGGGCCCGTAATTGGCTTCCCAGTGCTCAAATGTTTTTATTAGATAGTCCTGCCACTCTTTTGCTCGTTGAGTCCGCTCTGTCCTCTCTTGCCTAATCCACTTTTCCACCTGAAGCGCTTCCTCCTTTGTCGGCTTGCGCAGCGCTTCTTCTGCTGTGATCTTGGGAAGGTATCGAAAGCGCCAGGGAAGCGGCCTAGAACAGACGCCATATCCCCCGCGAGCGCAGAGCCCACTACTCGATTCGTGTCTCCCGCAGATATCGCAAAATGACGACTGTTGCTCGCCATCTAGCCGCCTTCCTTCCAAGAATCGGGGAACCGCCTCTCGGACCTTTTGCCAGCACTTATCAATGATCTTGTAGATGCGCTTCGGCGTGACATTGAATTGACGCGCCGTCTCCTCAACCGGCGGGTGACGTTTACCTTCTGCAAGCGGTTTGATTACGTGGGCGTCGAATATCGAGGCGTTACGCCGATGAAGAACTTGTTTGGCGATCTCCACCAACTTTTCGAGATCGCCCTCGACTTTTTCCCGGTGATGGCTTTCAGGAAGAACCTGCGTTTGCCGCCGCGGGATATCAGCCCATCGGTCTGGCCGGTCAACAAGGCCGTTACACGGGCCTCAAGCTCCTCAGAACCGTAAGGCGAATCCCAGGTGATTTTCTCGAGCTGCTTGGTTTTCTCTAGGTTCTTGAGATACGCCTTATTGGCATCAGAAAGAACCTGGCCGCGTGGCTTGCCCTGGTGCTTAACCGACTGCGTATCGGTATCGGCATTAGCGTCGGCTTCAGCCTCGGCGGCTATAACCTCACGATCATCTAGGGGCGGGCCCTGATTATGGCCTATTCCAAATTCGCCAACGTCAAAAACGGCTTTCTCGTCATCCTTTTTAGGATTGGTGCTCAATCAAATGCTCCAATGTGGCGTCTAAAGACGGGATTGGGTGAAATCAGAATTCAGGCAAATAGGCCCCCGCTACTAATGTGCCCGCATGTGCTCGTTTTCCCCCTCCCTGAGTCAGAATGTCGTAACTAACAAACAAACTGTGCCATAACTGCAACATCGCAACAGACGGAGGATGCGGTGCCGCTAGCAAATAGGGTGATCGGCGTAGATCCGGAACCGGATGAGGATGGCGACAACGTGATCGAGGTCATGTTAGGCGACGGGAGCCGTTTCGATGCCGCGATTGATTTGGGTACGGCTCAGACGTTAGTTGAAATTCTCCAACGGCGATTGATTCTTTGGGCGCATAAATCCGCGAAGAACCTTCGCTTTCCACACTATGAGATAATTGACGCAAACGTTGTCCATGCAGGTCCGGAGGCGCAATTGATACTGACCACAAGCGAAATTGGAGCTGTGGCGCTTCGGATGTCCGACGAAATTCAGAAAAAGGTGCAACAGGAGATCGGGCGTGTTTTGACATACCGTTCGGGTCCTCAAACTAAGCAATAGCGCCGGCTCTGCGGCGGGATTGGTTCAATTAAGCTTGCGCAAACTATTGTGTGTTCTCATTCATATGCCGCGTCTCCTAACCGGAAAGCGGTACTTGTGGTGCGTAGAAAGGCCATCGGGGCTCCTGGTGGCCTTTTTCTTTAACGGGACGCAAAATGCTTCCGCGTGCTATGGCGGATTTGCAGTGGCAATTCTCGGAGCCGGAGGAAGCACGATGATAAACACGGGAAAGTGCCCGGGATGCCAAGTAATGATCGCTCCCGATTTGCGACGTGGCCCGATTGGCAATCAAGGATTCGGCCCTCTGGTGGTTGGCTTCATCGCTGTTTGTCCTCGGTCGGTGCCAAACGATTCTCGGTGTGCTTTCCGATCCTGACAACATTGCTGCAATGGTCATGACCAAGTTGAAGAAGGTCCGATAGCCCGCGCGGACTGCCCTGTTTTTCACGTAACAGATTTGTCGCGCAGCCTTCACAAATGCCTGTCACCATCTGTGCCGTTTGGTACTTCCGTACTTGGCCCCAGATTCCCTCAACCTGGGGCCATTTCTTTTGGTGTTACGCAAGTCACAGCCCGGAATCGCGTTTGCGCGCATCCCTCGATGGTCTGGAAAGAGGGAATTCCAATGCCTACCGAATTGCGTGCAAAAAAGATGGCGCTCGAACGGGCTTGGCTAACCGCAGCGTCGCGGGACCCGGATCTGATTGCCATAGTGCAGTTCTGCTCAATCGGCTTGCTGGTGACGCTCATTCTAATGCTTAGCTTTCCGTGGCTTGGGGCAATCATCGAGCAATACAATCAATTCTGATACCCCGACGATTCATAGGAAGCCCCAGGATTCGTGTTTGCATCGGGGGCATTAATCCAGATTAACGTCGGGCACGCTCTTGTGTGCTTGGAATTGTTTGCCGTGTTCCGGGAGGGAATGCGGTGGTCATTGGGACCTAGGCCACCGAGGACTCGACCCCCCGGTGGCCTTTTTCTTTGATCCAAATCAAAGTTGGGCATGCTCTTGTTTGCTTGAATCGTGCGCCGCGTCTGGGGAGTTACGCGGTTCGGATCGGTACGCCCCTTTAGGGACGCAAGGGTTTCTCCTTCACCCCTGCCGCGGATGAAGCTGCGTTTCTGGAACGCGCACCCGCGCATCTGCACTTGCCGTTGCTGCTTGGTTTGTGG
>JBAPZR010001191.1:0-2196 GCA_049285335.1 Xanthobacteraceae bacterium | reverse complement strand
GAAGTGATCCCAGCCGTTGCAATGCGCAATTTCATGGCGGCGGTAGGCGGCGCGATTGTGCACCGGCCCGTCGCGCGGCATGATCAGATGACAAGCGCCGTTCGCAACCCACGCACAGGCGTCGGCGGGCGCGCCCCTGCCGGCACAGACCCTTCGCACTTCGGCGAGCGGCAAGACTCGCTCGATCACCGGACCGTTAAAGTGGTGGGCGTATCGCGCCGGGGGTTCAAGCACATAGAGGGGCATCGCCGTATTCCACTTGAATGGCCGCGATCCGTCGTGCTTCGTCGCTGCTGACGCAAGGGGCCGGAACCGCGGAAACGCTAGTGCGAGGTTGATTGATCCTCCTGCCCCGCGTTTTCGCTATCAGGCTGGCGGGCCGCATTATCGGGATCGGGGCTGAGAGATTGAGCCATTTTCTTGAATGCGTTCTTCAATGTGTCACCGAGTGGGGGGCTTTCAGCGTCGGCTGTCGTCTCGCTCGGATACAGATCATCTTTTTTGTATCCTTTCGCCGCCATGCACGATGCGAATGCTTTCTCATTGTAGCCGCTGTCCCTGTGTGCATGTTGAAGGCAAACGGACCGATCCTGTTCTTCCTGAGGAGACATCCCAGTGCTCGCCGTCAGCTGACTTGCAGCACAGCCGCAAAGCACGACTGCACTGGCTGTTATCACAGGGGATGACCGCACAGCCGCGCTTCGCACGAAGCGGTCGCTACCCAGACTTTGCCCGAAATTGGTCATCCGGTCGCCCATCCTTCTGGCCCGAAAACCGTCACCAGAACCTGGAGTCAGGCGGAATTGCGTAAACCAGATGATTTTATGATGGTTACGCAGTGTGCGGTCGCGGCCGTGTCAGGCCAATTTTCGCCTGCTCCAACGTCGCGTCATGAAGCAACAGGCGATCCTTGGCGATGTCGGAGGATTTGCCGCCGAGGGCGTACCGGCTGTGCAGGCATCGTGTCGAAGCGGTTAGGATCGCGCTATCGCTCGGGCCGGTCGCCGCATTGGATTAAGGTCAAGAACCCCGCCGCGCCAGCCGTGAAGCGAGAGGCTAAGACTTAGAGACGCAGATAACCTGACGGTCAGAAAACAATGAGGCGGAGCTTGCAGGCGTGCTCAAAGAGGATGTCGCCGTCCCCTTCGAAAAACTCGTTCAAAGCAAATTCCCGGATGCGGACCACGCACTAGCTTTGGTGCCGCCATCGTGATCGCTAAGCACACCAACAACTCCAATTCGCCGTCACGGCAAGGCCCTTATAGCCCGCGCTTTTGTTTCTCAAATCAGCGGGGGTGCGCTACTCCTTCCGCATAGCTCCGGCAGCCTCGCGACGTTGGCCGCGAATCCGCCGCGCCTCGTCCTTGCTCAGCAACTTCGCTGCTGATCGCCTACTGCCGGGTTCTTCTTCGAAATAGAACATACGCCAGCTTTTGCCCGGCGCTGTCCTTCACGATGATGAAGCAAGCGTCGTTGAGTTCTTCGCTCTCAGTTGGTCGCCTTGCAAATCACGTCGTAGTGGACCATGGCAGAGTTAGGATCGGGCTGCTCTGTCGGGTCTGACAACACTGTCGTCGTGTCCATGCGACCAGTTAGTCGATCAATATTGCCCATGATGGCGACGCTGAAACCGTAGTCGACCGTCTGCCTTCCGCCAAAGTTGATGCTCGCCTCATCGACGTCGTGGATGGGCGCGACATAGCCCAAAAAGAACACGGTCTGCTCATCGAGGTTTACGATCACGCTGGACTGTTGCAACGGCTGCGGGGCTTCAGGGTCATTAGCACCGTAGGTTGGAGTGAGCGTTCCATCGCAGGACAGCGTGATTAACCTTGGTTCGTTCTCGGCAGCTCGCGCGTGACCTCCTAAGAAAAGTGGCAATAAAGCCAATGCCGTTGTTTTAATGATGCGCCTCATCGCCCGCCCGGTTGGCAAGAGAAACGATCTGCTCACGCATTTTTAGAAATACCGCCTCTAATGAAACAATTAAGCCGCCGACATTTTTTGTTGCGACTTCCTCAAAAGCGGATCAAGCCGCGGTCGTGTGCCAACGAGCAAAGATCAGGAAATAATCCGCTTCGAGTGATTCCCAGTCGCCGCAAATTTTCTCGCAAGATGATCTTAAGGCCAATGCCGTTGTTTTAATGATGCGCCTCATCGCCCGCCCGGTTGGCAAGAGAAACGATCTGCTCACGC
>JBAPZR010001190.1:0-2408 GCA_049285335.1 Xanthobacteraceae bacterium | reverse complement strand
GCCTACCACTGTTCAGATCAATCAGCCGGTGACGTTGACCGCCACAGTCGCTCCGGCAGGCGGCAGCGGCACGCCGACCGGCACTGTCGCCTTCATCGATTCAAGCAATGGGGGGGGAGCACTCTCGGTTCGGGCACGCTGACGACAGTGGGGAGTCAGCAACAAGTTACCATCACCGTATCGTTCACGGCGGCAGGCACCCACACGATCGTGGCCAATTATACCCCCGATGCCAACAGTACCGGTGTCTTCAACTCCAGCCAGAGCAACACGGTCACGGTAACGGTCACGACCCAAACCGCCACGACGACGACGCTCACGTCCACACCGAACCCGAGCGCAGTTGGGCAGGCGGTCACCTTCACCGCAACCGTGACGGCCGCGAGCGGTGCAGCGGCTCCAACCGGCATCGTCACCTTCAAGGACGGCAGTACGACGATCGGTACAGTCACGCTGCCAGCATCCGGTGGCACCAGCGCGCAAGCCAGTTTCACAACGTCCGCGCTGACCGCCGGCAGCCATTCCATCACCGCCGCCTATAACGGCGCTGCGACTTTCACCGCCAGCACGTCCGCAATATTGGTGCAAACAGTTAGCAGCAGTTCGGACAGCACCAAGCTGCGCGAGATGCAGGTGTCGACGACGCCGGTCATTGCGCAGGCCTGGGGTTCGACGGTCAGCAGCGCAATCGGCGATGCGATTACCGCCGGGCTGAGCGGCGGCACTCCGCAGGCGCTGTCGCCGAACGGCACCGGCTTCACCTACTATTTCGATGGCGATCCGGCGACGCAGCACAGCGCCGAGAACGATCAGGATACGCTCAAGCGCTATCTCGCCTCGCCGGACGGCAGCATTAATCCCAATCAACGGCGCGTCGACGAAGATTTTGCCGCGCTCGGCTATGCCGGCAGCATGCCGACGAAAGCGCCGCCGCCGGCGGTCGCGTCGGGCGCGCCACGTGAGTGGCTCGCCTGGATTTCACTGCGCGGCACCGACTATTACCGCCCCACCTTCGGCGACGACCTCAAGGGCGAGCAGGTCGATATGCTCGCCGGCCTGACACGTCGGATCACGCCCGACTTCGTGGTCGGCCTATTCGCCGGTTACGAGACCTTCGATTACACCTCGCAGGCGTTCGACGGCACGCTCACCGGCGACGGCTGGACCGCGGGCGGCTATCTCGGCTGGCGCTTGGCCGGGAGCTTGCGCTTCGATCTCGGCGGCGCCTGGTCGGGTCTCTCCGCCAACGACACCGCAGGCACCGCGAACGGCAACTTCACCGGCACGCGCTGGCTGACGTCGGCGGGGCTGACCGGCACCTATAACTGGCAAAGCTTGTTGCTCGAGCCCTCGGCGCGCGTCTTCGCGCTGTGGGAACATGAGAACGCCTACACCGACAGTCTCGGCACCCTGCAAGCCGCGCGCGACTTCTCGACCGGCCGCGCCAGCGTCGGCGCCAAAGTGGCTTACCCGATGGCTTGGACCAGCAGCGTGGCGCTCGCGCCCTATGCCGGCCTCTACGCCGACTATTTCTTCTCGCAGGACGATGCGCAGACTGTGGGCTTAACGACGGTGCCGCTCCTCCAAGGCTTCGCGGCGCGCGTCACCGGCGGCATCAGCGCCAAATTTGCCGGCGGCGCCTCGATCTCGACCGGCGGCGAATTCGGCGGCATCGGACTGGACACCCATTTCTGGACCTGGACCGCGCGCGGCAGCATTCCGTTCTAACCCTGCGTGTCCCCGGCGCAGCGCAACATGAAGGGCGCGCTGCTGAACCGGGACCTTCGCAGACTCAGAGTTTGCAGCGATCCCGGATCTGCGTCACGTATCACGCTACACCCCGTCCGGGATACGCGTAAGGTTTTTTTGGATTCCCGCCGGCGCGGGAATGAAAGCGATCGCGCTCTCGCTCACGGCTTCGCCAGCACGCCGCCGGTCAGGTTCGCGACCACCGCGCTGGCGCGGCGAAGGAGCGCTCGCTCGTCGCCGGTATAAGGTCGGCAAGCGGTCGGACCGAGTTGGGCAATCCTTTCGCCATCGGTATCGACCAAGGCGACGTCGACGCCGTCTTGCGAGGTGCCGCTCATCAGCCCGACCGCCAACACCGATGTCGACAGGCTCGAAGGCAGATCGAAGGCCATTTGTTCGGACATCGGGCGCTTTCAAGCCGGAATTGCGATTGGGGCTTTGGAATCCGGGCTTTTGCATCTATCACAGGACCTGTTACACCACAGGCGCTGCCGCTAAAGCGAAATGAATTTGGTTGATTCGGAATTTCGCTTTAGCTCGTTGTTTGAGCATGATCTTTTCCGAAAACCGGTACCCGCTTTTCGGGATCATGTGTAGTGCGATCCGCGAGCCGGCGCGAAACAGCCGCCGGGATGTCGCGCGGCGTGTCGGTGACAAGG
>JBAPZR010001189.1:0-1990 GCA_049285335.1 Xanthobacteraceae bacterium | reverse complement strand
TGGTATGTGGTGCCGGCTGACAACAAATGGTTTACCCGGCTCCTTGTCGCCGCGGCCATTGTGGAAGCAGTGGAGAAGCTCGATCTCACCTACCCGGCACTTGACGCGGCGAAGAAGAAAGAATTGCAAATTATGCGTGCGGCCCTCAGCCAAGAAAAATAGAGGTTCGGTGCGTTCCAAATTGTCGTCACGGCGACACTTCGGCTGCTTTCGCGCTAAGGCTGCGCTACGGTGAAAAAGATAACCTAGTCGCCGTTCATTTCGGGGGGCGCATGTCCACCGCAATCTCAGTATTAGGCGGCGTCGGTCTCTTTCTGATTGGCATGACCGTCATGACGGAGGGCCTGAAAGCATTGGCCGGCTCGGCGTTGCGCACGGTGCTTGGCAAAGCGGCAGCGACACCGCTGCCCGGCTCCTTCTGGGGCGCACTCATCACGCTCCTGGTGCAATCGTCCAGCGCAACCACCATGACAACGATCGGGCTTGTCAGTGCTGGATTGCTGACGTTCCAGCAAGGGTTGGGCCTCGTTTTCGGTGCAAACGTTGGCACCACGGGTACCGGCTGGCTGGTCGCACTCATTGGCGTCCGCGTTTCGCTTACGGCTGCCGCGCTGCCGATGATTTTCATAGGCGCGCTAATCAAGCTTCTGGCTAGCGGACGCGTGTCCGGAGCGGGCGCCGCGCTGGCGGGGTTCGGGCTCGTGCTTTTTGGGCTGACAACGTTGCAGCAAGGCATGGGCGGCCTCGCCGAACAATTGCACCCCGCAGACCTGCCGGCGGTTCTCGCAGGATCTGATGCCACATGGTGGCGAAGCGTACTCGGCGTGTTGGTGCTGGTCCTGGCCGGGCTGGTGATGACCGCACTGATGCAATCGTCAACGGCTGCCATCACGGTGACGCTGTCCGCCTACTTCGCCGGTGCAATTGGGCTCGACCAGGCTTGCGCCTTGATCATTGGGCAAAATGTCGGAACGGCGACCAGTTCCGCGTTGGCGGCGATTGGCGCGAGCGTCACTGCCAAGCGATTAGCGATCGCGTATGTCCTGTTCAAATTGATTGCTGCTGTGATCGCGCTTGTGCTTTTTCCCGTTGTCATCCCGCTGCTTGTCCGTGCCTCTAGCACGATCGACGGCGTGACGTTGCTGGCCGGTTATCACACTGCTTACAATGTCGTCGGCGTTCTGGTCCTTTTACCGCTGATCGACCGCTTCACGCGACTGGTTGAGCGCATTTTGCCTGAGCATGGCTCGCCGCTCACGCGCTATCTCGATCCCTCGGCACTCGAGACCCCGATCGTTGCCGTGGAAGCGGTCCGGCGCATGATCGCTCGGGCGCTTGAAGCGGTGTGCGGTTCAGTGGGGGCGGCGCTGGCGGCCGCAAGCCGCGGTGAGCCGGTCCACCCGGTGAAAGACGCCATATCGGTGCCCGAGGCCGCCGCCGCCTTGCGCCAAGCGCAGGTCTTTTTGTCCGATGTGACCGGACCTCCCGACTCCGACGATGAGCAACGGCGACTCACAAGCACATTGCACGCACTCGATCATGCGTCTCGTTTGGCAGAGACAGCAAATGGGAAAATCGATTTCTGGACGGTGCGCAGCAGCCCCGATGACACACGCGCCGGACAGCTATGCGCGGAGGCAATGCGAAGCGCAAATTCGATCGTCGCCGAAATCGAAGCCCCACCGGGTGTCGGCCAATCGCTGCGGGCAATACCAGCCCCGCCTGGGGTCGACGTCACCTCTGGTGAAGCCGCGGTCTCGACCGAAGAGGCTCTTGTTGAGCTTGAGCGCTGCGCCACACAGCTGGAGGAAATGCAGCGTAGTTACCGCAGCACGACCCTGGGCGCGGTCGCGAACGGAACATTGTCCGCCGATGCCGCAATCCTTCGCGTCGATACTGTGAGAAGTCTGCGAGCGCTTGCGTATCACGCGTGGCGCTCCGTGGCGCATCTTGTCGGCCGCGGTGAATAGCATCACGCGCCGGCTTCCAC
>JBAPZR010001188.1:0-17101 GCA_049285335.1 Xanthobacteraceae bacterium | reverse complement strand
GTCCGGTACTTCTTCGCCGAGCGCCGCCGCAACCGTCATTTGCGCCATCACCGTGGCCCCACCGCGCCCGATCAGGCTCCGGTCGACGAGAAACACGCGGGCGCCCCCGCGCGATGCCTCGATGGCGGCATACATGCCGGCGGCGCCAGAGCCGATCACCAGCACGTCGGTTTCAATGGAGATGGGTTCTTCCTTGATCATGCCGGGAAAATAGAGCGCCGATGATGCCTGCGAAAGGGATGATCAACCGCCCCAGGAAAGCGGGGGAGGATGATCGACCAAACTAAGCCGGCAGCGGCTTGCCCTTGGTTTCCGGCAAAAACGGCGCGACGCAGAAGCCGAGCACGTAGATGCAGGAAATGAGCAACGCGGCGTGACTATAGCCGCCGAATTGTACGATCAGCGCCCCAGCGAAGAGCGGGCCTAGAAAGGCGATGAAGCGCGGCGCATTGAACGAGAAGGCGATGCCGGTCGCGCGCGAGCGGGTCGGGAACAATTCCGGCAGCCAGACCGGCATCCACGAATATTGCCCGAGCGTGAAGAACGCATTGACCGCCGCCGCGACGAGCAGCAGGTTCAAATCCTTCGTCCACAAGAACAGCACCGGCGTCATCAACAACGACGCCGCGAAAAAGAACATCACGACGGGCCTCCGCCCGAACCGGTCGGCAAGGAAACCGAAGCCGGCATAGCCTATGATGGCGCCGAAATTGTAGGCCATGCCGGCGTAACTTGCCCATTGCGGACCGGGCAGGTTTGACTTGGCCGCAACCGAAGCGATGTAAGGCGGCACCCATGACGAGATGCCCCACCACGCGAGCGTCGTCGTCAACGACAACAGGAAGGCGAGCACCAGGTGCCGCCGCGTTTCCGGTTCGGCGAACAGGTCGGCGATGGTGAAGCGGGTTAGCGCCTGCTCGTGCGCCGACAGCGCGGCGCCGCTTTCCTTGCGCGCCCGCGCATCGCGGCGTTGCACATCGACTCGTTGCCAAGACGCGGACTCGTCGATCGAGGTTCTGATCCAAAGTGTCAGCAGAGCCGGCAAGATGCCGATCAGGAACATATAACGCCAGGCCTCCGGCCCCAGCGCGCCGACGAACAGCCAGAGGAACGACGCGAGAAAAAAACCGATCCCGAGGCCGCATTGCATCAGGCCCGCGCCTTTGCCGCGCGCCTCATTGGGCCACAACTCCGCGATCATCGAGGAACCGGTCGCCCATTCCGAGCCGATGGCGATGCCGACCAGAAAGCGCAGCAGCGCAAAAGAGATCCAGTTGAACGAAAGCGCGGTCAGGCCGGTCAAGAGCGAATACGCGAGAATCGCATAGATCATCGTGCGCTTGCGGCCGATATAGTCGGCGAGAATTCCGCCGCAGAAGCCGCCGATACCCCAGCCGAGCAGCGTGATCGCCACCACCGTGCCGGCATAGGCTGGGATCTGGGAATATTGCGAGGACTGGAGCAGCGAATGCATTGCCGGGCCGACGGTCAAAAACAGCGCATAGGCTTCGTAGCCGTCGAACAGCCAGCCTAGATTGGTGGCGACCAGCGTCCGCCACTGGCTCGCCGTCAGTGACCGGTACCAAGGCAGCATGCCTGCGGTGATTTCCGTCATATCGCCCTCCCCATGCCGGTGCGCCGCTTCCTCCCGGCGTGGCTGGGAAGTAACGCGGATTTTCTTGCGAGCTTAACCGAAACGGCGCGTCCGGTCACGGCGCGTCGGACGTCGGAGCTGGGAAAGCCGCGCCGAGCCGCGCGGCAAATTGTCGTTCCATCTCTTTGGCTTTAGAGCGAAGGACGGGCTGGCCGAGACTGCCGAGGCGGCCCGTCAGCGCCGCTTCCACGTCGTAGTCGATCTTGGTCGCGGCGCCCGCCTCGCTCAGCTTTGTCACCGCGGTCGCGGTGAGCCGCCCGACGATGCCGTGCGGGACGCCCTCCACCTTGGCTTCGATCTCCTGGGGCTCGTCGGTGCGCACGACCTGAACGCTGACGTTGAAGCTGAATTTCATATACGCGATTTTGGTGTCGAGCACCGCGGCGTAAGCGTCCGGTCCGGTCTCGACAAGGTCGTGCACGCCCTCGACGCAGGATGCGAACAGGCGCGCGTCGCGCAGCGCTCTGTAAACCTCCGAGCGCGGGGCATCGACCGTCAATGTTCCGGAAAATTTCATAGCGATACTATCGCGGAGACATACCGGCCACGGCTCAAGCGCGCAAGGCCGTGAGCATGTCCTTGATGTATTCGTCCGCCGACGAAATGACGAGCATCATGGCATGCGGCCGCAATTGCATGAGCATCTTGGAAAGCGCCTCATCGCTGGACGGTCCAGTGCCGAGAATGAGCGCCGTCGTCATCACATGACGGAGATTGCACGCCTCGCCGATGATGGCCGCCGCGCCGGCATTCTCACCCGCACTCGCCACCATGATGACGAGATCGGCCGTGGCAATCTCTTCGACTAGATTTTTGGTGCGCCCGGCCAGATCGTTGAGCCAGCCTCCGAGCGAGAAACGTTCCGAAGCACCTCCGCTCGTCTGCGGCGCCCCGGCAGCGAACGCCGACGCGGTGAGAAAGGTCGCGCGCTGCCACGGCGCGTCCGCCAGTTCCTTGATGACGCGCTCACTCGGCGCGTCGAGCGCAATCACTTTCACCGCCCGGGGCTGCGAATTCGGCGCATCGATGCGAAACCTCGCTTCAGCCGCCGAACTCATGCGCGCCGATTCGCTGTCCATCTTACGCCGTTTGCCTTATGTCCTCTGCCGCGCTTGCCGCATTATAGCGATGCCGTAGCGATATTTCATTATCGACGCCGTCTTGTATAACGGCTGCCGTTCGCCCGCCCGTTGCCGCGTGGGCCTTCCGACGAGTTGCCAATGTCCGCCCCGACAAAACGTCTCGATCTGTGCGCCGCCGCCGACGTCGCGCCGGGCACCGCGCTCAAGGTCGAGATCGACGATCTGGCGCTTGCGGTCTTCAACGTGGCGGGCGAATTCTTCGTCACCGACGACCTGTGCACGCACGGGCCTGGCTCGCTCTCGGAGGGCTATATCGACGGCGACCTCGTGGAGTGCAATTTCCATAATGGCCAGTTCAACATCCGCACCGGCGAAGTGGTGTCCCCGCCGTGCATGGTGCCCATCAAGACCTATCCAGTCGCCCTGATCGAAGGCAGGGTAACGATCGAGCTGTAAGCGCGGCTTGCCGCGATTGGGATGCGGCCCATTTTTGGCGGCGTCGCCGTCGCATTTTTTAAGTTGACGAGAACGCGCCGGAACGGCTTGTTTCCGACGACCCCTATACAGGCACTCGAAAAAACGCTCTCCGGAGGAACGTCCCAATGATGAGAAACAAGCCGCCGTTTCGCGCCGACGTCGTCGGCAGCATTTTGCGCACTGCGCCGCTCAAGGAAGCGCGCGCGAAGCGCGAAAAAGGCGAGATCGGCGCCGCGCAGCTCACCGAGGTCGAAGATCGCGAGATCGAGAAGATCATCAAAAAGCAGGAGGAGGTCGGGTTGAAGCTTGCGACTGACGGCGAATTCCGCCGCTCGTGGTGGCATTTCGACTTTTACGGCCTGCTTGACGGCGTGGAAATCTACGAGCTCGACCACGGCATTCAATTCCAGGGCGTGCAGACCAAGCCGCGCAGCATCCGCATTCACAGCAAACTCGGCTTCTCGCATCATCCGATGCTCGAACATTTCAAGTTTCTCAAGGCCCACACGCATATCACGCCGAAAATGTGCATACCGAGCCCGGCGACGCTGCATTTCCGGCTTGAGCCGAACGCGATCACGACCAAAGAATACGCCGATCGCGATGCCATCTTCGACGATCTGGCGAAGACCTACCGGCAGGCGATTCGCGGCTTCTACGATGCCGGGTGCCGTTATCTGCAATTCGACGACACCGCCTGGGCCTATTTGTGCTCGCAAGCTGAATTGAAGAAAGCGCGCGAGCGCGGACTCAATGCCGATCGTTTGCAGCAGGACTATGCGCGCGTCGTCAACGGTGCGCTCGAGGGCAAGCCCGCCGACATGGTGATCACCACGCATGTGTGCCGCGGCAATTTCCGCTCGACCTGGATATCCGAGGGCGGCTACGAACCGGTCGCCGAGACGCTT
Organism: Xanthobacteraceae bacterium; assembly: GCA_049285335.1. Taxonomy (GTDB): domain Bacteria; phylum Pseudomonadota; class Alphaproteobacteria; order Rhizobiales; family Xanthobacteraceae; genus BOG-931. The sequence continues at coordinate 12,980 of JBAPZR010001188.1, read as the reverse complement.
CTCGGCAAGCTCAACTACGACGGTTATTTCCTCGAATACGACACCGCGCGCGCCGGCGGCTTCGAACCGCTGCGGTTTTTGCCGAAAGGCAACAAGATCGTCGTGCTCGGTCTCGTCACCACCAAATCCGGCCAACTGGAGAAGAAAGACGACGTCAAGCGGCGCATCGAAGAGGCAACCAAATTCGCCCCGCTCGAACAGCTTTGCCTGTCACCGCAATGCGGCTTTGCCTCGACCGAGGAAGGTAACGTGCTTGCAGAAGAGGAGCAATGGGCGAAGCTGCGGATGATCGTCGAGCTGGCGAACGAGGTATGGGCTTAAAAAGCGGAAATCGGGAATCAAAATCCGACTAATTTTGATCCCGGTCCCTTTCCCAATCGCTTATGAAGATGCACCATCAACGCCATGGCGAACATCGGCGTCGCGAGGTTGATGATCGGTATCGAGACGAAGGCGGCGATGAACAGGCCGCCGATATACACCGTCGTGGCGTTGCGCTTGCGCAGCGCTTTGGCCTCGACCGGCGGCCGCAGCCGCATGGCGGCGAGCTCGAAATATTCGCGGCCGAGAACATAGGCGGTCGCCAGAAAAAAGATCACCACGCCAAAGCCGACGAGCAACAACAGCGGCGCCGCGCACAAATAAATTACGAGCGCAAGCAAGGCCGTCTTGAGGCCTTCGGACATCGCAAGCCATAAAGGCAATGCTTTGCCTGGAGGGTCGGCGGGATAGTATTCCCGTTCGACCTCATCGGCGATCTGGTCGGCAAAGAAGCTGCCGACGATCGCGGTCACCGCCGGCATCAGCATGATGCTGCCGGCGACGATGCCGATGCCGGCGGCAATCGAGAGAAGCCAGGCGATGATGGCAACTGGCATATGGGCATGCGCGCCGAGGTTCGACTCGACCGAGGCGCTGCCGGTCCCGACCAGATAGACGATCAGCCGTTCCAGCACGATACCGACGAGGACGATGAGCGCCAGCGCAAGACCGATGGATTTCCACAGCACCGCGCGCAACGGCGGCGAAAAAAGCTGGGTGAGCGCCTTGATGGCATCATCGATCATGGCTTGCGGAACAATCTCGGCTATGGGATTGGGCGGCGACTGCCCTACCATTTTTCCCGATCGTCTGGCTATGGAGCGCGCTTTACGCGTTCCGCGCGCGGTTTGTCGCGGGCACGGATGCCGCCGGCCAAAGGGTTTGCCGCGGCTACCCGATTGAGGCAATGTTGCGCCGGGGCTTTGCGAACCCGCCGAACGATGGCCCGGGCTGCAAGCATTGGTTTTCCTTGTGTTTAAGCCGTGAGCATTGTGGAAGCATGCCGCCACTGAGCCGACGTTCGCTGCTCGCCGCCTCAGCCGCACTCGCGGTGCGTCCGGTCTTTGCCGCGCCGGCGCCGTCTGGCACGCCGCTTGACGTTGTTATTATCGGCGCCGGGGCGGCGGGAATTGCCGCTGCGCGGCGGCTCGCCTCCGTGGGCCGCCACTATCTCGTGATCGAGGCGACCGATCACGTCGGCGGGCGCTGCATCACCGACACCAAGAGCTTCGGCGTGCCGTTCGATCGCGGCGCACATTGGATCTATCTGCCCAGTTCAAATCCTCTGACCAAAGTCACGCCGCGGCAAAGCATCGACATCTATCCGGCGCCGCTTAGCCAGAAGGTGCGTATCGGGCGCCGCTATGCGCGCGAAGGCGAGCTTGAGGATTTCTTGACGGTGCAAGTCCGCGCCACGCGGGCGATCAACGATAGCGCGCGAAAGGCAGATCTTGCATGCGAGCCGGCCGTGCCTGCCGATCTCGGCGACTGGAGGGCAACCGTCGAATTCGTCCTCGGCCCGTACAATTATGCAAAGGATCTGGCGCAGATCTCATCGGTCGATTTTGCCAAGGCCGCGGAGCGCAACGCGGCGGCATTCTGCACACAAGGTCTTGGAACGCTTCTCGCCGGCTTATCTCAGGGTCTGGCAATTCAGCTCTCGACGCCGGCAAGCGCGATCGATTCAAGACGCGGCATCACGGTGGAAACTCCGAAGGGTACGATCAACGCGACCACTGCGATCGTCACGGTTCCGACGAATGTGATCGCCTTCGGCGGTCTCAAATTCAATCCGGACCTCGGTCATCGCCAGGCCGATCTGTTCGGCAGGATTTCACTCGGCAGTTATGACCGGATTGCGCTCGAACTCCTCGGCAACCCGCTCGGGCTCGAGAGCGACGATCTGGTTTTTGAAAAATCGACCGGCACGCATACGGCTGCTATCCTCGCCAACATCGCCGGCACGCCGCTTTGTTTCGTCGACGTCGCCGGTACGTTTGGCCACGATCTTTCCGCTCGGGGTGAAGCGGCCATGTTCGATTTTGCCACCGAATGGCTTGCCGGGCTTTACGGCGCCGAGATCAAAAAAGCGATCGGCCGCAAGCAGGCGACGCGCTGGAACGACGAGCCCTACGCGCTCGGCGCGTGGTCGTCCGCCACGCCGGGCAGCCAAGCGGTGCGACGGCAATTGTTCGATCGCATCGCCGACGACGTCTGGTATGCCGGCGAGGCTGCGCACGAAACGCTGTGGGGCACGGTGGGCGGCGCCTGGGAATCCGGAGAACGCGCTGCCGACGCCGTGCTACGCCGCCTTGGCGGAATCAAGCAGCCGTCGCCGGAGGAAACCGAGGCCCGGCCCAAGCACAAGAAACCGGCGCACGCCGAGCGCCGCGAGCCCCGTTACCAAGCCGGCCCGCAATATAATTACGAGAACACGCCTCAGATCATGCGCGACCAGCGCTGATTTCACCGCTACTTCCGACACGGCGATTTTGATAGGTAATTGAGCGCCGGCCTCGAACGCCAGGAACTGGCGCTGATCGAGGCGCGCGAAGGCAAGAGCCGGCGATGGCATCTGCACAATCTAGCGATCACCGCCAGGGCGGCACTCAATGCCATGCCGCGCGACCCGAACGCTACCGACGTGACGGCGTTCAGCAATGCGATTGCTGCGGACGCGGAACGCGCCTTTGAGCAAGCGCCAAAAGCCCCCCAACACACTCGACAGGAAATTGCGCAGGATCTGGTAACGAATTCCGTACGCTGCGCGAAAACATCGAGAAAAGAACGTCCACGACACGGATTTCCAGGATGTCGTCGATTATTACAACGCCCTCGTGCAGTGGCTGAATTCGTCGCAGAACTGAGGGCCGCCTGACCGGAGGCGCGCCGCAGCGCCGGCACTCGCCGAGCGCATTACGCCCGGAGCACGCCGTCGGTTCGTTTGCTCACTTCGGCGACGATCTTGGCCGCGAGGGCCTCGATCTCGACATCCGTCATGGTCTTGTCGCGCGGTTGTATCGTTACAGCGATGGCGATGGATTTCTTGCCGGGCGCGATACCCTCGCCTTCGTAAACATCGAACACGCTCACCGCTGCAATGAGTTTACGGTCGGCGGATTGGGCGGCGCGCACGATATCGGCCGCTTTGATGTTGCGCTCGACCACGAAGGCAAAGTCGCGCTCGACCGCCTGAAACGGCGAGAGTTCGAGTGCCGGCTTGGCGCGCGTAGAGCGGGCGCGGGGCTCCGGAATGCGCTCCAGGATCACCTCGAAAGCAACCAGCGGCCCTTCCGCGTCGAGAGCTTCCAGCGCGCTCGGATGCAATTCGCCGAAATAGCCGAGGACATTTTGCGGGCCGACCTGAATCGTTCCAGAACGCCCGGGATGAAACCAGCCTGGGCCGCCCGGCACGACCTGCAGCGCCGCCGCCGGCGCGCCGGAGGCAGCGAGCACCGCAAGCGCATCGGCTTTGGCGTCAAAGGCATCGACTTCGCCGTCGCGTTTGCTCCAATGCCGGCCGATGCCAGACGGTTTGCCGAGCGCGCGGCGCACGCCGGCCGCCGCGGCGAACTGATCGGTCGGCTGATCGCCGCGAAAAACCTGTCCCACTTCGAACAAAGCGGTGTCGGGGAAACCGCGGTCGGCATTTCGCTGCGCGGCGGTGACAAGGCCCGGAATGAGACTCGGCCGCATGTCGGAAAGATCGGCGGCGATGGGGTTGGCGAGCGCCAGATCAGGCTTGCCGCCGCCGAACAGTTCGGCCTGCTTCTTGGAGATGAAGGACCAGGTCACCGCCTCGACCAGATTGCGGGTGGCAAGCGCGCGCTTGGCTTTGCGTGTGCGAACCTGCATCGGCGTGAGCACCGGCTTGCGCGGCACCGCGCCGCGGTCGAACGGCGTCGGCGGCACGCGATCGACGCCGAAGATGCGGGCGACCTCTTCGACGATATCGGCCTTGCCGTGCACGTCACCGCGCCATGACGGCACCGTGATCTTCACGTGCGAATCGGATTTGCCGGAATCGTCGCCCGAAACGCCAAAGCCGAGACTTTCGAGGATCCGGCGCACATCGGCGAACGGCACGGCAAGACCGGTCAGGCGCTTTATCTCCGCCAGCGGAAAATCGACGATGCGCTTAGCCGTCTCGGGGCTTCCCGCAATCGTCACTTGCGACGGCGTTCCGCCGCACAACTCCATCACCATGTGGGTCGCCAATTCGAGGCCGGGCAGCATGAAGGCCGGATCGACACCGCGTTCGAAACGGTAGCGCGCGTCGGAATTGATGCCGAGCTTGCGGCCGGTCTGCGCGATGTTCATCGGGTCCCACAAGGCCGACTCGATGAGCACGTCGGTAGTTGCCTCCGAGCAGCCCGTCTTTTCGCCGCCCATGATTCCGGAAAGCGATTCCACCCCCGTTTCGTCGGCGATGACGCAGATCGTGTCGTCGAGCGTGTAAGTCTTGCCGTCGAGCGCCAGCAAGGTTTCGGCGGACCGGGCGCGCCGCACCGTGAGATTGCCACGTACCTTCGCGGCATCGAAGACGTGCAGCGGCCGTCCGCGATCGTAGGTGATGAAATTGGTGATATCGACAAGCGCATTGATCGGGCGAAGCCCGATGGCGGTGAGGCGCTGTTGCAGCCAGGGCGGCGACGGGCCGTTCTTCACGCCGCGCACAAGGCGAAGCGCGAAAGCCGGGCACAGTGAAGGCGTCGCCCCGAAGTGGAGCGTCACCCCGACCGGACACGGAAATTCGCCTTTGACGGGCGTGATCGGTAGTTCCTTGAGCTTGCCCATGCCGGCGGCGGCAAGATCGCGGGCGATGCCGTGCACGCCGGTGCCGTCGCCGCGATTGGGCGTCAGGTTGATCTCGATCACCGCATCGTCGAGGCCGGCATATTTCGCATAAGCCTCGCCGACCGGCGCGTCGTCCGGCAATTCGATAATGCCTTCGTGATCGTCGGAGATTTGCAGCTCGAATTCCGACACCAGCATGCCGCGGCTCTCGACATCGCGGATCTTGCCGACGCCGAGCGTGATATTTTTGCCGGGAATGAACGCGCCCGGCGGGGCGAAGACGCCTTTCATGCCGGTGCGCGCATTGGGGGCGCCGCACACGACCTGGATCGGTTTGCCGTCGCCGATATCGACCATGCAGACACGCAAGCGGTCGGCATTAGGATGCTGCTTGGCCTCGGTGACCCGAGCGATGACGAAGGGCGCGAACAATTTGGCCCGATCCTCGATGCGCTCGACCTCAAGCCCGATCATGGTGAGCTTGTCGGCGATCTCGCCAAGCGAGCGATCGGTTTCGAGATGCTCCTTGAGCCAGCCGAAGGTGAATTTCATCATGGGTGCGCGTCGCGGGGCATCATCACAGCATGAGAATCACTTCGCCACTGAGCAGGAAAGCCGCTCATGAGCTCAACCCTCCCGCCAGCGTGGGAAAATCGAGCGGGCGGAAGCCGTAGTGCGACAGCCAGCGCACATCGGCTTCGAAGAACGGGCGCAGATCCGGCATGCCGTATTTCAGCATGGCGATGCGGTCGATGCCCAAGCCCCAGGCAAAGCCCTGGTACTCGTCCGGATCGAGCCCGCAATTTCTCAGGACATTGGGATGCACCATGCCGCAGCCGAGGATCTCCATCCAATCCTCGCCTTCGCCGAAGCGGATTTCGCCTTTGTCGCGGCGGCATTGGATATCGACTTCGAGCGACGGCTCGGTGAACGGAAAGTACGACGGCCGAAACCGCATGCCGACGCGATCGACTTCAAAGAATGCTTTGAAAAATTCCTCAAGGATCCATTTCATGTGGCCGAGATGCGAGCCCCTGTCGATGACGAGGCCCTCGACCTGGTGAAACATTGGCGTGTGCGTTTGATCGCTGTCGCAGCGATAAGTGCGGCCTGGAATGATGACGCGGATCGGCGGTTTCTGCGCCAGCATGGCGCGCACCTGCACCGGCGACGTATGGGTGCGCAGCAGAAGCCGCTCGCCATTCGGCTTCGGATTGAAGAAGAAGGTGTCGTGCATCGCCCGCGCCGGATGGTCTTCCGGGAAATTGAGCTTGGCGAAATTATAGTCGTCGGTTTCGATGTCGGGCCCTTCGGCGACCGCGAAACCCATATCGGCGAAAATCGTCGTCAACTCATCGATCACCTGCGTGATCGGATGGACGCGCCCGACCTCGGCCGGCGCTTCGCGCACCGGCAAGGTGACATCGACACTTTCGGTGTTCAGTCGCGCCTTGAGCGCGGCGGCCTTGAAGGTTTCGCGGCGCGCCGCCAGCGCGGCAGTGACCCGGTCCTTGACGCCGTTGACAAGCGGCCCCTGGCTCTTGCGCTGCTCGGGCGGCAGCGTGCCCAGCGTTTTGAGAAAGGCGGTGATCGAGCCGTTCTTGCCCAGCGCCGCGACCCGCACCGCTTCGAGCGCCGCTTCGTCGTCGGCCGCTGTGATCTCGGCGAGAATCTCATTTTCCAGTTGCGCGATATCGGCCATCGCCGTCAATCCTGCAAGAACGGGAGATCGGTGTCGGACGGCTTGCCGCCGGCCTGTGTCAGCATGCAATGAACCTGACCGCGATGGTGGGTCTGGTGGTTGAAGAGATGCGTGACCAGCACCCAGCGCGGCGCGGTCACTTCGCGGCCCATGGCGCCCGAGAAATAGGCCATGTCGCCGGCGAGCCATTCGGGTTGCACGGTGTCGGCCCAGTCGACGATCGTTCGGTCAAAGTCCGCGGTCGCGGACTTCAATGTCTCCCAATCCCCGTAAAGCGACACGGATTCGGCAATGCCGCCTGGCGGCTTTGGCGTGCCCGCGAACCGGCTCATCCATATTTGGTCGCCCCACAATAGATGATTGAGTGTCTTCTCGATCGAGCCGAAGAACGCGCCGCGTGGGCGGCAACGCTCTTCCGCCGAGAGCCGATCGGCGACGCCGTAGAGGTTTTCGTTCTGCCAGCGATTGTAGCGCGCCATGCGCTGCACATATGCGCGATCAATCATGTCACACCGCGAGTGCTGACTTGGCCTGACCGACGATCGCCTCGAAGGCCGCCGGCTCGCGGATCGCAAGATCAGAAAGCACTTTGCGGTCGACCGTAATACCCGCCTTCGCGAGGCCTGCAATGAAACGGCTATAGTTCAGACCGAAGGGGCGCACCGCCGCGTTGAGGCGCTGAATCCACAAGGCGCGGAACGTCCGTTTGCGGCGCTTGCGGTCGCGATAGGCGTATTGGTTCGCTTTCTCGACCGCCTGCTTGGCGATGCGGATCGTATTCTTGCGGCGGCCGTAATAGCCCTTGGCCGCCTTGAGCACTTTCTTGTGCTTGGCATGGGTGGTGACGCCGCGCTTGACGCGAGCCATGACTCAATCTCCTCTGAAAAAACATCGTAAATCGCCCAAATGCCTGTGCCGGCATCGGCGGTTTTCAGCCGTTCGGCAAAAAATATTTTTTGATGTTGTCGCCGTCGGTTTTGAACAGCACATTGGTGCCGCGCAATTGGCGGATCTGTTTCTTGGTGCGCTTGATCATGCCGTGGCGCTTGCGCGACTGCTGGTAGAGGACCTTGCCGCTCCCAGTCACTTTGAAGCGCTTTTTAGCGCCCGACTTGGTCTTCATCTTGGGCATTTGGCTCTCCTGATAAAATGCGGCGCCGGCGATCGGCGGACGATCGCTTGGTGCTTTCCGCGTGCTGTTTGAGCACTTCGCCGCCGCCACGGCAGCCCTTATCAGCCGGGCGGCGGGAGGGCGCGGTTATGGCAGAGCCAACCCCGATTTGCAAATTGCCGAGCCGCGGCGCGGCGGGCGCCGGCGGGCACACTCGCCGGGTCGTAGCAGGCGCGGAATCCCGATCTCGCGGCCATTAAGGCATGATCCGGAAAAGTGGAAACCGGTTTTCCGAAAAGATCATGCCTCATGAAAACACCGAGAGCCGCAATCGATTCGGTTTGAAACGATTGCGCTCTAAGGCAGTTCGGCGATCATTTTCATGTATTCGGCCTCGGGCCACGCGCGCACGGTCGTGGTGCGCACATTGCCCTGGCCGCCAACCATCATGCAAAACTTGGCGACATGGTCGCCGCTTGCCGTTTCGACGATGGCGATCAGGTCGGTTTTTCCCGAGGTCAGATACAGATGCTTGATGTCGACGCCCATTTTCTTGCCCAATTCGCGCGCCGCGGCGGCGCGTTTGGGTGCGTCCTTCAAGTTACGGAATCCCTGCTCGGTCCAATTCATGAAGATGATGAAGGTGGGCATAGCACTCTCCTCCTAGTGACTCTCCTCCTATTGGCGACTGCCAAACGCGGTGGAACGGGCGCCCGCGCGCCTGTTTGACTTCCGTGTCCATCCCCCGAATTCGTTGCTGTAGCGGCGCTTCGCCTACGCCTTAGCGCGGCGCGAGAACCATCACGACCTGACGGCCCTCGAATCGCGGCTCCTGCTCGATCTTGGCGATCTTGGCGGTGTCGTCCTTGACCCGGTCGAGCAGCTTGTAGCCGAGCTCCTGGTGCGCCATTTCGCGGCCGCGGAACCGCAATGTCACTTTGACCTTGTCGCCTTCCTCGAAAAACCGCTGGATCGAGCGCATCTTCACGTCGTAGTCGTGATCGTCGATCATCGGACGAAGCTTGATTTCCTTGATCTCGACAACCTTCTGCTTCTTGCGCGCTTCGGCGGCCTTTTTTTGCGCCTGATATTTGTATTTGCCGAAATCGAGTATTTTGCAGACCGGCGGAACCGAATTCGGCGCTATCTCCACCAGGTCGAGCCCCGCCTCCTGCGCCATGGCGAGTGCTGCGTTAATCTCGGTGACGCCTTTGTTGGCGCCGTCTTTGTCGATGAGCTGGACCTCGCGGACGCGGATCTCCTCGTTGATGCGCGGCCCCTCCTTGGCGGCGGGCTGCGGCGTTCTGATTGGGCGACGAATGGTGCTTATCTCCTTTACCGTTGCGACGAGCCGCCAGGATAGGCCGATTCTTTCCCAACCGGTCCCATGCTGAGCGGCGAAGGCTGAGAATCGGGAGTTTTTCGAACTAAGTCAACGACAATGCGCAGCGCACATAGCCGATTTTGTGCGCATGATCTATTTTCCCATCGCCTTCCTGGCGGACCCCAATTTGCGGACTGTGCATGGCCGATAACAGCCTGAAATTCCTGCCCGTTGGCGAGGGCGAAGCGCGGCGCGCCATCGCGGTGCGCGCGCTTTCCGGCGCCTCTCCCGGCCTGTTCTGGCTCGGCGGTTACAAGTCCGACATGAAGGGAACAAAAGCGCAGGCGCTTGCCGACTGGGCGGCACAGCGGGCTCGCGCCTGCGTGCGATTCGACTATTCGGGGCACGGCGAATCCGAAGGCGCATTCACCGACGGCACGATCGCCCGCTGGCTCGCCGAGAGCCTTGTGGTATTCGATGCCTGCTGCCGTGGCCCGCAGGTTCTTGTCGGCTCGTCGATGGGCGGATGGCTCGCACTGCTTTTGGTCCGTGCCTTGCGCCGCCGCCGCGAGCCGGGCGTGGCCAGCGTCACCGGCCTTGTCCTGGTCGCGCCGGCAATCGACTTCACCGAAGAACTGATGTGGAAGCGCTTCACGCCCGAAATCAAGCGCGAGCTTGAGACGACAGGCGTCTGGGAGCGGCCGTCGCAATATTCACCGGAGCCTTATCTCGTCACGCGGCGACTGATCGAGGACGGCCGCAACCATTTATTGCTCGGCGGCATGATCGAAACCGGCTGCCCGGTGCGCATCCTCCAAGGCGTCGTGGATCCCGACGTGCCCTGGCAGCACGCCAAAGCATTGATTGCGCGCTTTGCCTGCGATGACGTGGTGCTGACCTTGGTCAAGGACGGCGATCACCGGCTATCGCGGCCCGAAGATATCGAGCGGCTCATCGCCGCCGTGGCGGAGTTTGATTAGACGGAGTTTTGATGTGTTGGCAGCGGCCATCCACACAAAGACGCAAATGGCCACACCATGACGCCAAACTGATCTACTTCTTAGCGGGCGGTCATGCCTTCGTCGGCGCTGACGGCTCCCGCGCCGAAGGCGATGACATAGAGAAAGCCGCCAGCCATGACGAGGTTCTTGTAGAAGGTAGCCGCCAACCCGTATGAGCACGTTCAGTGCGAGATTGTCACCAAGTCCATTCTGAGTTCTGTCACCCATGTCTCGGGAGCGGACACAGGTGGGAACTGGCGCGCCCGAAGGGATTCGAACCCCTGACCTCTGCCTTCGGAGGGCAGCGCTCTATCCAGCTGAGCTACGGGCGCGTCCGACTTTCTCAATATCGAAACGGGCGTAAGACGGCAATGTGGGGCCTTTGTCGCGCGCATCGTCGGCCGCCTTGCCGCAAGCGGCGCCGCCTCCTAAGATTCGGCTCGATATCCGTCACCCAGAGGCGCGGCCTCGGATGACCGGATAGGTCCAAGGAGCTAGGCGATGTCGCAGCTTGCGGAAAAGGTCGAACAGCGTGAGGTCAAGGGCGCGCAGATCAAGGACGCCGCGTTCAAATGGGACGATCCGCTCGATCTTGAAGGCGAGTTGACCGAAGAGGAACGCATGGTGCGCGACACCGCGCGCGGCTATGCCCAGGAGAAGTTGTTTCCGCGCGTGCTTGCCGCCAATCGCGACGGAAATTTCAACCCGGATATCATCCATGAGATGGGCGCGCTCGGGCTTCTCGGCGCGACGATTCCGCAAGAGTACGGCGGCGCCGGCCTCAACTATGTCTGCTACGGGCTGATCGCGCGCGAGGTCGAACGCGTCGATTCCGGCTTCCGTTCCTTGATGTCGGTGCAATCCTCGCTGGTGATGCATCCGATCTATGCCTATGGCAGCGAGGCGCAGCGCCGCAAATATCTGCCTAAGCTCGCCACCGGCGAAATCGTCGGCTGCTTCGGGCTCACCGAGCCGGATCATGGGTCGGACCCCGGCTCGATGGTGACGCGCGCCGAGAAAGCGCCCGGCGGCTATAAGCTCACCGGCGCCAAGACCTGGATCACCAACGCGCCGGTCGCCGACGTCGCCGTTGTCTGGGCCAAGCTCGACGGCCGGATCCGCGGCTTTCTCGTCGATCGCGGCACCAAGGGGCTGGCGACGCCGAAGATCGAAGGCAAATTGAGCCTGCGCGCTTCGATCACGGGCGAGCTCGTGCTCGATGGCGCGATGGTGCCGGAGGAGAATTTGTTGCCGAACGTCTCCGGGCTTGCCGGGCCCTTCGGGTGTCTTAATGTCGCGCGCGCGGGCATCGCCTGGGGCGCGATGGGCGCCGCCGAATTCTGCTGGCACCGCGCCCGCGACTATGTGCTGACGCGCAAGCAGTTCGGCCGGCCGCTCGCCGCCAATCAGCTCGTGCAGAAGAAGCTCGCCGATATGCAGACCGAAATCACGCTCGGCCTGCACGCGGCGCTGCGGCTAGCGCGACTGATCGACCAGGGCAAGGCGTCGCCGCCGGCGATCTCGATGCTCAAGCGCAACAATTGCGGCAAAGCGCTCGACATCGCCCGGCTCGCGCGCGACATGCACGGCGGCAACGGCATCTCCGAGGAGTTTCATGTCATGCGCGTTCTGTGCAACCTCGAGACCGTCAACACCTACGAGGGCACGCACGACATCCACGCACTCGTGCTCGGCCGCGCCCAGACCGGCATCCAGGCGTTTATGTGATGACTGGCGTGAGTCCGATTACTTCTCACCTCCCCCTGGAGGGGGGAGGTCGACGCGCGTAAGCACGTCGGGAGGCGGTGATAAGCACTGCGGCTATCACCCCACCCCGGCCGCTGCGCGCCCAACCCTCCCCCTCCGGGGAAGGGTTGATAATGGAGCGAGGAAGGGACAGGCCGATGTGCCGCAATATCCGTACGCTGTTTAATTTCGAGCCGCCGGCAAGCGAAGAGGAAATCCGTGCTTCCGCGGCGCAATTCGTCCGCAAGCTCTCCGGCTTCACCCATCCCTCGCGCGTCAACGAAGCCGCATTCGACCGCGCGGTGGATGAGGTCGCCGACGCCGCGCGGCGGTTGCTCGCCTCGCTCGCGACGACGAGCCCGGCAAAGAACCGCGAGGCCGAGGCGATGAAGGCGCGCGAGCGGGCGAAAGCGCGGTTTGCGTAGAACGAAAGATTACGCTCAGCGTCCAAAGGTCGGCTCAGTTCAAAGCCAAACTGGCTAGATTATTGAATCTTTCGGCCGTACTCGATCAACTCGGCTGTGTTGTTGCTAACAATAAGCCCGTTTTGCCGCCTAATCGTATTTTGCTTAACCCAGTGATGCTCGATCGTCCGGTTTGAGCGAAATCAAACCGAGTAGCCCCTTGTCCATTTGCAATGTCTGTGACCGTAATCTTTCGAGCCGGCAGAGGAGCGCCAGAAATTTCATCTTTGACATCGTAGGTCCAATGGTCGCCTACAGTCACCTCGGTCATATTTACGCTTTGACGCTGCGCCGGTGCGGGCGCCTGATTCTGCGCTAAACGCAGGTTCATGCCGCTCGCGTCGACCGAAGTGGCACAGCAAAGTATAAGGACACCGGTCAGACAACGCCGCATCTTCAATTCCTATTCTTCTTTCGGAAATCACGTTTCAGCGCGCAGTGGACTATGTTCAGCGCCTGCCATAGTCAATCAGTTCATATGAAAAATCCTCGTCGACATGACCGTTAAGCGTAA
>JBAPZR010001187.1:0-2640 GCA_049285335.1 Xanthobacteraceae bacterium | reverse complement strand
GTGTGAGAGTGACCATTGGCCATGCCGCCACCGCCTCGCGCAATTCGCCGCCGCTTAGCTTAGATAACAATGAATTGAGTTCCGCCAAGGCGAAGGAGGGTGCCGGCCCCGCGGTGGCCACGACGAGTTCCTGAAAGCGCGCCGCCGGCGCTGACAGAACTCGGCTCAGGACATAGGTTGACATGTCCAAACCCGCGCGTTTGGCTGCGCCTTGAATCGCAGATTTTTCGCCTTTTGAGACACGGATCTGTAACTGCGTCGTTTTCGCACCATTGGCCACGCTTCAATATAAGTCGCAAGAACTCGCATGTCAATACAAGCGTATTGACATTAACGACTTAGTGGCAAAGCCTCACCCTTTGGGTTTGCCTTCGGGTCTCAGAACTGCGATCGCAGCAACGGATTCTTCAACGCCGAAGCCCGCCGCGCGTATTTGAAGTTCGCGACGGCCCCCGAAGCCCAATGGCGCGGCAACTTCCGCGAACTCTCGGCCTCCATCACCCGCATGGCAGCCCTCGCCGACGACGGCCGCATCACCGAGAAGCTCGTGGACGACGAAAACATCCGGCTCAAGGCCAAGCAAAGCGCAGCACGGTCAATGGTTCGGATCGCTTACGGAAGTTTCTACAGCGATTTGGGCTGAGCTGGAATACCGTCGTGGCGGGCATCTAGGCTCCTTGATCGATTTCTTCGAAAGTCCGCGAGTCACTACGATTACCTGAATTCGACGAACTCGAATTTGGGACCGCACAACTCATGGCCGCCGATTCGGCGCCTCGATGCCGCAAAGCAAACATTCCAACTCTGGCTGCACTCAAAGAGCGTTGGCGTGTGATAAAACGGACTACAACGTTAAAGGAGAAATTCCAGTGCCTTTAAGGGCCGCGATTTCAGTTTCTGTGCTCCTATTTCTTGGCGCGCAGCCCTACTGCCGTGCGCAACCGGTCCCTGCCGCTCCCGCCGGTCCCGAGTTCGATGAAGTGTTGGTGACCGGTGAACGTCCGGGGCCGGGAATGTGGCGCATCGCAAAAAACGGTCATGACCTCTGGATTTTGGCGACGCTGCGGCCGCTGCCGAAAGACATGACCTGGCGATCGCTTGCAGTAGAGCAGCGCATCGCCAGTTCCCAGTCCGTGCTCGCTCCCCCCGACGTGGATGTGGACGTCGGGTTCTTTCGCAGTCTAACCCTCATTCCAGCCCTGCTCCGCGCCCGCAAGAGCCCGGACGGCAGGAGCCTCGAGGAGATTCTGCCTCACGACTTGTACATTCGCTGGCTCGCACTGCGCGTCAAGTATCTCGGTTCCTACGATGAACACCGGCGGCCCATTCTGGCGGCAATCGACCTGTATGAAGGCGCGTTGAAGCAATCCGGACTGACCGACAACGGAATGGTCTGGGACGTGGTCGATAAGGCCGCGCACAGAGATCACGTGCCGGTGCAGCTCGTACAGCTCAAGATCAAGCTGGCGGACGCGAAAGGGGCCGTGCGTGATCTCGGCAATATACCGCAGGGAGCGGAAATCGACTGTTTCGCCAAAACGGTCGAACGACTGGAAGTGGATTTGCAACCGATGCGTCAGCGCGCCAATTTCTGGGCGCTGGGCGATATTCAAGGGTTGCGCAGCCTACCCTATCCAGACGAGGAAGCCGCCTGTCTGAACGCCTTCCTCGCCGTGCCGCAGTTCAAAGATCAGTACGAGAGCGCGCGCAGTCGACTCGAGGATTTGTGGATATCGAGCGCCAAGACCGCGCTCGATAACAACGCGAGTAGCTTTGCGGTATTACCCATCGCAACGCTCCTCAAGGACGACGGCGCCATCGATCGCCTCAAGAAACAAGGCTACGAAGTACAGGAACCCCAGTAGAAAGCCGAAGCGTGGCCTCGCCTCTATTTTAGGACTAGATTTCACCATGGGGCCGAACGACTTTCAATGCGCGAAGTCGAACATAGGTAGGTGAGGCCAAGCGGGGACGTTATGCGTAGGATATTCAGACTATGGCGGATGAGCCGCTCCGATCTTCGGCTCCTGTGGCAGGCACTTAGGCACCCGAACCGACCCGCTTGGCTCTTGCCGGCAACGCTGGCTTTGGGTTTCTTCGCATTGGAGCCGTTTAACTTCGCCATTCCAGTTTTAGGCGTCATTGACGATCTGTTTCTGCTGCCGTTGCTTCTCCATGGCCTTGCAACGCTTGCCAATTACGTAACGACATTACCGTCAACTTCGAGTTCCCGCGACGATCGCGTGGTATCCGTGCAGTAGCAATTCTTCTCCGGCGAGTAACGCGCCCATCGGGCGCCCGATCTTGGTCACATTCTGGATTTCATCCGGACAGCTCCGCAAGGGTTGGTCTTCACGCTCCGCCCAGGTGAGAAGCGTATTGGTCCCTTCGGTTTCGCAGCGTCCTTCGTGCACCACCCCGCCAGCATGCTACTGCGGCGGCCGCACCATCGCGTACAAGGTGAGCGGTGTTCCAGGAATTTCTATCGCCTCTCGAATCGAATACGACTGACTTTCATGGACACGTACTGAGCTTTCACTGAAGGTTTCCAGATAACAAGGCAACCTCGCCCGATCACTCTGCTCGAACGTGTATCGCATCAGCCGTCCGCCGACGCCCGCGCCTTGGCGAGTCGGTAGT
>JBAPZR010001186.1:0-2096 GCA_049285335.1 Xanthobacteraceae bacterium | reverse complement strand
AGATCGGGGACCCTTTTTCCTCTATGGGAGCCATGCCATGCGCGTCGCGATCTACGCCAGGGTTTCGACGGACGACAGAGGCCAGGACCCCGAAAACCAGTTACAAGATCTGCGCGCTTGGTGCGCTGCCGCCGGGCATGCGGTCAGCTGCGAGTACATCGATTACGAGAGCGGCCGGAAAGCCGCGGATAAGCGGAAGCAGTTTGCATCTTTGTTCGATGATGCCGCCAAGCGGAGGTTTGACTGCGTTCTGTTCTGGGCGCTCGATCGGTTCAGCCGCGAGGGCATGGCTCAGACGATCATGCATCTCCAGCGCCTATCATCGTACGAATTTCACAGCTATACCGAGCCACATCTCGCCACTGACAACGAACTGGTTCGCAACATCCTGCTCGTAGCCAAGGTCGAAGCGCAAAAGATCAGCGAACGGACAAAGGCTGGTATGGCTCGGGCAAAGGCAAAGGGTATCAAGGTCGGACGGCCGAAGCTCGGGCTAGAGCTGCGCCAGAAGATCGCCCAGCGGGCCGCTAGAGGCGAGACGCCTTACGCCATCGCTAAAGCTCTTGGAATAGACGCAGTCAAATACGCCGCTTATTAACGGCACCCAACCGACACGCGAAAACCTACTTGGATTTCGCCAAGAGTTATGACGAACTTGCGAAGCAAAAGGAGCAGCTTACCCGCCAAATCGAAAAGTTCGGACTTTGATGCAAGGACCTTCCCGGGGTATCGGTCGTGACGCGGATCGGTTATTAACGTTTTGCCTTGTTGTACGCGGCGATTAAGTGATCCATCAGTACGGTGAACTCTTTGTCTAGGGTGCCGTATCGACCGACAATGCCGATTAGCTGCCGCACATAATGCAGCGCGTTGCTTGCGGCGAATGCCTTAACTTGTTCCATTTGCTTTCCCATGAGTACGCCACCATTTTTGTCGGTATCCCGCCAATGGTCGTGGGCGAGGTAAGCCTGAACGCGGCCATTGCCTTTGCCCAAACCAATCCAATCAAAAATCAGGTATCGGCCCCATTTCCTAACTTCCGCTGAAATGCCGGACATATCGCGAGTGCGACTCAAGGTTTAACGGTCTCTTGAAGGTGCGGATGGACTGCACTTGCCGCTCAAGGTGCCTCCTTACGCGGCGGCGTTCTATACCTTCATATAGGCTACCAAACTTGGTTTGTGGGCTATTTCTTAAAGAACTCAAAAAAATGCATTTCTAGTGTTGGTGTTAGATGGCGGATGAGAGTAGTCGCGGGCGTCGAACGTCAGAACGCGAAAGCGCACAGGACCGGGGACCGTTTGAGGAGCCCCATCAGATAGCCGCCCATATTGCGCAGGAGCTTCGGGATCGGGGTGGCGCTTGCGTGATTGTCAATCGCGTCCCCACCCAGACAGCGATGCTCCGGCGCGACCGTATCGTCATCGTCCTCGCGCTTTCCCTGCTGACCGCATTGGCGTGGAGCTACTTGATGTGGCTCGCGGCCGATATGGACATGGGCGGGATGGACATGACGGACTTCCGAATGATCCCGTCCGACATGGCGCTCATGGTGCCCGCGCACACACCGTGGCTGCCCTTAGAGTTCGCATTCGTGTTCGTCATGTGGGCCGTGATGATGGTCGGCATGATGACGCCTTCGGCGGTGCCAATGTTTCTCTTGTACGCTCGCGTGGGCCGACAAACTGAGGAGCATGGCAGGCCCCTCGCAGCAACGGCTTGGTTCGCTACGGGCTATTTTCTTGTATGGGCCGCTTTCGCGCTGCTCGCTACGCTCGCGCAATGGGCGTTCGAGCGTGCCGCTTTGCTCGATTTCAAGATGGCAAGCACGAGTACCGTGGTCGCAGGCCTCTTGTTCATAGCGGCTGGCAGTTATCAGTGGACTAAGCTCAAAGACATTTGTCTTGCCGAATGCCAGACGCCGTTTGCGTTCTTGATCCGTCACGGTGGCATTCGCCACGACACGGCGGGTTGCTTAATGCTTGGGCTTCGCCACGGCGCGTATTGCGTTGGTTGCTGCTGGCTGCTGATGCCCCTGTTGTTCGTGGGCGGCGCGATGAACATCCTTTGGATCGTCCTAGTTGCGTTACTCATTC
>JBAPZR010001185.1:0-3321 GCA_049285335.1 Xanthobacteraceae bacterium | reverse complement strand
CTGTGAGCCAATTGCTCTCTTGGCTGGGCCATTCTTAAAAGCTCAACGACTCCAACGCACTGCAACGCTAGATCAATGTCGTGTGTTCATCATAAATCTGCCCACGCCGAGTTCTAGGTTTATGGTGGTTATTTTGTTGGAGAATTAGTGCGGTACATTTACTCGCCAGCTTGGCTATCGGTGACACGCACCGAGCCGCGACGCTTTGGCTACTTGCGTATGGTCTCAGATTATTTGCGAAAATGGCTCGGCAGGCGAACGTAATCGAAGGGGTTTTCAGCCGCCGGGTCACGGTTGGCGGGTGGAAGAGTGCGGCAAGCAAGCGAGCAGGAAACGTAGTCAATCAGCGATCCTTTCCTTTTAATTGCCCTTTGTTCGCAGCAATAAATGCTCGAATCTCGTTCGACTTATCCAGCAGTTTCAGCCACTGTTCTTTATATAAGGTCACGGGAAAACGCCTTATTCCATAAGCTGAGACCGCTCCTTTTTCACTCACCCTCAAGCGTATACCGGAAGCGAATTCCTTCCTAAGTGCGGCGTTCTCTTTGCGGAGCCGCTCAAGTTCGGCCTTCAAGTCTTCTTTGGACATGGCGGGGAGGGCCCATTCACCATCGGCTGGCAGGATTATCGCTCCGAAAGTGCGCAGCGACCAGGGTTCATGGCCGATTAAAATCTCCCGCTTTGGGTTAATAGCGGACATCGCATCGAGTCCGCGTGATGTCTGCTTTACCCTCGAAAGCGGACGGCGCCGAGCGCGATTGCCATGTCCGCTTTGTGCCACAAGCAGACATCCGCGGCCCCATGTCACCTCGTCGCGAGCAAAATCGGCAAGATGATGCGAAATATTGAACCGCGTGGATGGACTGGCGATACCGTCAGCTCACCGGAATGTCGCTCAATTATCATCCGGCAAAGCGCAAGCCCCAATCCCATCCCAGCGGATTTCGTAGTTACGAAGGCGTCAAAGATGTTTTCCGCATGCAGCGGGTCGATCCCTGGGCCCGAGTCCTCGATCGACATGATAATTTTATCGTTGCCGTCGAGGCTGCTGCTCACTTGCAGCACCCGATGGTCGCTTCTATCCGCCTGCATTGCTTCAATCGCGTTGCGGATCAGATTAATGAGAACCTGCTGTAACTGGCCTTTGTGAGCAACAATTTTCGGCAAATTCTCCTTTAGCTTGACGCTAGCCGTAATCCCGTGTTGCTCCAGATCTCCCTGAAAACCTTTTACAACATTGCGAATCAACTGTTTCACATCGACAGGCTCGTGTCCTTCGTCGGCTTTTCCGAACAAGGCCCGGATGTTGTCAAAAACCAGGCTCGCGCGATGGCTGTCACCGATCATCCTATTCAACGCCGACTGCGCTTCCTCGATATTGGCTGGCGAATGTCCGAGGAATCGCTGAGCCGCACGGCCGTTCGTCGCGATGCTCGTAAGAGGCTGCCTTACCTCGTGCGAGATCGACGCTGCCATCGCTTCCATGTTCATGAGCTTGTTGTTTCGCTCGCGCTGCAACTCCGCCACCGAGCGGCCAAGTTGATCCGTGCGTTGACGCAGTTCGGCAATCAATCGCGTATTTTCAATCGCGATTACAGCCTGGTCTGCAAAGCTCTGAGCAAGATCGATCTGTCTGTCTGTGAACGGACGAACGCTAAGCCTCATCAGCGCGATTACCCCGATGGGATGACCGTCCCGTAACAGCGGAACGCCGAGGACAGTGCGATAGCCGACGCTTCGTTGCGCGTCGTGAAGCGTGTATTCGGGATCGGCGAGTACGTCAGCGACCTGCACTGGCTTGGCCTCCAGTGCCGCACGCCCCAAAACGCTGCCCCGGCCAGGCTCAAAGACGATGTTGCTAGCAACTTCAATGAGACTATCGGGGAAATTGTACGTCGCGACGGCACCAAAATAGGCTCGACTCGCGTGCACGGCCGCCAGATCCGCACCGCAAAGTTTTGCGGCCAATTCAACTACAGTATCGAGTACAGCCTGCAGATCGAATGCCGAACGGCTAATGATCTTGAGCACATCCGCGGCAGCGGATTGCTGCCGCAGAGTCTCGCGCAATTGATGAAGCAGCTGTGCGTTTTGGATTGCGACAACGGCTTGGGCAGCGAAATTCTGAACGATTTCGATCTGCTTTTCGGCGAAGGGCCGGACCTCGTTGCGGCCGACGAAGAACGAACCGATCAGTTCGCTGTCTTTCCACAACGGCACCACGAGAATCGTCCTGACACCCGCAGCCTCCACGGCGGCAACAGTCGGCGGGTTGCGTTCAAGGTAAGCCCGATCCGTGGTCAAATCGGAGATGTGAACGGGACCCTTGGTCGCCAGCAGACGGCCGCTGGCGGAATGCGGGTGCGGCCTATGAGCCAACTGCTTGCGCAGTTCGATAAATGCCTGCGGCATATTATGCGTTGCGACGAGATGCAAAACTTCGCCATCCCGGCGATTGATTACTCCGCTGTTGGCATCGCAGATCCGAACGGCGTTTGCCAATATGTTGGCAAAAACAGACTGGGGGTCGCCGGATGGGCGGTTAATAAGCTTGAGCACCTCTGCAGTCGCACGCTGCTGTTCGGCAATCGTGTTCAGCTCGCGGCTAAGCCGCTCGACCTCAGTTTCGCGCCGCAAGGCACGCGAAATGCGCCGGCGGTGGGTTGTTGAATCGTCACGACGCACTGGTGTGGCTGGCTTGCGGAATCGCGATTTGGCTGACCCGCCGGCTGATTTAGAGCGTCGTCGCATCCCCTCGGACCAAGGATTCAAATATCGGAAAAGCCCACTATGGCTGGATTAATTTCATGGCTCTTTCGTGATTGCAATGACATCCACTTCTACCAACATTCCCGGCCAGGCAAGCTGGTTGATGTTGAGGAAAGTATGGACCGGTTGCGGGGCACCACCAAGGGCTTCCGCACGGCACTTCCCCGTCTCGGCTAAATTCCGAATATCAGTAACGTAGGTGACGATTTTTACGACATCATTCATCGTCGCCCCTTGAGCCGCTAAGAGGCGTTTGATCTTGTCGTAGGCGTAGCGGCACTGGCCAGCAAAGTCTCCCAGATAGCGGATAGCGCCCCGCCCACCATTCTCGTCTTCGGCTCCTACGCCGGCGAGAAAGATCATCTTACCGGGATGAGTAACCGTTACGACCTCCGAAAATAAACCTTTCGTCCATTCGCTATAGTTGAAATTCTTCTTTTCGAAACCGCCGGGACTCTCGCTCGGTGTTTGGGCCTGCGCTGTCCCGGATGTAAAGACGCACGCCGCAATAAATGCCGCAAAAACGGATCGCATGGCTGACCTCGCGTGTTT
>JBAPZR010001184.1:0-2276 GCA_049285335.1 Xanthobacteraceae bacterium | reverse complement strand
GCCTTGCGCATGCTCAATGGCTGAAGCACGCGTGTATGATAGCGACGGCCACGCCTTCATTGATATGTCGAAAGCGCTTGTCTGACAAAAAAGTCACTTGAGAGCGAGGTCGTGGGGGCTCAAGCTTCGTCGGACGGGATGTTTTCGGACATCGGGTTGAGCCCATGTTTCCAACTACTGCCGCAGTGATTGCAATCTTAGCAATCTGCGCTCTGCCTGTGTCAGTGTATGCGCAGCGTCAGCAGCCAGACAATGTGAAGTGAAAGGCGGAGGCAAAAAGCGCCTTCGATATCATCAGCAGCGACAAGCTGACCGCGATCCGCGGCGCCGATGGCGGCGGTTCGATTTAAGCCTAGTGATCTCGCCGATGCCGCAGAAACGAGAGATGCTCGGGGCTGTTTTTTTCGTTTTGTTGTTGAGGCACAGGCCGACGAACGGGGCGGCTATCATCCGCGCCTAAAAACTTTTGCTCGATCTCCGATGAGATTTGCTGGAGCCATTTCTCGGCACGATTTGCCCGATCTCGATAAACTCTGACCTCCGCCTTGAGAGCATTTATCTGGTCCTCGGCAGCTCGAACCTGATCACGACTGGCTTGAAGCTGAAGCACAAGTCTCTCAGCGACTTCTCGTGCCTCTTGGAGGTCTGCAGCGGCAGCGTCCGCCGCCCGGCTAACCAACCCAAGGATAGCGTTCCCTGCGCGGTCCACTATTTCGGCTTCCGAACCGGTATTTCTTGTTTTAGGTGCATCCGAAGTAACGGATTCAAAAGCGGCTTCAATAGCAGCTTCAATCCCGGCTACCGGCGTAGGCGTATCTTTTTCCTTACTTGCCATTGCAGCCCTCCAACGCAGCCGGCCGCGGATATTTCAGCATCCAAGTCCAAGCCTGCGCAATTTGACCTCTGTGGATAAATTCGACGGACCGCCGTTGTGTGCTTTTTGAGCAACGCCACACGAAGCTACTGAGCCAATGGCATCGCTGCTCCTCGAATCGACCGGGGCAGCGCGGGGCTCGGCTCTCCAAAAGACAATCTGCGGCCTCACTTTCGGATCCCGTAAGATTGCCGACCCGCGCGTGTCGGGAGAAACAGCCTCGGTAGCTTGGCCATGTTCGCTGCGATCTGCCGCGCCTAGTCTTTGGTGAGCAACTTGGCTGCCGAGTCGGCCGGGCTCATTCTCGAAACAGAACTAATGGGAAATGCCAGATCCGTTAACCTTATCAGTCAATTAATTATCAAGAATCCCGTTCTGGCCCAATGAACGACGCACGCCCGCACCACGATCGGGTCAGAGTGTGAACGGAGGTTGCTGTCATGATTATGACCAGAGGTTTTTCGGCATTGTTCGCGGCTGCTATCTTCGCGCTCCCGGCGACGGCATCAGCGCATCATTGGCCATCGTCACCTTGGCCATCGGCGCCTTAGCCATCGGCGCCTTGGCCATCGGCGCCTTTGCCATCGACGCCCACTATCATCATCGTCAACTCCTCTGGCCCGGGCGTTGCCCCTACGGCTTGGGGTGGAGGTTGTGGTTGGGGTGGTGGTTGTGGTGCGGGTTGGTCGAATGTCGGTTGGGGTGGCGGCTGCGGTGGTGGTTGTGGTGCCGGTTGGGGTCCGCCCCGTCCACCTTGGAATGTTGGTTGGAGTCCCGGTTGGGGTGGGGGTGCCTGCGTCTGGACGTCGTGGGGCTGGCAGTGCTGACGGAGGTTTGAACTGAGTAAGCGCGATCAGAGCCTCGCTAGTTTTGGCTCAGCAGTGGCAGCTTGGCGAAGTTCGCCGCAATCCGCCTCATCTTTCGTGAGCATCTTGGCTGCCGATCGCCGGCCGTTGTCGGCCAATCAGTGACCCTGATTGACCGAACCCCCCACCGTCACCGGGCCGCCGACTTTGACGCAGGCATCGGTCCCAGGAATATTGACAAAGCCGGCGCCATACGCGCTGCACGACTTCACGTGCGCACTCGTAACCGGCTTGGCGGCGCGCGGCGGTCGCGACGGAGTCGGCGGGTTTGGATTGGTAAGCGTCTACGCACCGGCGTCAGCGCCGAGCGTGACGGAGAGCGTGGCGGCCATCGCTATCCCGGTGGCGCTGCAGAGCGTCAAGCGGTGTCGCATAGCGCATACTACTACTTTTCAGATTCTCAGCTAGACCCGATGCCAACCTGCGAGAAAGCGTGGTGCCGGGCATCACTGCCCGCTGCCGTCGTTCACGACGAAGGCAGCGAATGTTACAAAGCCGATATTAGGGTCGGCACGGGAGCCTGCAATAAATCGAGT
>JBAPZR010001183.1:0-6788 GCA_049285335.1 Xanthobacteraceae bacterium | reverse complement strand
GGCCTGAAGTGACCCTTGTCACAGAGGAATACGGGGCGACACAGACTTCTGGGATCCCCGCCGAGGTCGGCCTCGAGCGATCACAGGGGGTCACTTTCGCAACGGCGGTTAGGCCCGTTACGATACGCATCTGAGTCGCTGGAAGGGGCAATGAAACGGCGGTCCAAGGTAGGGGGCAAAGCTTCCAAATTACCACGCGGCTGGGCGGCGACGCCGAAACGGCGCGAGGCGCCGCCGACCGTTAATTGGATGATTTTGCCACTCCGTATCCTTTACTTTGAGGATCTTTCCGTCGGCATGACGGAGGCTCTGTCAAAAACGATTTCGTCGGCCGACATCGTCGGCTTTGCGCAATTGACTGGAGACCGCAATCCGATCCACCTGTCCGAACACTTTGCGGCCAAGACTTCATTTGGACGCAGGATTGCGCACGGGCTCTACACCGCAAGCTTGATTTCGGCGGTCTTGGGCACGCGATTGCCTGGGCCAGGGGCGATTTACATTTCGCAGACATTGAATTTTCGCGCGCCGGTTAGAATCGGCGACACTGTCGACGTGACGGTTACGGTCGTGGGACTGAATCCAGACCGACAGCGCGCGACGCTCACATGCGTTTGCCGGGTCGGCGACGAAGTCGTCCTCGAGGGCGAAGCCCTTGTGAAAGTCCCCTCGGCTGCAAAATCGAAGCGTCCCTTGCCACGCCTTTAGCCTGACGCCTAGCCGCGGATTTGTGTTCAGATCGCGAGCAGGATCATCCCGCATGCGATCAGCGCAACGGCCCAGACGAGATCGAAATTAATCCATCCGCGCCGTAGGAACGCGACCCCGACCCATTTGTATACGACAATGGCGATGGTCCCGATTGTCGCCAGCATGACGGCGGTGTGCAGAGCAAGCGCAGCGAGGGCGACCGGCAGCGAGCCGCCGGGCGTCAGTTCGTGCGCCGGCGAAGCGGCGAGACAAAGAGGGATGACCGCGGGCACCAACATCAGCCCGGCGCCGTGCGCATTCGCCATCAGGAAAGACCACAGAAACAAGCCCCCAAGACCGATCTGCATACCGAAACGGAGCTTATGGCGACGCCCGTAGATGACGTGCCACCCCGCCCAGGCGAACAGGATCACCGCGCCAAAGCGCGCCAGCTGGCCCGGTTCAAGAATGAGTCCGAGCGTCAGCGCAAAGAAGAGAATGACGGCCACCGCCGCAGCATGGCCGAGCCCGATCGGGAGCAGCGATAGCCAAACCGCGCGTTCGCTGTGACGATTGAGTCCAAGTGCCGCGGCGAACAACCAGCCCATGGCCGGATTGACGCCGTGAAATAGACCAAGCGCTGCGATGGCGAGCCACAACCACAGCGCATCTGGAGCGGTCGGCGGCGTCACGCGACGCCATCACGGATAGCAATAAGAATCCGAGGAGCAATCGCCGGCCTCCAAACGGACCTGATGCGGGCGTTGTCCCTTCGGCCAATCGACAAAAAACTTCGTGTCGAAGCCGATGCCGCCCTCGGGCTTGGCATCGAGTTTGACCATCCAACCGTCAATCCCTTCGGGATAAAATTGCGGGTCGATCGCGCCGTAAAGCGAATTGGTGAAATAAACCCGGCGACCGTCGCGGCTGACTTCCACCATCTGCGGGCCGCCGTTAAGCTTGCCGTTTTTAGCGCCCGGGTGGCTCGCGCGCGCCACGATGCCGCCGATGCGTACTTTGCCGGTAAGCTTGGGATTGAACGGGTCGGACACATCGTATTGCTGCAGGTCGCCGGTGCCCCAGCAGGCGACGTAAAGGAAACGATCGTCCATCGACAGATCGATGTCGGTGACGAGCGGCGGCACCGCTTTGAAACCTTTAAGCACGGGCGGCAAGAGATCGGGATCCGCGGGCTCGGCGGGAATGGAAATGATCTTCTTCGCCGCCCATTTGTTGCCGTCGCGATACCAGGTCCAGATCGATGACGACAAATCCTTCAAGCTGATGACGCAATTGACGAAGCCGTGCGCCTTGGTGGGGTCGTGCGCCGGCCGTAATTCGAAAACCAGCTGGTGCTCCTCGCCGAAATCGATTTCCTGTAGATGCTTGCGCTTGGTGAAGTCCCAGAAGTGCAAACGGCGGCCATATTTGCTGCCCAACAAAATCTCCGGGACCAAGCCATCTTCGAAAGTATCCGGCGTACCCCATTCGCTCGTCACCATCGTGTCGAAACCGAGATGCCACCAGACGTCATAGCCAAGCTGCTGAGGCCCGCGATCCACCTCCCAGCGGCCGAGCGGCTCGAAGCTCTCCTGATCCATGACAAACACGCCGCCGGGCGCCTTGCCGTCCTTGTTGCCGAGCGCGGCGACATAGATGCCGCCGGGCCCGCAATGCACGGTATGCGGACGCGTGTACCCGGTCTTCTCGGCGATCTCCTGCGGTTCGATGACCTTTACGATCCGCGGCGCGCGCGGGTCGGGCTTTGTGTCGAGAATGTAGATGCGTGAAGAACGCAAACCCGGAACGACGAGATAGCGCCGCTCGACATGCGGATGCGGCGCATTGGGGCAAAGACACGACGAACAGGCGTTCCATCCGAAATGATGGAATTCATCGCCCGCGTGGGTAGCCGCGACAGTGCCGACAATGTGCGCGTAGGACGGCGAAGCCGGATCGACATCGACGACGGCGATGCCATCCGGCGACTTTCGATTTGGATCGAACGCCGCCACGTAGGCGAGCTTTTCCGCGGGCGCCTTCGCCGCCAGACGCGGCGACGGATAGAAACTCGGATCGGGCTGCCAAGTGGCCATAGCGCTTCTCCCCTGGTTCGGATCCAGATTTTCTTCGTCGATCGAGGATACCAGCCGCGCTCGAGCTTCGAAAGCGCGCACGCTTCCATTTTTCGGCCGGTGCGTGCATTTATTTCACCTTACGACCCTTGCCACCAGAGCTTCCGGTGATTTCTCCCGGAGTTTGATCACGATGGATTTTCGGAAGATGGTTGAGTTTAATACGGTGGCTTAGATGGCGTAAGAGACCTCTGTTGAAGCAAATGTCCAGCGACGCATGCAGGCGTGAGACAATAAAAATTGCCGCTGTCGTGCGGCGGCAACTTCAGTGAGCGTGACCATGGAAGCGATCATTCAAACGCTGTTGTTATTGCTCGGCGTCATGGTTGTCGTGGCTGTTGTCGCCAGGCGCACGAATACCGCTCCCTCGATTCTTCTCGTCATCGCAGGCATCGGGCTCGCTTTGATCCCAGGTCTACCGAAGATAACGCTTGCGCCGGAACTGGTGCTGCTTGGAATCCTGCCGCCGCTCATTTATTCAGCCGGCGTCGCCATGAGTTGGCGCGAGTTTCGATTCAACCTGCGCCCGATAGCGCTCCTCGCCTTGGGATGCGTTACCTTTACCGCCTGTGCAGTGGCCGCGATGGCGCATTGGGCGCTCGGCATGCCGATCGGCGTTGGGTTTGTGCTTGGCGCCATTGTGGCGCCACCCGATATCGTCGCGCCGCTGGCGATCGTTCGGCAACTCGGCATTCCCCGGCGGATCGCCGTTGTGCTCAACGGTGAAGGCGTCGCCAACGACGCCACGGCCTTGATCATCTATCGCTTTGCCGTCGCTGCGGTAGGTACGGGACTATTTTCGTTCGGTGCGGCCGCCGGAACGTTTGTGCTGATCGTGATCGGCGAAATCGCCTATGGCATTGCCATTGGCTGGCTGAGCCTGCGTTTGCGCCGCTGGGCGCAAGACCCTCGCGTTGAAATCACGCTGTCTTTAATGACGCCCTACGCGGCCTTTTTGGTACCGGCTCATTTGGGAGGATCGGGCGTTCTAGCGACGGTGGCGACCGGCCTGTTTGTCAGTTGGAATGGACCGCTGCTCATTCCAGCAGCGACGCGGTTGCAAGGCATTTTCTTCTGGGACCTCCTGATTTATTTGCTTGAAAGCTTGATCTTCCTCGTCACCGGCCTTCAGCTTCGCACGCTTCTCGATCGGCCGGACATCGTGCCGCTCTCTCAGCCGATACTGGGCGTGCTGCTCACAGTCATCGTGCTTATCGTGACGCGGTTTGTCTGGGTCTATCCGGCGGCCTACCTGCCGCGTTGGTTGAGCGAGAAGGTTGCCCGCCGCGACCCGCTTCCACCCTGGCAGACGATCTTCTTTATCGCATTCGTCGGAGTCCGTGGCGTGGTCTCGCTCGCGGCCGCATTGGCAATCCCTCTGACCGTCAGCTCCGGCGCGCCGTTCCCTTATCGCGACCTTATTTTGTTCATCACTTTTGGAGTCATTGTCGTGACGCTGGTCGGTCAGGGCCTATCGCTGCCGAGCGTCGTCCGTTGGCTTGGGCTCGGACGCCACGCCGCGGACGAGCGCACCCGCGAGCAGAAGGCCGAGTTCGCCGCGCGGGTGGAGGCCTTGAAGGTCGCGGAGAAGCGGCTTGAAGAGCGCGCCGCCAAAGAGCAAATCCCTCCCGAGGTGTTGGCGATTTTGCGCGCCCGTCACGACTATCGAACCGGACGACTGCCGGAAGCCGCCCCGACGGGCTTCGATGCCGCTTGGGCCGCCGCGAATGTGAGATCGGATTTGATCGGGGCCGAACGTGAATACATCTACCGGCTCTTGCAACAGGGCAGGATCACCGACGAAGCGCGCCGGCGCATGGAACGAGAGCTCGATCTGGAGGAGGCGAGCATCGCTTGCAAGAAGGAGGGCGGCGTCGAACCGCCCCTTTAGGGACGCACGCGGGCTTTGGAAATCTGCGGTGTTTAGCGCGCAACGCTGGCTGGCGACACAGTCCACCGCTAACCGGTCTCCGCCTTGGATTCCCTGATAACAGGGAACAATACAGGGAAAATTCGTAAAGGCCGGCCGACTACCGTTTCCGGAACGCTCAAATCGCCGATGCACTGGGGACTTCTGAGGCAATTCCCTGAATAATAGAGCAGGGAATTGCCGGCGAGAGAACAGGGAAACAAATTCTCGAAAACAGGGAATTTGTCCTGCTAAGCGCCAAATCGCTTCCGCTCGGGCGCAGCCAAGCCTCCGCTAGTCGTGCCAGCGTGGAGCTATGTGCCGGCGCGCTACCATCCGCCACTGATGTCCGCCTTCAGAGGCAAAGCGGATATGGCCCCCGCGCGGGCTAGCTTCTCGAGAGGGTTGCCTCAGAGCGCACACTCGGCGAAAACGCGCGGCATGCTAGCGATTGACGATCTCACCGTACGCATTGCCGGCCGTATTCTGCTAGAAGGCGCCTCCGCACGCATTCCAGCCGGCGCGCGCGTTGGCCTTGTCGGTCGCAACGGCACCGGCAAAACCACTCTGTTCGGCGTCCTCGCCGGCGATATCTCGGCCGAGCAGGGCTACGTCGAAATCCCGCAGCGATGGCGCATTGGGCGGCTGGCGCAGGAGGCGCCGAACGGGCCCGATAGTCTCATCGAGATCGTCCTCAACGCCCATCGCGAGCGCACGGCACTCCTGGCGGAAGCCGAGAGCGCTGACGACCCGCACCGAATCGCCGAGATCCAGACCCGGCTTGCCGATATCAACGCGCACGCAGCTCCCGCTCGCGCCGCATCGATCCTGGCCGGACTGGGTTTCTCCACTGCTGACCAGCGGCGACCATGCTCGGAATTTTCTGGCGGCTGGCGCATGCGCGTCGCACTCGCCGCCACCCTATTCTCGGAGCCCGACCTGCTGCTGCTCGACGAGCCGACGAACTATCTCGACCTCGAAGGTACACTGTGGCTGCAGGACTATCTCGCTCACTATCCGGCGACGCTGATCGTGATCAGCCACGACCGCGATCTGCTCGACACCGCGGTAGGCTCCATTTTGTCGCTTGAAGCGCGCAAGCTCGCCCTTTATCGCGGCGGCTATTCGGCCTTCGAGCGCCAGCGCAGCGAGCGCATTTTGCTCGACCAGAAGATGATTAAGAAGCAGGAAGCGCAGCGCAAGCACCTGCAGGCCTTCGTTGACCGTTTCCGCGCGAAGGCGACCAAGGCGCGGCAAGCACAATCTCGCCTGAAGATGCTGGCGCGGCTCGAGCCAATCACCGCGCTCGTTTCCGAGGAGGTCTTGCCGATCCGAATCCCCGCGCCGGACAAACTGCCTTCGCCACCGATCATCGCAACCGACGCAGTTTCGGTGGGCTATGCGCCCGGACGACCGGTGCTCTCAAACCTGTCCCTGCGTATCGACAATGACGACCGCATCGCGCTGCTCGGCGCCAATGGCAATGGTAAATCGACGCTGGTAAAGCTGTTCGCCGCAAAACTTCAGCCGGAGCGCGGCACGATTACGCGTGCCTCCGGTCTGAGGGTTGCTTACTTCGCACAGCATCAGCTCGACGAGCTCAATGCGGATGCGAGCCCTTATGAACACATGCGTCGCCTGATGCCGGACGCCCCGGAAGCAAAGGTGCGTGCGCGCGTCGGCGCTATCGGCTTTTCCGGACAAGCCGGCAAGACCAAGGTGGAGAATTTGTCGGGCGGCGAGAAGGCGCGGCTCCTGCTCGGTATTGCCACCTCCAGCGACCCGCATCTCATAATTCTCGACGAGCCTACCAATCATCTTGACGTCGACAGCCGTGGGGCGCTGATCGAGGCAATCAACAACTTTCCCGGTGCAGTCATCCTAGTCTCGCACGATCGCTATCTGCTCGAGGCCTGCACCGAACGGCTATGGTTGGTGCAAAACGGAACGGCGAAGCCGTTCGAGGGGGATCTCGACGATTATCGTCGCCGCGTGCTCAGCGACGCCGGAACAGACAACCAGCCGGCGGTCAAACTTGAACCGCGCCCCGATCC
>JBAPZR010001182.1:0-10353 GCA_049285335.1 Xanthobacteraceae bacterium | reverse complement strand
GGAGTAAAGAAGGGGGACACATGCGGTGGATTGTCTGTGCATTCACGAGCGCGACACTGATTTGCGCGGCTACGTACGAAACGTGTCACGCTGCGCCGATCGCATACCGGCACTCGCACCCGTACATTGTCATACCGCTGACGCGCCATTACGGGTATCGCCCTTACTGGTGGCCACAAGGCGAGTACCATTGGTCGTTTTTTGGAGTCCCGGAACGCTGGGGGTTTTGGTGTGACGGAGCCGGTTCTCACCGCATAAGCTGCTGAGCCAAGACGCGCCAGCACTACGGGTCCACGCGTGGCGGGTTGGACACCTGTCCGAGCAACGGCCTTAACGAGCGCGGCAGTACCCGCCATCTGGAATGCGAGGCCGACGCCCGGCCTCGCACCCTTTGAATCATTGTCGGGATTTCAATCCCTCTCAATCCGGCATTAATGAACACAAGCGCTTGTTGAATTTGCAAACAAGCCAATGCCGCCGGCCAATCCGAAGCGCCGGCGGCCTTGCCTTCCTCGCCAGCTGGTGCCGCCTCGCCCCGCACGGCACCAGGTGGCTATCAAATCAGAAACGCTTTAGCCGCCGAATTTATAGTTCAAGCCGAACTTGAAGAGGACCTTCTGCGCTGACACACTTTGGCTGTACGGCTCTGAATCACCGTCGTCGATATAGTTGATGGATATCTCTTTGTTGGGGAACCCCAAGTAGTCGACCTCGAATTTGGTCGTCCAGTTCGACATGAACGCGTACTCGAGTCCAATACCGATCAGTATCCCACTCAATGTAGCGCTAGCGCTATACTGATAGTAGTTTGGTGCGTTGTTGTAACCGTCCGTTGTGTTGAAATCAAAACGGCCCCATACGACACCGGCTTTGCCATAAACCAATGCCCGGTCGAACGCGACGCCGAAGCGCGCCGCAATGTCGGCGTCCCATCTGTTCTTCGCCGTCGCGTTCGCAGTGTAACCGTTGTCGGGAGGGTCGTTTTCGCTGTACTGGCTTTGGAGACCGGACCAGTCGCCCTCTCCCTCGATGCCAAGCACCAGCATTCCAGTTTGGTAGTTGCAGCCGATCTGGCCGCCAACAATCGCGCCAGCGCCATGCTCATAGG
Organism: Xanthobacteraceae bacterium; assembly: GCA_049285335.1. GTDB lineage: Bacteria > Pseudomonadota > Alphaproteobacteria > Rhizobiales > Xanthobacteraceae > BOG-931. The sequence goes on along the minus strand of JBAPZR010001182.1, from coordinate 9,245 downwards.
TCCACGTATCATACTGAATGCCACCGCCGGCGTTGGCGCCGATATAACAGCCAGTCCAGCTATAGACAGGCGGAGGAGGTGGAGCTGGCGCCTTCATCGGCATACCCAAGTCAGCCGCACCAGCAGTGGTTGCAAACGCAACTGTTGCAGCTGAAATTCCGACGAACAGCGATTTCATAGCGACCCCCAGCCACGATTAACGATTCGTACAAGCTATCCAGATAGTTGCGAGCGATCAGCAACCATCGCCCGGTTGCGCGCTGTGATTTGAGATTTTTATTCGCCCGCGTGTGACTTTCAGGCAACGAACCGAGTGGCGCTTCTTACGCGGGTGTTGTTCTGGAAAAAGGAGTCCCGCCGCAGGGGTCTGTTGGCGAGGCGAAGATTCAATCAACCGCTATTCAGGCGGGGGCGCGAGCTTGCCTATTCGAGCCAATAAACTGCGCATCCGAGCCATGACGGCAAAAAGAAAAAAGAAATGGCCCCGACCGGAAAGGTTGGAGCCATTATGAGTGGAAACTGAAGCACAGGTACGTTGTAGCCGACTGATGTCGACCGACCTGACAGTGCCGGACCTTCATGAAGGTTGCGCGACAACAATTCGATCAGATGCAGGAAATGATGCGGCGTGCTGCCGCATCCAAAAGACGAGGTGCATCGCGGACTTTGCAACGCCGACGTTGCCGACGCCGGTGCGAAAAGCCAAATCGCTAATGGACAGCGCCCGTGTTTGGAGCGAGCTTTTTGTGCGCGCCCTGCGCCGGCGCATACATGTACATGTGCTGCGTTGCCGACGTGGCGGCATATCCGGGCTGCGCATTGGACGGTACGTTCTCGTGGTGCTCGAGCATCTCGTCGTATTTAGCAACGGTGGTCAGTTGCTCCTTGGGCACAGTGTGCACGACCTTGTAGCCGGCGGCCTTGAGCTGCCGGAGCAGTTCCGGTACGGCTTCGGCCGTGTTGCGGTGGAAATCGTGCAACAGGACAATTCCTTTGCCCCATTTTGCCAGTTGGCTCATGACTGAATCGACCACTTGCACCGGCTTGTGCATCGTGAAGTCGCGCGAGTCGATGTCTGTCGAAAACACCGCAATGTTACGCCCGGCAAGATAAGAGAGTAGCTGGGGCGGCTGCACGAGGTCAGGGAAGCGGAAGAACGGCGCTACCTTTCCGCCGGCCGCGGCGCTGCGCACGGCGCTGGCGCCCATCTCGATTTCTTGCTCTGCCTTTTCGGGGTCGCTGGCATAGGGGTTTCGCGCCAGATCTTTGTGCGACCACGTATGCGTGCCGACCGTCATTCCGGCATCGATCACTTGCCTGGTGATCTCCGGATGCCAGCGTGCATATTCGCCGATCTCAAAGAACGTCGCCTTCACACACTGATCGGCCAGGGCCTTGAGCACGCCCGCGGTGCTGACGGGCCAGGGACCATCGTCGAATGTCAAAACGACTTCCCGATCGCGAAGGAAACTGTCGTAGCCCCTGAAATGCTGAAGGCCGAATTGGGGCCCTCCCGTGGTATCGATCTGCACGATGCGTGAAAGTCCGAGAGCATTGGGCTTGTCGCAGGGCGGAATGGCGGCCGTCGTCGACCCCCTTGCGCTCTCAGTGGATCCGTTCCGTGCCGGGGCGGTGGAAGGAGCTTGGGTAGGCCGTGCCTCTTCCACGGTAGTGATCAGTGACGACGCAGTTTCGGAGGGGGCGACCTGGCCAGCCTGATGCGCCGGCATGGGGCGGTGGGTAGCCGGCGCGTTTTCCGGCGCCGAGGCCTGGCGGGCGAGCATGCCCATCATCGCTAATGCGACGCCACCTATAAGCACCACTGCGACAATGGCGAGATGTTTCAAGGCGGTCATGACCCCCTCCTCCAAACTTACGCTCGCCCGACGCGCGTGCTGGCTGGAAACCCCTGTGCGACCTCGAAGGTTTGTTGCAGCCACTACAAATCGGCGTGAGGACTGCCGATAGCGCCATGGGCCCCTGACGGAACGACCGAAATTACCGACGGCCGCGACCCGCCCAAACCGCCAACGACGACAGCGATCGATCGACCAGCCTCATCTTTTTGCACCGTTGGCGGCCTAAGAGGGGTATTGGCGGCGGCTTGGAAGCCCCTGAATTGAGCTTTTTGCAGGCGGTGATTGCTTGATCAATTTAGGCGATCTCGGCATCGGTTCCGCGATCGGACGCTGAAGCAAGCCGCGCGGGTTATCGCCAATCCGCGTCACCGGTTGAAAATAGACTACTCGGTCCGCTCCGGACTTCGGCGTCTTCCGAGTTCCCGTAGCTCGGTCGTTCGTCGTTGTTGCGTTGGCGAGCGAGCGATTTGGCCTTGTGCGACTTGCTCTTTTTAGCGTCCGATTTTTCGCCGGGAACCGCAGCGGGCCGGGCTTCCACATTCCTGGCAGGCGACCCGTATTTTCTTTTAGGGGCGACCAAGAAGAGACGCAGTTCCCTGTCGTCGCGTTCAATTGCAGGACGCGGATGCGCAGTATGACCCACTCTGTCCGACGTCGAAATGAACAAGCCGATCATCGCCCCCGCGACGGCGGTCAAAAGCGTAATCAAGCAGAGGCTGTAGCACAGCAATGAAACCACGGCGGCGAACTCGGACAGACCGTGCGCCGACACAACTCCACACGGGCCGCCGTGTTCCACCTCGCCTGCAAGGCAGCTACATCTTGAGAACCTTGCGAGAGGATTGCGCGACAATTCCCCGCCTTTGTCGCGAAACCAAGAAGTATTTGAGAAGAAAAGCTCCCTCGCGACCCGGCAGCGGACCGCCACAGTTAAGGCAGGTTATTTCGCGATCTGTCGTCGGCCCCGGCGGGGCTTCAGCCCGTACGACTTCATACTCCGCCCTGCAGTTGGGACATTCGAAATTTGCCGGAGTCATGTGAGACATCAACCGCAAGATTGCGATCAAAGTATAGAAGAGAACCGCCAAAAGGACGGGTCAGACCTGAACATACGGCATTCGTCAATTCGAATTAGCGACGGAAGCATACATGCAGCTTAGGCCCGCCCCTTCCGCCGGCCGCGGCCGCGGAAAGAAAAAGGCCGCCAGAGTTCTGACGGCCTTAAGCTTGGTCTCTCCTGCTCCACAGACAATTTGGGCGTTATGGCCTGCAAATACCCGCGAAGGCGTGGCACCACATTCCTTTCTGACACGTCATTTTTCCCGGACCACAGGCGCACGTCGCCGCCGCCGGGCGTTCCGTTTCACACGGCGACAACGGCTTGTGCATGTGCCCCTTCGCCTGGGCCAATCCAACCGACATCCCCATTGCGAGCACGACGACAGCGAAAGTCTTAAGCATCGTTCCCTCCCCAGATTTATTGGAAAGGCCACCGAGATTGGCGGCCTCGTTTGCAACAGCTAAGTGTAGCCACATTCCTCGTCGGAACGCCGCGCCAAACTGACGCGGTATCCCCGGCCCTCGCAAAAGCATGACCGCCGTGGCGCAAAACGCGTGACGGGATTTCTCGCTTATTTGCAGGTCGTGGAATTGTCACGAACTCGCCATTCAACAAAAAACCTCCCAGGCAGGACCGCCCTGCCCGGTTCGCCAATGTCTACAAATTTCGGCCGCTAAAACACGAAAGCAAGCAAGAGCGTCGACACGAGCACGATCGTGAGAGCCGCTACGGCAATTTCCCTGTATTCGACGCGGCGCATGCTCTCCCCCAGGCGATACTCTTAGCGATTTAAACTCTTGGCGATTTAAACTCTTGGCGATTTAAACTCTTGGCGATTTCGAGCACCACACCCGCTGAGGCACGCGGGCGCAGAACAAGTAGACCCTCACAAATGGCTTTGCCAGAACCGGCCAACCCGCTATGTGACCCCCATCACAAAACCCCCGAATTTCGAGCGTTATCCACCACTGGGGTGCTTGCCCACACCGGCATTGACCGCGGCATGGCGTGGTCGATCCCTTTGATTGCCGGTGGGCGCCCGATCGCCCTCGTTTATTTCAACGATCGAGCGCTCGCCAGGTTAGCGAGCGCTCGTGGGGAAATAAGGGACTTATCAGGCGACCTGAGAATGGACCTCAATCATTCTCGCTAACTACTGCTATTGAAAGCACTTTATCATATTTTCTCGCCACCGCATATTAATGATTAAACTTTGGTTAAAATCCTTCGATTGCGCTCCCCGACTGCCCGTGAGAAGCGCGAAACTGAGATCAAACAAATCTTCGCATAGGCAACGCTCGTCGCGAGCTACCACGAGTTTGCGCACTGTGACCTGCGGCACAGACCGAAGCGCAGGGCGCGCTATGAACAGCAGCGCCAAGGTCCTTCAACCGTGGGTTCCTGCCATGACAAAGTCTGACGCAAAGGGCGTAGCCGAACGCGACGAGGAAAGTTTCACCTTCGACGTTCCAGACGACGCGCTGGAGCGCGCGGCGAGCGTCGCCGTTGGAAACATAGTGACTGGGCCTATTGCACGCAGGCTTGGTACAACTGCGGCTGGCCCCTCTAGCCTCGGATTGAATAGCGTCAAGTTAACCGCGAGGACGCGCGCCGCCAACGTGGCTGGCGCAGCGTTTGCTGAATTCTTTAGGTGAAGCACCTTCCATCGCAACAAAGCAGTTGATTCTTGTCATAATGCGTATTTTCGCGTTGTTGTGAAAACCTGATCGCAACGCAGCCCGCGCGCTTGATTTTAATAGAGCCCAAATAGGATCACGGCATTGATAAGGCAGATCATGAGCCAGACCGACATCATTGCCAAATCGGTTTCTGTCTGTGTTGCCGTTTGCGTATTGTGCGGTCGTGCAGAAACTTCGCGCAGCTTCGTTGGCATGATCGGCGTCGCTTCGATAAAGCCGCGTCACCGTAGTTTCAGGACACAATAGAAGCTGTGACGCCTGTTACAGAGCGAGCACCGGCAGCTGCCTCCACGCGGCGGAATATTTGCCCGCGACTTTGGTTATAGTCGCCAAGGGGCCGCATACGAAGGGGAACTCGTAATGTCGAGTGTGACAAGGCGTGGCGTTCTCGCCGCTTCCGCCGCCGCGACGTTCGTTGCGCAAGCCGGTTCCGCGTTAGCCGAGGCGCCCGCTGCGAACACGGCGACCCCGGGAATTTACCGGTACAAGATCGGCTCCTATGAGCTGACGGCGCTCTACGACGGCATCTGGTATCGCCCGATCACCGACAAATTCATCCGCAACGCGTCATTTGCGGACGTCGAGCACGCGCTCGATGAGGCTTTCATGCCGCATGACAAACTGGCGACCCCGTTCACCACCTTGATCGTCAATACTGGCAAGAAGCTCGTGCTCATCGACACCGGCACGGGCGGCCAAATCGCGCCATCGGCGGGCGTTTTACGCGACAACCTCGCCGCTGCAGGCATCGATCCGAAAACCGTCGACCAGATTGTCATCTCGCATTTCCATCCCGACCACATCAACGGCATCAAGGACAAGGACAACACCCTGATCTTTCCCAATGCCGAATTGATGGTGCCGGCGCCGGAATGGGCTTATTGGATGGACGACGCCAATTTGAACGCCGCGCCGGCCGATCTGAAAATCACTTTTCTCAACCAGCGGCGGATTTTCTCCGACATCGCCAAGCAGGTGACACAATTTCAGCCGGGCAAGGAAGTCGCGCCCGGCATCGTGACATTGCCGGCGCCCGGTCACACGCCGGGGCATACGGTCTTCGCGATACATTCCGGCGACCAGTCGCTTCTGGTGCTGAGCGACACCGCGCAACATCCGGCGATATTCGCGCGCCATCCGGATTGGCAGGCGGCGTTCGACATCGACGGCGCCGAAGCGATCGCGACGCGCAAAAAGATTTTCGACCGAGCCGCCGCCGACCGCATGCTGGTCACCGGATATCACTTCCCCTTCCCGGCCTGCGGGCATCTGATCAAGACCGCAACCGGCTACGAACATGTTCCCGTCGAGTGGCAGACGACGCTGTGAAGAAGAGAAGGTCGGCGTCGCGCCTACCTCCCTGATCCCACGCATTTCGTTGTTGTGAGCTGCGAGACGACTAAGGTCCGGCTTGCGAACCAAGCTGGCGGTTACCGCCAGCCAGCCGCAAGCCGGTGCGTACGATCCGGGCCTCGGTTCGCACCGCTTTGGTGCTCATTTCCGGATCGCAAGCAATTTTCGTTTGCGCTTGGGCATGATCCGGAAAGGTGGAAAACGGTTTTCCGAAAAAGATCATGCCCCCGCAAAGACTAAGAGTGCTTTGCCGGTTTGGCGACGCCAGCCTGATGCGCTTTTGCGGGCGTGGCATGCCGTGCATGACGCTCCATGCGGCTCTTGCCGCGCTCCTTGGCGCTCGCGAGGTGCTTACGCGCGTGCGTCGAGCGATGCTTCGCCACCTTGACCGTTTTGTGCGATGTCGCGGTCTTGGTGGACTTGGCGGTTTGGCTGGTCTGGGCGGCAGGCATCGAGCCGGAATTGCCCGATGATTGCCCGGCGAAAGCCGAGCTTGCGATCAAGCTTGTCGCGACGAGCGCGGCGGCGAACTTCGTCAACATTGTGTTCTCCTTGTTCTGCGGCGGCGATGGGGGATTCGCGCCGATCTTCGAGGAGACATTTACGCCTTGCCCACTGAATACGTCCTGAAGTGGCGCGCGGGTCGGCGTTCACCTACGTGACATTCCTGTAATCTCCAGCCTGTAATCCCCGCCTCCAAATTCAGGCCTGCAATCGGCGCAGATCATCTTTTCGTTGGCTCCGGATCGCCCAACGGCCGCCGGGAAGAAATGCCAAGATGCCGGTGTTTTAACCGATTGGATCGAATTCGCGGCGGGAATAAAAAGCCTCGCCCGAAGATCAAGACTGACTGTAACGAGCCGAGCCGAAAGACCAACCCAGAAGATCGGACACCTAAGAAACCGGAGGACTCATGCGCAAAATGCAATGGCTTACCACCGCCATCCTCATCGGCACCATTTCGGGCGCACCGCAATTTGCCGCCGCGATGGGCGAAAGCAGCCCCACCCCGCCGCAAACGAGCCAGCCGTCCGGCACGACAACCACCAAGCACAAGACCAAAAAGGAAAAGAGCAGTTCGGCCGAGGATTTCCTGACCCAATATCATGCCGCCTATGCGCTCATCTATGACAAGGGCGACTATGAAGCCGGCATCGTGGCGCTGCGCGCGATGAGTTACGACGATAATGCCGACGTCGCCACACTGATCGGTTATGCAAGCCGCAAGCTCGGCCGCTATGACGACGCCAAATACTGGTATGACAAGGCGCTGGCCGCGGATCCAAATCACGCCGTGACATGGTCCTATTACGGCATGTGGCATGCCGAGCAAGGCAATCTGCTCAAGGCCAAGGACGACCTGGAAAAGGTCCGCCTGATTTGCGGCACCGAATGCAAGCCCTATGTCGCGCTCAAAGAAGTGATCGACGGAACGCGGACCTATTGATTGTCGCGTGGTGGAATCAAAAGCCCGGCCTTAAAGGGCGGCCGCCAGTGTTCTGTCGTGTACGGAATGGTTCGAGAGTGTCCGAAAAAACGGGCATTTCTCGAACCAATTGCGGCGGCGAGTATTGGCCAATATCGGGCAGTTTTGAAGAGTTGGCTAGCAAACGCGCTAGCAAGATTCCGCTGGCATAGTCCTATTCTGGCGGACGAATTTAACTTTGCCGAAAGCCAAATCAGTGATTGAATAAGCGCAGCTCCGGGTGTTTGCATTCCGCGGCAACACCACGCCGAGCTCTCGGGCCAGTCGCCCGATATTGACGTTCTTGTCAACGACGCCCCTTGCGTCGAGCAGATAGTAGCGGCCAAACCCCCAACGCTTCTGCCTTCTGATGTCGGCGACACGCAAATACTGGCCTTTGGTCAGCAAAGCCCGCTTCAGCCGCTTAACGACAGCCTGCTCAGTGACGCCAATTTTCATGCGGCCTTTAAAATTGTCTGACCCCAACCGGAGAGGCTGGGGCCAGTGAGCGGGGACGGTAGCGGGGTTCGGATGAGACTCGACGTTGATGAAATAATTCCGTGAATTTATTTCGGCCCACAGAGGGATATTTCTGGGACATTCTAAGGCCGTGCCTACTAATCGCCGCTTCCCGCCGCCCTCGTAAACTGCGATGTAACGGGATAATCCGGACAGCGGGACGGCAACCATGAAAACATCTGGCCGCGATATTGCGTCGATCGTTATCGGTGTCTTGCTCGGATTCGTGGTAGTTCTGGCCTTCTATTTTTTCTTCTTCGCGGGATCAGCGCCAGCCGCAAGACCCCCGCCACTGTAGCTCGAGCGGGTGGGCCGTACCTGCCGCAGTGATGCCACAATAGCTGATGCAACCTAACGTCATGTCCCCGCCGCGAAACGACTTGACCAAAGTTCTGTGGAGCAAACCCTTATTGCTGGCTGCGGCGTCGGCTCTAGTAAGCGGGAGTGCATCTGCCCAGATGCCTGGCTCTGCAGCACGTCATAGTGCACCACAAAATGTGCAGTCGCAGGGAGAACAACAACGGCAAAAGCAAATCGACAACGATTACAAAGCCGCCACCAAAAACATTCCCGATCAAAAGCCGAAGGACCCTTGGGGCGACATTCGGCCGACGCCGACCGTCAAGGGCCAATAACTCTCGCCGCTTCCCGCCACCCTGGTCAGTCGAGGACACCGGCGTTGCCTATGTCGTGAAGCAGGAAAGCCCGCGCGGCAGATAACAGGCGACGTTAGATCGTTGGTAGTGGCAAGCGTGCGGCAGCGGCGGAAGAATAACGCCGCATCAAGCAACTATTGGATCCGTGCAATCTTGGCCTATACGACGAGAATTGACCTCGATGACGCCGCGGAGCGTGAGGCGGCCGCCGTGCATTTGGCCAATATCCCAGATCGGGATGCCGGATTTAGAGCGGCAGGGCTCACCAGCTGGGGCGTGACAATAAGGACAGGTGGTGCGCAGCAGGTGGGCGATGCGGCTGTGGCGGGCCACATGCCTGGCGGCGGTAAGCTGGGCGCGCTTCATTCGTCAAGCCCCAGGGATAATGATGATCAACGCAAGGAATCGAAAAGCCCACGAGGTCGTAGCACTTCTATACGGGACCGCCTGGGGAAATGCTGTCGCTGAGCGGCCACAGTCTCTCCGAATCTGCCACCGGACTCGGCGCTGCCTTTGTCTTGAAAGATAGCAGCGGGCAAAAGCTGCTCTACGTCTATTACGAGGAAGAGCCCGGCCGGCGATCGGCCGCCAAGCTGCTCACGAAAGACGAGGCCAGGCGGATCGCGGCCAACG
>JBAPZR010001181.1:0-3071 GCA_049285335.1 Xanthobacteraceae bacterium | reverse complement strand
ATGTGATACCCGGCGAGCACATTTTGCAGAACCGAGAGATGCTTGAACAGCCGGATTTTCTGAAAGGTGCGTGCAATGCCTTGGCGCACGCGCCGATGTGCCGGCATGCCCACAAGATCGAGGCCGGCAAAACGAATCTGTCCGGCGTCGGGCTGATACACTCCGCTCAGCAAATTGAGCAACGTTGATTTTCCTGCGCCATTCGGACCTATAATGGCGAAAACTGTGCGTTCAAGGATCGCCAGCGAGACATCTTGCACGGCACGCACCCCACCGAAATTCTTGCACAACCGTTGAGCCTCCAGCAGTGGCGCGGGCGGATCCGCCTGCCTCGATCCGGCGGGATTCATGGCATTCCGCTTTCGGTAAACAGCCGGTGGCGCAGCGAATAAAATGCTTCCACGCTGCCGCCCGGCATAAACAACACCACGAGGGTCAACGATGCGCCATAGACGATCAGCCGCAGATCGCCGATCGAGCGCAAGAATTCCGGCAAGACCGTCAGCAGAATGGCGCCGAAGACGGGTCCGACCAGCGTGCCCATGCCGCCGACGATCACCATTGCGAGGATCATGAAGGATTCAGTGATGAAGAAAGCGTCCGGAACCAACGTGCCGACGAATGGCGCGTAAAAACACCCGGCCGCGCCCGCTACCGCCGAACTCACCGCGAAGGCGAAGGCTTTCCATTTCGGCGCGTCAATGCCGAGGGAAGCCGCCGATACTTCATCTTCTCGGATCGCGGTCAGCGTCTCTCCGATCGGCGAGCGCACCATCTGGTCGAGAAGGATGTAAACTATCAGCGTAAAGCCGGCGATAAGATAAAATAAATTGCGCAAATCGGTGAAGACGATCTGAGGCAAGCCGGGAAACGCAACCACCGGGGGCGGCGCGATTCCATAGATGCCAAGCGGACCCTGCGTCAGGCAGATCCAGTTCAGCAAAATTTGATAGATAATGACCGCAAAACCAAGTGATGCAATCGCCAGATAGTGCCCGCGCAGCCGCACGGCAAAAAACGATAGCAGCGCGCCCGCCGCGCCTGCCATCAGCGTGCCGATTGCAAACGCTGCCCAGAACGGCATGCCGAGCTTGAGAACTAGGAGCGTCGAGCCATAGGCGCCGATACCATAAAATGCTGATTGCCCAAGATTGAGCTGGCCGGCATAGCCAAGCACGAAATCAAGACCGATGGCGAGCAGGACGTTAAGGGAGCAGACGATGAGATTGGTGCGCCAGTACGAGTCCGTGACGAACAAAGGGAGCACCGCGATGATCACCGCCGCGATTAAAAACCATGCGCGACGCGAGAAGGAAGGGAAGCGGTGCTCCCTGCCCTGAACGGCGATGGGTGACACCTCAGACATTCTCTTCGCGTCTTTCCGCGATGAGACCTGTGGGTCGGATCGCCAAAGTCACCAGCAGCAGCGTAAACACGACGATGTCGATGAGCCCAGGATCGAGAAATTGGGTCGTGTAGCTTTCGATCAAACCGACGAGCAGCCCTGCCAAGATCGTGCCCTCGACGTTGCCGAATCCGCCGATGATCACGATAGCGAATGCTTTCACGATTACCGAGGTGCCGGCAAACGGGGTTAGCACCAGGACTGGACCGAGCATGGCGCCACTTAAGCCGGCTAGCGCGGACGCAATCACAAACGTCAGCATGATCAAATAATTGGGGTTGATGCCCATCAGTCCGGCGGTTTCGCGATCCTGGGACACGGCGCGCAGCGCCTTGCCAAGAAACGTGAATTTCATAAACCCGTAAAGCAGCGCGATACTGACGCCCGACACGAGAATGATCAGGACGTTTTGCACGGTCAGGAAAAGCGTTCCGAAACGGATGACTTGATTGCTGTAGGGCGTATCGAACGCGTAAGGAATCGGGCCGAGCAGTGCCAGCATGGCGTTCTGCAGCATGATGGATACGCCAATGGTGGCGATCAACGGCAGCAATTCGCTGCCCCGTCCGCGCAAGGGCGCGAAGATTCCGGCATTGACCAACCAACCGAGGGCAGCGCCCAGCGCAAGCGCGGCGGCAATGCCGGCAAGATAGTTTCCGCCCAGCAAATGCGTGACGCCGTAGGCAGCAAAAGCGCCGAGCGTCACGATGTCCGCGTGCGCAAAATTGATCTGGACCAGCACGCCATAGATGAGCGTGAGCCCCAACGCGACAAGGACGTAGAGGCTCCCCACGACGATGCCGTTTATCGCCTGCTGCAGGACGATGCTGGACATGAGTGGAGACTAGTTCCACTTCAGCGAGGTCCAGGACAAATCCGGCTTCGTCTCCATGTAATGAACGGTGTCCATTTTGACGTTTTGGTTGGTCTTGTCGAACTCCACGCTGCCCGTCACACCGGAGAAGTTCTTAGTCTGTGCGAGCGTGTCGCGGATTGACTGCGCGTCTTTGCCGCCCCGTCTGACGACGTCCGCGATTAGCAGGATCTGATCGTAGGCGTGCGCATTGAGGTGCGTCGGTTCCGAATTGAACTTGGTCTTGAACGCCTGGACAAAGTCTCGCACCTGCGGCCGCTGGTCGGTCGGGTCGAATTGGACGATGCGGATATAGCCCACCGCGGCCTCGCCCGCTTTCTGCTCGAAGCCGAACGGCAGCCAAATCGTCCCGAGTTGAATGGCTTTTCCACCACCGCCTTTCACAACGCCCGCTTGCATAAGCGCTTGCGTGATCTTCAGGCCCTGACCTTCCAGCGTATAAGTCGGGATCACGTCGACGTCGCCCATGCCGGCGATGCGCGTCGCAATCGCTGTAAAATCATTGACGTCGCGGCCGAACCCGATGTCCGCGAGAACCTTTCCACCCAGCTTCGTGAACGTGTCGGCGAACACCTGCGCATTGCCGATGCCCGCATTCGTATTCTCGTGCAGCAGCACCGCGGTGCGGGCGTTCAAACGCTTGTAGGCATTCGTCGCAATATCGACGCCTTGCATCACTTCGTTCGGCATGATGCGAAAAGTCCACGGATTGCCCGGATCGGTGATCTTAATCGAGGACGAGCCCGCATTGATCAGCGGGATTTTGGCCTGCTCGATAATCGGCATGATGGC
>JBAPZR010001180.1:0-6074 GCA_049285335.1 Xanthobacteraceae bacterium | reverse complement strand
CGAGTAACGCGCCATCGAAACCACCTCGATCCGCGTTCTGCAGCACCTCGTCGACGCTCGACAGCGGCCCAACGACTTCGCAGCCGAAGTCCTCGAGAATTCGTTGAAGCTCTATGGCGATAAGAGCCTCGTCCTCCGCGACCAGAATCCGGGAGCCCGCCAGCGGTCGATTGGTATTGCCACGCACGAAATTATCCGTCGAACCGGTACTGAGCATTTACGGAAGCTCCCCCTGCAAACACAACGACCCACGGCGCGTTTCTCGCGCTCTGATCGAACTCGACCATTGGGAGAATGGCCGCCGGGCTGATCCCTGACTCCGGTAATCGCCGACTCCTCGAAATGTTCCGAACCAACTAGCGTGTTTCTTCGTCCGTCCAGTTTCTGTTTTCTTATTTTGCGAGACTCAAACGCGCTTTGGGGCGGAGCGTCGGATCGCCGACTTAGACTGCGGCATATGGTACCGTGGCCGGGATGGAATTCACCGTAAGACAAATGGGTGTGGACGACCGGGCGATCTGGGCCGAAATGCGCGTCGCCCTTTGGCCCGACGAGACCTCACAGGCACACACAGAGATGACCGATGACCTGTTGGGCGATGGAGACGTTTGGGGTCTTGTTGCAGAAGCAAAAGACGGCGTCGCCGTCGGTTTCGCGGAAATCGCGGTGAGAAAATACGCCAACGGCTGCGATACGCGGCCTGTCGCGTTCCTCGAAGGCGTTTGGGTCAAGCCGCAGTTCCGGCGTCGAGGAATCGGAACACGGTTGATCGCGCACGTCGAAGTATTCCTTGCCGCACGCGGCTTTCGGGAACTTGGGTCGGATACGCAGATTGACAATCAGGCCTCGCAAGCGGCCCACTTGGCGTGGGGATTTTCCGAGACGGAAAGGGTTGTGTACTTTAGGAAACTGTTGAAGCCGCTAGACCGCGAACGCTAGCCTGTGAGGGCCATGAGCCGCGCTTTTGTCAAAGAAGTTGAGCAGCAGACCGTCAACCTGCCGGATCGGCCGGTGTCGACGCATCCCAATCTTGTGACGGCCGAGGGTCTTGCGGCGATAGAGCGGACGCTCACGCGTTTTGAAGCGGCAAACAAAGCCGCGATCGCCAAAAACGACCGGATGGCGATCGCAGCAACCAACGCGAACTTCGCTACTGGACAGCGCGGCGATCGACCGCAAAAATTGTCGACCCGGCAGCCGACAAAAGCAAAGTCCATTTCGGCGCGACGGTAACCGTGCAGCGCGACGACGGCCGAGCGCAAACGTTCCGCATCGTTGGTGAAGACGAAGCTGAGCCGACGCGTGGCACTTTATCCTATGTCTCTCCGCTCGCGCGCGCCGTCCTTGGCGGGAGCGTGGGCGACGACGTCGAGGTCCCTGGCGGCAGCGCGACGATCATCGAAATCAAATAAAAGTTCCTTTAGACTGCACTGCGGCGAGGACCGTACCTGCGCAAGCGCCTTATAGTTCTGCAAAGCCGTCGGCCGTGAGAGTGAGCGTGTCGGGCGGATGCAAGTCGCGTGACAAATCCACCGTCGTGCCCGTGATGCCCAAGTGCCGAGGCGTAACCTCAAGCCAGCCGTTGTCTTCGGCGTACAGAATGCCGGCGGTAAAATCGGCCGCGCTGCGGTGGCTTTCAAGGAATTGTGTTTTGATGGCGCTCGTTTTGAGCGGGTCGCCGGCGATGCAGTTTTGGGATTTGAAAATGCCTAAGATGGCTCTGGCGGACTGCTCGGGCGTCGGTGATTGAGGCATGCCAACCTCCTCATCTGTAGAACGGCAATTTGCCACACGATCACCGATTAGCCTTCCGACACGTGACCGCGTGTGCAAATTTCGTGCTAACCTACATAGCGTATCGAAAGTCGCCGATACACTGCAACAGATCCGATCTGTTACGACATAGGGCGCCACATGACACACCACAAATTCAAGATCGGACAATCAGTAAATTACACTGCAGGGCCGTACGGTTCCGCTGGCGCGAGCAACGTTTATACGATCACGCAACTTTTGCCGCCAGAAGGCGACGATTTTCAATATAAGATCAAAAGTGCCACCGAGCCGCATGAGCGGGTGGCCAAGGAAAGTCAACTTAATCACGCCGCGTAGTGTCGACACCCCGTTCAAAAACCGAATGATGACGTTCGATTACTCCGCGTCAGCCCGACTGTTCGTAGCAAAAAAGGGCAAAGTCGGCCTGCGTCAGCCGCTCAGTTGGCGATGACATCCGGCCCCTGTATGAGAGCAACGGCTAGCCGCGTCCTTCGTCGTCGCACTCGGAAGTCAAGTTGAAAATCTGCACCGAGGCTTGATTTGTGAGTGCTGGACGTCGCCATGGCCGCGCAACGTCCGCGCAATCACGACTATCGATAAGATCGGGCTGAGGCTGTCCCGTGCGGCTCTTTCAGGATCAGAAGCGAGGCCCGCGCGGGGCGCCGCCTCTTCCCTGGCCTGTGATTACCCGAGGCTTCATCGGCAGTAGTCCCTCGCGCTGCAGCTTTTTACGGGCGAGCTTGCGGGCGCGCCGAACTGCTTCTGACCTCTCACGGACCTTCCTCTCGGATGGTTTTTCGTAGTGCTTGCGGAGCTTCATCTCGCGGAAGAGGCCCTCGCGCTGCATCTTCTTTTTCAATACCCTAAGGGCTTGCTCGACATTGTTGTCGCGGACGAGAACCTGCACGCGGCATTCCTTTTCATTCGAGAGGTTGGAGCGAAGTCATTGTCTTTAGGTGGCAAGCGCCTCTACGACGATCAGCGCTGAACTTTGAGGTTCTCCGCCGACGTTTTACCTCGGTTCGATGCTTCTTCATATTCGACGACTTGTCCTTCGTTTAACGTGGTCAGACCCGCCCGCTCGACTGCCGAGATGTGGACAAATACATCTTTGCCGCCGCCGGTCGGTTGAATGAACCCGTATCCCTTAGTCGCGTTGAACCACTTTACGGTGCCTTTCGCCACAGCTATCTCCTCTTTGCGTCCGGGCGTCGCATCTGCATAAAACAAAAGCCCCGCATTTTGTCTGCGGGGCAATTTCACACAGAGCGGTAACAAACTAGCAGATTTGGTTTGAGACTCAACAGCCATTGCCGCGATTTAACCGACCGGGGCGACCCTTCGAACCGCTTGGCCGATCAGTTGTCTTCAGTCAATAACGTGCTAGCATTAAAGGAACCAAAGCCCGGATCGACGCAGCCAATCAACCCGCGCGACGGGAAATGAGCAATGAAGATCATTACGATGTGGCGTTGCACGGAGATTTTACACGGCAAGGAACGCGAAAATACGCCGCGCGAATGGCTGATCTTGGCCGGCCCGGGCGAGGACGTGATCTTTGAGCTCAAGGCCGGCCCACGCCCGATCAAAGAGCCTGATCAGCCGGCAACACGGCACTAGCATCCAGCACGTTGATTGGACGGTAGCCTGGATGAGTTCCGGCCAGCATCGCGAATGCAAGCGCTAGGTATAATTGCGTAATTGTGGCGCGCGAGACAGTAGTTAATCTCACAAACCAAGCCGAGTGGCACCCCATCCCCCGACACCCCCGCCGCTCGGTTCAGGAGCCCCACGTGCCGCAAGCCTGGGGCTCCTTTTGTCGAAAGGCTGGTTTCCACAACGCTTTTGCGCCGTACGGCGCCGCACCAGACCAGGAAACTTTGTGGGAATGCGGTAAACAGGAACCTTACGCGGCCGCCTTGTGCCGGGCAATGAGCTGGTCGGCGACATCGTCGAGATCGTTGCCGACGATCGCGGGCTGCGGGCCGACTCCAAGAACATCGTTGCCGACGCGTTTGATCAAAGCCGCCTCCCAGCCGGCCGCTACGGCACCCAAAGTGTCCCATGTATGGCAGGCGATCAGACAGAATTGCGCGGGCTTAGCTCCAAGTTCTTTCTCGACGTATCGATAAGCTTCGGGTGACGGCTTGTGGTGCTTCGCGCCGTCGGCGCTGAACCGCCGCTCGAACAGATCGACAATGCCGCCGTGCTCGAGCTGGCGCGTCTGAACCTCGAGCAGGTTGTCCGTAAGCGTAAAGAGCCGGAAACCCGCTTCGCGCAACTTGCGCAGCGCCGCCGGAACCTCAGCATGGGGCGGCATGGTCGAAAATTTGTCCGTCAGTTCTTTTTTGTCCCTTTCGCCAATTTTGATGCCGCGCGTATCGGCCATCATTTTCATCACTGCCGCGCCGATATCGGTGAACGGCACGTAGCAGCCAGCGACCGTCAGGGCGGCGGAATAAAGGATCAAATTGGCGAACCATAAACGCACGGCGCTCTTGTCGCCAAAAATGCGCTGAAAAATCGGCTCCATTGTTTCAAGGTCGAGAAGCGTTTCGTTGACGTCGAATACGATCAAAGGAAGAGAGGCCATGTTACGAGTCTCCTGTTTGTTGTCGCCCCCGAACCAGATGTCGTCAGCTTCTCAGTGTCTTTTTCTTAAGCCGCTTGCGGTGTGCTAGCTGTTTGGCGCGATTGCCGCAGATCGCCATGCTGCACCATCGTCTTGCCCGCCTGCGCGTATGGTCGGCGAATACCAGAGTGCAGCCATGTCCCTCGCACGCCTTTACATTGACGAAATCTTCTTCGCACAAGAGCTTCGCGAATGCTTCGGCGATCGGGAGCAGAAGGGAATCGGGTGTTCGCCAGCGCCGCGTCACCCGCAGTTCCAAGTGATCGCCGTTGTTATGGCGAAGCAGCGATATCTGGTTGAACGCTTGGTCGCGTTCCAAGAGTCTGTTGAGAGGCTCCAGTTCCCGCAACGCCTTCGGCGTCAGCGGCCGCCCGACATTCCTGACGACAAAACCTCTAAACCATTCGCGCAAAGCGCGAGCCTGTTCCGCGACTTTGTCCAACTCACCCGGCATCGTTTGCGCCTTCAACTCATTGAGTGCGTCTGCCGGAACAAGCCTGGCCTGGGCCAGCCAACTTAAAAGGCCGTCGCCGCTGTCGAGCCAATCAACGAGTTCGTCGATCGGCGTCGCGACCGAGTTCAGGAAATCAAGGCCGAGCGAGCCGGCAATAAAAAATGCGGGCGGTCTGCGTTGCACGATTGGTCTTTCAGAAACCAGCAAGGGGTTCCAATCGCATAACCGGTCAGATGCCAGTTGACAAGTTATCTGAAATGCGTAACCTGTCAAGCGCCATTCAAGTGGTTATGAATGACGGGCGCGCGGCAGTGTCAGGAGCAGCGGGATGGCGATGCAGGATGTGAACGTGGTGCTGGCCCACGGTGCGTGGGCGGACGGATCGAGCTGGGCGCGAGTCATAGCCGCGCTCAAGACCGAAGACGCGAAGGTGTCCGCGGCGCCGCTACCGCTCACGTCTCTCGCCGACGACGTGGCCGCGCTGAACCGCACCTTAGACCGGACTGAAGGGCCCATCATATTGGCCGCACACGCCTATGCCGGCGCGGTCATCGCTCTCGCGCGTCCCGAACGCATCAAGGCATTGGTCTACGTGACCGCGCTTGCTCCGGATGAAGGCGAGAAGGTCGCAGACGTGTTCTATCGCCACGAACCGCATCCGCAAGCGCCAAATCTAGCGCCGGACGGCAATGGATTGATCTGGCTGCCTGAGAGCGCGTTCGCAACCGCGTTCGCACAGAACGCGTCCGCGGGGGACCAAGCCGTGCTTGCCGCCGTGCAGCGGCCGTTGTCGCTAAGTTGCATCACTGTTCCCACCGGGCGTCCGCTTTGGAATGACGTTCCGAGTTGGTTTCTGGTTGCCGAAGACGATCGAATGATCGCGCCCGCAACACAGCGCTATATGGCCGAGCGCATGAAGGCCAAAATAAAAGCCCATGCCGTCGATCACACGCCCAGCGTCACCGCTCCAGGCGCTGTCGTTGAGATTATTCGCGACGCGATCCGCGCCGTCGCCGACAACTAGAACCGGCCCCCGAAGGCGGCGCAGGAGGGTATTCGTTCCTCACGCGATGACCGCCTTCGTTTTACGGCTGAAGTGCACGCTGCGAGAGGAGGCTTTGATGACGCCCACCAAATACCGCACGGCCGACGTCGACGGCTTCAAGGTCTTCTATCGCGAGGCGCGGGCGGCCGATGTGCCGAAGCTACTAC
>JBAPZR010001179.1:0-1956 GCA_049285335.1 Xanthobacteraceae bacterium | reverse complement strand
CAAGATGTTGTCGTCTTAATTTGATCAAGCGCTGATAAAGACAAAGTAACGAATGTGGATCGCGCTTGAGCACGACAACATTGTTGCGACGGTAATCTTGACCAACCGGCAGCCAAGGGGTCCCAGGAGTGAAGCCGGCGCCCTCTGAAGCATCCCACTGGAATGGTGTCCGCCAAGGATCACGACTAAGCCCGAGGCCCGGTTCGTTCTTCTCCCATGGGTCCTGCGCGTGATTTTCGGGGATCGGGACGCGTGCTAAACCGATCTCGTCCCCGTAATACATCGTGGGAGTGCCACGGAGGGTAAGTAATAGCATGGCGGCGGTCCGCGCTCGACGCGCACCTACTCTTGCTGCGATCCGCGGCTGATCATGATTGCCTAAAACCCAATTAGGCCAGCCATGGTGGGGCAACGCTTTTTCGTAATCCGCGATTAGACCGGCAATTTCCTTCGCGTTCCATGCGGCACGAATGAGTGCGAAATTGAACGGCAACTGCGCGCCTTCGAGATTCTTGCCGTAGTACAATGATAACCGGTTGAACGGCAGATAGATTTCGCCGATCAAAACGCGGTCGGGGTATGCATCAAGAACCGACCGCATTTCGGCAATCACCTCGTGGATTTCGAGTTGGTCGGCATTGTGGAGGGAAAGGTAACGATCGATGCTGGGCTGGCCCGCTCGATAATTGGGATTTGGTGGATTATCCCGAAACATGGCGTCTTTGATTAAAAGCCAAAGCACATCCACACGAAAACCATCGACGCCGCGGTCTAGCCAAAACTGCATTACCTGAAACATGGCATCGCGCACATTCGCATTGCGCCAATCCAAGTCGGGCTGCTGAGGTAGAAAACTATGCAGATAATATTGATTGGTTTCGGCGTCGAACGTCCAGGCCGGACCGCCGAATTGTGAAATCCAATTATTCGGAGGTTGGCCATCCTGCTTTCCGTCGTGCCATATGTACCAGCCCCTTTTTTTGTTGAATTGTGATGACCGACTTTCCAAGAACCACGGGTGCCGATCAGATGTATGATTGGGAACAAAATCGAGAATAACTTTAAGCCCGTATTGATGCGCTTCGCGCAAAAGAGCGTCGAAATCGGCGATCGTTCCGAAGACTGGATCAACACTACAATAATTTATGATGTCGTAGCCGAAGTCTGCCATCGGTGATGGATAGATTGGCGAAATCCAGATGGCGTCGATCCCGAGCCATGTGAAATAATCTAAACGCTGGCGGATGCCATTAAGGTCTCCGACACCATCGCCATTGCTGTCCTGAAACGATCGCGGATAAATCTGATAGATGATCCCGCGCTTCCACCATGCAGCATCGCTCAAAATGTTACTCCCTTCAAAATTGATGCGCTAAGAAGATGCAGATGCTGCAATCATTCCCGATCGCCGCCACGCCCATGACGGCGGTTGCGATCCAAACAACTATTTTCCTACCGGAGACGGCAAACTCTCCCATGATTTTTTGGCTCGTGCCGATGAACATCGTCATCGCCATCACGGGCACTGACACTACACGGTTGATTACCGCGTTCCAAAAAAGCGCTTTGATCGGGTCTTCAACGCTTCGTAGTGGGAACAATTTGAACTGCCCATGATTAACCGATTAAGGGGATAGTCCGACGACCATTTCTATAAAAGGTCGCCCGACTAGAGCGCGGGAAACGCGCCGTATCTTTTTTCCTTGAAACACTTGGGGTACAGGGGGGGACTTCCGAATATGTTCAGTACCGGTTCAACGGATAACATCGTGCGTAGCGGCCCCGACCGATCACTGGCCGGCTGCCGAATTCTGGTTGCCGAGGACGAAGCTCTTATCGCCATAGAGCTTCAACGAATTCTCGAGGACTTCGGCTGCGAAGTCGTTGGGCCGCTGTCGAGCGTCGACGAGGTGCTGCAGAACGCGGATCGAGGTGGTTTCGATGGCGCGTTACTCG
>JBAPZR010001178.1:0-1612 GCA_049285335.1 Xanthobacteraceae bacterium | reverse complement strand
GAAGTGTGCCGTCGCACTTAGCTCGCGGACGAGGGGCCTCGTCCAGCACACCCCCGCTGGCAGGCCCGAAGGACGGCTTGGGGTCATGTGTGGACGACGCCCACGGGTCAAGGGATTTTTTGGTTCTCAGCTTGCGGTCGGGTGCAAATCATGTGTCCGGCCTGTTGGTGCGGCGCTCATGACCGCTGGCCCTGATGTAATCCGCAGATCGAGTCCCTATCATTCGCCCGCGCTCAAGAGCGCTTGACCCAGTAGCGGGTTCTCCCAATCCCCGGTCCAACCGGTTGGCATCAAACCATTATCACCCTCGACTTTCTTGTGCGCCTGGACGCAGCTTCCCAAACTACTTCGATGCCAAGCCCTTCAAGCCGCCACCGCAATGGTTGTGTTGCTTGAGCGGGTTGGCGCTCGATAGTTCTCACCCTTGGCCAGCACTGCCCACGCGATCCGGGCCATCTTGTTGGCCAGCGCCACCGCGACCACCTTGGCTGGTCGACGCCCCAGCAGTTCGATCACCCAGGGATATTTGTCTGGCCACATCCGAGCGGTCCTCACGATGGAGATTGCACCAACGACTAATAGTCGCCGCAGATAGCGATCACCCTGCTTGGAAATAGAGCCGAGACGTTCCTTTCCACCGGTGGAATTCTGCCGCGGCACCAGTCCGATCCAGGCTGCAAACTCGCGGCCAGTCTTAAACGCTTTCGGGTCGGTCATTGTCGCCACGACAGCTGTAGACAGGATCACGCCAAACCCTGGAATGGCATCGAGCCGTTTGCTGTCTGCGTTAGCGCGATGGGTCTGAGTGATACGCTTGTCGAGGCCGCCGATCTGGATCTGAAGCGCGTGCAATTCCGCCACGATGGTCTGGCAGGCAAAGCGTGCGTCAGTTGGCAGCCGCTCATCACTGCTCTTCGTCACGGTTGTAATCAGTTGCTGCAACCCTTCACGTCCCTTCGCTGCTACTAGCCCGAGCTCAGCCAGGTGGGCACGGAGTGCGTTGATCAGTTGGGTCCGCTGACGGATCAGGAGATCCCGCGTCCGATGCAGCATCAGCGCGCTCTGTTGCCCAACGCTCTTGATCGGCACAAACCGCATCGATGGCCGCGTTACGGCCTCGCAGATCGCTGCCGCATCGGCCGCATCGTTCTTGCCACGCTTCACATAGGCTTTGACATAGCTCGGCGGCATGAGCCGCGTGTCATGCCCGAGCATCTTGAGTTCGCGTGCCCATTGGTGCGCCGTTGCGCACGCTTCCATGCCGACGAGACAAGGCGGCAAATCGCCAAAGAATTCAATAACCTTTGCCCGGCCAATACGCTTGCGGATGACCACAGCGCCATCGGCATCAACGCCGTGAATCTGAAATACCGACTTCGCAATATCGAGACCGATCGTGATAACCTCGCCCATGGACGGCTCCCCTCAATGTGGTTTGCTTCGACGCAACCATCCTATGGCACTTCGATGCCGCAGAGTGGGCGCCGTCCACCACATCATTCGCGACGTTTCCGCGATGTCGGCTGTAGGCCCGCTTCGCTCCTACGAACCGACATCCCCGGTTAAACCTCAGACGTCGGAAAAGTGCCAGACTCGGACATCGCTCCCGTGA
>JBAPZR010001177.1:0-2253 GCA_049285335.1 Xanthobacteraceae bacterium | reverse complement strand
GTGGGCGATGGTCGTGGCGCTCCATGGCGTGAAATAACGCCGAACTCGATCGCAAAAGCGCAGAAGCAAAACCCCGCGGGGCAAACAGACGCGCGGCGGCGCGGTGAACGACCCGACTGCCTAGCGCCGCCTTTCTAATAGATCATCCACCCGCCTTAACAAGTCATACGACCTCTTAGAAGGTCGTATGTCTTCGCTTTTGCTTCCCTGCACTCAGCAATGGCCGATAGGCAAGCTGTCGCACTTCCTGGTTGGAGCTGCGGCCTGTGAGTTCAGGCAGCCTGCGCGTGCTGGTTTACCTCGGTCTCCGCAAGCTGCGTCAGAGTTTCGTCGGTCTTCTTTTCCTCGGAAAGCGTCTGTTCCAACAGCCTCACCGCCTGCTTGTGACCTAGCTCCGCGGCCCAGGTCTTCAGCGTGCCATAGCGCGCGATTTCGTAATGCTCGACTGCCTGCGCCGCTGCAAGCAGGCCAGCATCCAGCGCCGGTGCGCCCTTGAACTCCTTCATGACCTCCTGGCCTTCCTCGATAATGCCCATGATGGCATCGCAGGTCTTACCCCGCGGCGCCTCGTCGATCTCCTCGAATACCTTTTCAAGCCGGACGACATGCTCTTCGGTCTCGGTCTCATGCTTTTCGAATGCGGCCTTGAGGTCCTCCGATTGTGCCGCCTTCGCCATTTTCGGCAGGGCGCTCAAGATTTTCTTCTCGGCGAAGTAGATGTCCTTGAGGGTTTCGTGGAATAGTTCTTGCAGATTTTTATCACTGGCCATGGGCATCGCTCCTTGGGTTATTAGGATGGCAAACGGAAGGGGCGAATTTTAGTTCCGCGGCGGGCGCTTTGTTGCAAGTCGAAAAAAGCGCGGCTGAAAGCTCTCCGTCCTGGAACATTGGTGAAGGGCTCACGTTGGATCGCTGACCAACAGTAGAGCGCGGAACAACGGCCGCGCCGGCATCAAGGAAGGACAGCGCACATGGACGAAGACCGCATTTCGGGCACGGCCAGAAATCTTGGCGGCAAGGTCGAAGAGGGCCTCGGTCGAACCACTGGCGACATGAAAACGCAGCTTCAGGGAAAACTCGACCAGGCGGCCGGGGCCGCACAGGACCTCTACGGCCAAGCCGCTGACGCCGCGCGCGATACAGCTGTCAGCTTCGATAAATGGTTGCGCACAACAATCGAAACTCAGCCCTATACAACGGCGATCGTGGCGCTCGGCATCGGCTGGCTCCTTGGCAGGATGCACCGGCCATTATAGTCGGGTCGTGGCCGCCGCTGCGTCTACTCGGCGCGCCGCCGATAGCGCCTCTTCGCCTTCATCGCTATGGCCGTTCGTCTGCTGGGCTGTCTTGGTCGGGTTTTTGCTCGCCGGCGACATTGCGCGTCTTTTTTCTGTAAAAAGCGGGCCGGCGGGCCAAACTGCGACAGGCGCTTCTGGCACCTCCCAACACGCTGCGGGTGCTTTCGGCACGTGCCGTGGCAGCGACGAACCGGCAGGTGTGCAACATGCACGCGCTCAGGAGCCCGACCGCGGCCGCCACGCGCAGACGCCGTGGCAAATCCCCTGGAAGGGCTGGAAGGACATTCTTTGGCGCACATACCAACAGACGAGCGAGGACCGTCTGCTTGCTGTTGCTGCCGGAGTGGTTTTCTACGGCCTGCTTGCCGTTTTTCCCGCCGTCACCGCGCTGGTATCTCTCTACGGACTCTTTGCAAGTCCTGCCGCCATTGGCGACCATCTCTCACTTGCCGCGGGGGTATTGCCGCAGAGTTCCATCGATATCCTGCGCGATCACATCAAGCAGCTGACGTCGGGCAGTAGTGCGAAGCTCGGCCTTGGATTCGTCTTCGGGCTTGCGGTTGCGTTGTGGAGCGCCAATGCCGGAATGAAGGCAATTCTGGACGCGCTCAATGTCGTGTATGAAGAACAAGAAAAGCGCGGATTCATCGGGCTCACCGCGGTGTCGCTCGCATTTACGCTTGCCACCGTCGGCTCGGCACTCTTGGCGCTCGGGGCCGTTGTGGTCCTTCCGGTTGTGCTCAAATATCTAGGTCTTCCGGACCTTACCGATCTGCTGTTGCGCATTGCGCGCTGGCCGCTCCTTTTGATTCTCATCGTCATCGGCCTTGCAGTGCTTTACCGCTATGGCCCAAGTCGCCGACAACCGCGCTGGCAGTGGATCAGTGTCGGCAGCGTCATTGCCGCGGTTGCCTGGCTTGTCGGCTCCGCGTTGCTGTCCTGGTACCTTGCGAGC
>JBAPZR010001176.1:0-4456 GCA_049285335.1 Xanthobacteraceae bacterium | reverse complement strand
CAGTAGGGTTTGGTTCGCAATGTATTTCTGCAACGACGGATCTAATAACCCGCTCGGTAGCCCGCTCGCGTCAGTAGCCGATGGTGTCGACGATGCGTCCGTATCGAATAGTCCCATGATCAATTTCCTTCTGCTGCGCATTGTAGTTGATATGGCCGCGGTTATCAAAGGTGCGCGCGGTGCTGGGGACGCTTGCAGGGATTTTAGACGGCGCTTCACGCGCTCGAAATTTTAGATGGCGCATCGTGGCGCGTTGCGAGCGTCACAAGATTAAGAAATTGTAACGTCACGCCGTCACGTCACGCTGTGACTGTTTGATCGTGACCGATTCCTAAAACGCATAGCTTCCTGCAGAGAAGGCCGCTGATCCGTTTCGCGTCGTCACATGACACCGCGTGGCAATTGCAGTGAGCGATTCCTAAAACGCATATAGGGCGCAATCGAATCAGGAAGCTCGCTGGTGCGGGTTGCGGGTTGGCCGCTGTTCGATAGCGGCGACCGACAACGCACGCATGAGCGATCGCCGCTGGCGCGGCGTTCCGTGAGAAGGCGAGCGTCCGCGGCGTTTCGTGAGAAGGCGAGCGTCGCATGGGGGCAATGAGCGATCGGCCGCTGGCGGGGTATCTGAGAGAGCGTCGCGAGGTACGTCGCGCTCGTATCGCGTCACGTCATTGGGCAACGATCACGTCACCAATAGTGCCTAAAGGTTTAGACCACTAGCAACAATTTCCCAACCGACCGCCGAAAAAAGCCCCAGACGTGCGAATTTAAATCCGCGAAACTCGCCTACAAAACGCAATTAGAGGCTTTTGCAGGGTGTGCCGATCGCCAGAAATCAAGCGTGGCGACCGAATTACGGCCAATCAATTTCGCCGCCGCGCGAACGGGCTTTAAAATTCATTTCGGCTTTTGCAGTGTGTGTGTTTCGTTCGTCACTTTCGTCACCGCCACCACCTCCTCCACCCATAAGTAGGTGGCGGAGGTGGCGAGGTGGCGAATTGCCACCTTCCGCCACCACACCCTGCAGAGGTGGCGACTTATTGATTTCGCTGGTGTTTTCGCTCTTTTTCGCAGCGATTTCCGCCACCTCAAAACGTGCGAGGTGGCAGTGGCGGAAATTTTTAGTAGGTGGCGGCCGTTTTTCACCTGCCAAAACGCCCCAAATCAAGCGGCAGCCGAAATCCCCTGCGGCTTTATTTTTGGGCCGAGTTTTATAAATGGGCGCAATTTGCTTCCCCCGTCCCTTTCCCTAATTTCGACTAGCGTCCCGTCTTTCAGCCAAGATTTTATTAGCGCCTTTACCTTTGCTTTGACGGCGGGGATATCGAGATCAATCCCAAGCGCCGTGGCGATGGGGCGTCCAATCCAATCATCGGCCTGTGGGCTTGCACGCCACCTGTCATCACCAACCCCTGCAAAGACCGCTTCGCGTTCTTCAGGTAACAAATTTTCGTCCGCTGCTGATGGTTCCCAAGATGTGACTACACCCACGTCGTCGCCGGCGTGTGGAATAGGATCACCGTTGCCGAGTTGCTGACTATGAAGCCGGAACCATTTTGAGCCACCACCCTTCCGTTTAAGGTTTGTTTTGCCGTTGTCCGCTCTGAAGTAGTCGTGCCGGTCTTGTTCCTCAATGCCAAAACGCGCCGCTTCGTCCTTTGACATGACATTGAGCACGCGCACCGAACGCGTAGCGTCTCCTAACGCGCTTGCGCCTCGACCGTCATCCGCGCTGGCCTCAGTCTGCGAGCCGGAGAATTTGCGCGTGTGATGCACTAACTCAACTGCGCAGTTACACTCTTCGGCAATCCCTCTCCACACCCTGCAGACGGTGTTTATTTGCTGGTTGTCATTTTCCGAAACACCGTGGAATGCGACGAACGGGTCAATGATTACAACGTCAATCCCATTGCTTTTGATGTAATCTTTGATCGCAGCCACCACCTCTTCTTTAATTTCGATCGAGCCGCGCCCCCCAACTGCGACAACAAAATTGTAGCTACGTCCAGAATTGACAAGCAAGCGACCTCCGATATCCTCATTGGTGAGGCCGTGATATCGTGCGACGGCCATAAATTTACGCTTGATTTCCTCCTCATCGTCTTCACCGTTGATGTACCACGTGCGAAGTGGGGGCGTTGCAGGTTCGCCCAACAACAGAGATTTTCCGGCCCCCATCGCCGTGGTTTCAGCTGTTAACAGCGTTGATTTTCCCAATCCTCCAGGGGCTATTGTCGAGCTTAAATATTTCCGCGCGTAATGTTTGCCGTAGAGAAACTGTCGCATCGGCAACGGCTCATCATAGTCAACGCGGATGACTGGAATTGAACGCTTGGGCTTCGCCCGCTCCGGCAACGGATAGGGCAGATATTCAGCTAAGGGATCGGGCGGTGGCATGTACTCGGGTGGCGGATCGTCCTTAAAATCCTCTTGCGCGCTGTCGTCTTCATAGCCTTTGCCGCGCGCCAGTCCGCTTAGCCAATCCCACCCTATCGAAACTCCCTTCGCGAAACTGTCCCAGACCTGGCGCACAAATTCCGGCGTGTTCTCGGGATAGCCCTCGATCGCCCACTCTTCAAAGTCGAGATAGTATTGCTCGCGATCAGGACCGTAAGATGCATAGATCGCGGCCCCCACTGCAACAAAGTCGCCACGCTCCGGGAAGTTCTTGTAAGTGTTTTCCAGATGTTTCAGCGCCTTTTTAACATGCTCCGGCGACGGTGCAGCCATCCCCGGCGCGTCGAATGGCTTGCGTGGCTGTGCGGTGCTACTGCCCTCGCCGTGTGGGATTATAGTGCAGCCCAACATGTCGAGAGTGCTGATAAGCTCCCCGAAGAACGCGTTGACGTGCTCGGGCGTTAGTTCGGTGAGGCCATTTGCGCCACCTCGTTCGCAAGGATGCCAGTTGCGCCATTTCAATTTTCCGCTTTTGGTGATGCCTTCAACGACACACTGGGTGGCGCGTTCGGGGTCTTGATGTTCACCAAGTAATTCTACGGTGTGGCTGTTGCCATTCGCGTCCATAAACCTGACACGGCGCGTGCGAAAGCCTTTGCCGCGATAAAGCAACAGCCGGCGCGATGAGTTCGGACGTGTACGCACGGGCGCATCGCCAAGCGTGTGGATTGCTATTTCCTCAATCGTTTTGGCAAGTTCTTCATTGTTCACATCAAGATCGGCCGCTTTGAATTGGCGCAATTGCAGTCCGACGTTCGCGCCCATGTCACCGCAGGTTTTCACGTCCTTATATTCAAACTGATAAGCAGGCCAATTGGGGAAACCCGTCCAACCGTCATTTGTTTTAAGGCCGGGGGTTTTGCCGCCCTCTTTGATCTTGCTGCGCGGCGAGATCGTCGCGCCATGAGGAATGACGGGGAGTAGCTCAGTTTTGAACTCAGCTTCCCACCACGTTTCGAAGTGGCCCAAAATCCCGTCGTCTCTTTTCGGCTTGTTACCCGCGACACCCTGCGCTATATGTATCTGGTCCATAATCAAGTTCCTCTAGCCCCGCCCGCGGCCAATCACCGTTGGCGGGGTTTCCTTTTCTCCGTGGATGATTTCTCTCCCTGTTTTTTGGGCACACCCCTGCAGGCGCCGCGGAAAAAGGACAATCCGCGCGTGCAAAACGTTCGGGAAAGAGTGTGATCTTTACAGATAAACAAAAGCGCACCCGCTTATGCAGCGCGCGTCTTCTGTTTTTGCTTTAGGTTCTCTTTAGGAAATTGGCGGTTTGGCAGGTCTTTAAACCACTGCTCAAAATCACTTGCCGGGATCAGGGTGCGTGATCCGCACTTCTTCGCCGGTACCGTGCCAGCTTTTAAAAGCTTGTAGAATGCGCTTCGGCTAAGCTTAACGAGCGCTCGGGCCTCTTCGATCGTATAGCAAATCATTTCCAGTTCCCCCTTCACGGGTCGTCATCGTTTTGTGTCCCATTTAAAATCCCTTCATTTCTTTATCTCGGCCGACACTCTGCCTTGCATCCGTGGATGCGGTGAAACACCCATAAACATCAGATTTGATTTTCTATCAAGACTTCGGCCGCCGCTGCACACTAAGCAACTGAATTACCAACAACAAATCGTTTTGCGACACCTTACGAAAAATTCACGTTTGAAAAATCCTTGTGCCACTACATTATCTGTGATACCACTGTTTCCGTCGATGACACATGAGGGGGTTGAGCAATGCTACTTCTGGAAATAAAGGGTGAGAACTACGGTGACCTTGCGAAGCAACTTGACGCGTGCGGTTTTCCAGTTGCGTCACACATGCCAGTTGAAGAACTGATCGAAGCCGTACGCGAGCGGTTAGTAAGCGAAGACCCGCCACGTGTATTGCGGATCATGCCGTTCGCTGAAAAAGAACAGAACATATAAAGCAACTTCACTTAGTGGCCCGCTCCGTGGCCACTCTTTTTGAAAATTCAGTTGCCGATTTATCAACCCCTTCACCTAAT
>JBAPZR010001175.1:0-1756 GCA_049285335.1 Xanthobacteraceae bacterium | reverse complement strand
CTTAGTGCCGCATTCCGCAGCGCCGTATCGCTCTATTCCGACTGGATGCCACCACTACCCGAGCCGCAAGTCCGGCTCGGAAGCAGAACTCATGATATGAGCGCAGTATGTGGTTTGGTCGACCGCTTCCGTGATCGGCTGCCTGACGATGTTTTTGACAGGCTCATGGTCTACATGCGGGACATACGCTATACGCTGCTCAGACAGAAGATCGTCGCCGATCAGTCCTACATAGCTGGCGCGCGATGCTTTTTGAGGTTGATCGAGGATCGAAAGCGGCGCGGTTAAATTGCCTGCCGGTCGACGGGACAAGGCTGAACCGTTCCGTAGCCTCAGTTATCCCCCGCGCAAAAATTTGTGATGCCGATCACATCGGCCAAGCGACCATTGATCTTAATGGGTTCGACGGAGGAGGACGATGTCCTTGAGACAAAGCATCGAGGGATTGGGTGGTTTCCGACGTGCTGTGGTGATGACACCCCTAACCATTGCCTTTTGTGCAGTTCTGATATGGACATTAGCGCATGCGGACATCGCGGCATTTGCTACAGTGTTTGTTGCTGGGATTGTTGTTGTTTTTGGAATGTTCTGGGCGACCCGGCCGATAACTAGTCGCGACATTTCAAACCCATCGCATCCCCCAGGCCGAATATTGCGATTGTGGCACCGAGGTCCGCGGAGTCCCCCCGCCCTGGTCAGCCGAAAGTAACTGCTTCATCGTCCGAAATTCGTGGTCGCTGGTTGCGCACGGAGAAAGATCAGCTTGGCCGACGACCCGCCGTCTAGACTTATGTTGCATTTTGGATACGGATGGACAAAAAAATTTTGCCAAAAACAGCAATCTTTTTGACGTTGCATTTCCATTAGCTCGGGCAGCTAGTAACCTCGTCGCCTGGATTCTGTCGGCGTGGTGCGAGCCGTTGGCAAGGGGCTTTAAGGGGACCTGCGATGCAAAGATTTTCTCAGATGCTGCTCGCTGCAGCGATTGGTCTGACTGCAAACCGCGCCCTAGCGGCCGATCTGGGCGTTCCGCGTCCGGCCCCGGTTTACGCGCCGTTGCCAATACCACTTTGGAATGGGTGTTACTTCGGCGGCAACATTGGCGGGGCCTGGGCGAAGGTCGAATATAACGATGCCTCGACCGGTGGGACTGTCTCGGCAAGCAATAGCGGCGTTGCGGGTGGCATCCAGGGCGGCTGCGATTACCAAGCAGGCGCGTGGGTGATTGGCCTCCGCGATATGTTCGACGGAACAAGCTTGGATAACAACGCGACCTTTTCAACGACACCGTTTACGGGCACCGCCGACAGTCACACGCACTGGTTTGATACACTGACGGCCCGCGGCGGCTATCTCGTGATACCGAACATCTTGCTTTATGTGCAAGGAGGCGCGGCGTGGACCAGCACTGATATAAACTTTTGGAATAGTGCGGGTGGGCTAATTGCCCAGCTCTCAAATGATCGGACCGGATGGACAGTCGGCGGCGGTGCCGAATGGATGTTCGCGCCACGCTGGTCGGTGTTCGCCGAATATAATTTCATGGACTTCGGCACGCAAAGCGCAGCCGTTACTGGCTGTGGCGGCAATTGCGTCGTGAGCGCCAAAGCGAACATCCAGGATGCGCTGGTTGGAATAAACTATAAATTCTATCCGTAACTAATTTCGCGTGTCAGGCTACGGAAGATCCGAAGGCTTTGCCACGCTCGTTGCGTGAGCTTAAAAAACATCTCCGTGGAGGGCCAGCGCAGCGCAC
>JBAPZR010001174.1:0-6449 GCA_049285335.1 Xanthobacteraceae bacterium | reverse complement strand
CAAACCTCCGGATGTCGTGAGCGAACGCAGAGTGCCGGCCGGTTGTTGCTCCGGGAGGCTCCAAACCGGGCCTCAATGATGGAGAGCGACCGTGAAAAAGCTTCTTCTCGCAACCGGATTCCTGGCGATCGCCACTGCGGCGGCTACTTGGGCGGCCACTTCGACAGAGCTTGGGCGCAGGCCTATGGCTATTGGGGCATGCCTTACGGCTACGGCATCGGTACCTATATTACAGTGGCCCCTATGCGCCGGCGCCCTATGCCGCGCCTCCGGCTTTCTACGGCTACGACCCCTATGGAACCGCCTATAACTGGGATTATTACCGGGTCGACAGACCGGGGCGAGGTAACAACGTGGAGTCGACCCGATAGCGACAGGGTTGTCCGCCGGTAAGCTAAACGAGGGATACGAGCCCGCCGCCGTGGCGCTCGAGGCGGCCGGCAATTTCCAATTCCAGCAGCACCATGCGCACGGTGCGAGGCGGCATTTGCGAGAGGCGGATCAGATCGTCGATCGCGACCGGTATCGGACTTAACAGCGCAACAATTCGCCCCCGTTCGTCGGAGGCGGGATCTGCGTCGCGACTTGTTTCGCCGGTATCTCGATCCGGTTCGCTCACGGCCGCGCCCATGATCGGCTGCAGCACCGAGACAATGTCACCCGACTCTGTCACCGGCGTCGCGCTCTGTTTGATAAGACCGTTGGTGCCTTCCGCGCGCGGATCGAGCGGCGAGCCCGGAACCGCGAAGACTTCGCGGCCTTGTTCGAGCGCAAGCCGCGCGGTGATCAATGAGCCTGAGCGCTTGGCCGCTTCGACGATGACGACCCCGAGCGACGAGCCCGAGATGAGCCGGTTGCGGCGTGGAAAATCCTGGGCGCGGGGTTCCCAGCCAAGCGGCATTTCAGTCACCGCCGCGCCGGCCGCCAAAATATCATCGAGCAGATCGACGTGGTCGGGTGGATAAATACGATCTTGGCCTCCAGCGAGAACTGCGACCGTGCCCGCACCGATGCTCGCGCGATGCGCGGCGGCATCGATGCCGCGCGCCAAACCCGACACGACGGCAAATCCGGCGTGCCCGAGATCGCGCGCGAGTTGCTGCGCCATTTTCACCCCGGCCGCCGACGAATTGCGCGAGCCGACAATGGCCACACGCGGCTTTGCGAAAACCTCCGCGTGGCCGCGGATGGCTAGGAGCGGCGGAGGATCATCGATCATCTGCAGCGGGTGCGGATAGTCAGCCTCGCCGATGGCGGCAAGCGTGACGGTGAGCTTACGGCATGCCTCGATTTCGCGTTCGGCGGCCTCGCGCGAGCAGATTTTCGGGACGGCACCGCCGCCGCCGCGCCGCGCCAATGCCGGCAAGGCTTCAAGCGCCACGCGCGCATCGCCGAAATGATTCAGCAGCGTGCGGAACGTCCGCGGACCGACATTCTGGCTGCGGATAAGCCGCAGCCAGTCGAGCCGCTCTTCATCGGTCAATCGGATCGCTTTCGCCCCCGCGCTCACCTCAGCCCTAAAAGCCCCCAAGAAAATCCCCTACGGCCCAAACCGAGTAATTCCAGGACCCCCAAGCACTTATACCGACCTCCTTCGGAAAATCGACGCCCATGCAAAAAACCGAGGTCAAGGTATCTGTTGCAAAGCAACCGGCAAACCATCACAGTCCCGAGGCTTGCCGAAAGGCCATGGGGATTTTTGGAGGGTGAATTGGCCGCAAGCTCGTCCAAGCGCGTATTTCGCGTCGTTTTGATCAAGCCCTCGCATTACGATCGCGACGGTTATGTCATCCAATGGCGGCGCTCAACGCTGCCGTCGAACAGCCTTGCAAGCGTTTTCGGATTGATGGAGGAGTGCGCGCGCCAGCGCGTGCTCGGCCCCGACGTCGACATCGAGATCGAAGCCTGCGACGAGTGCAACACGATCGTCGATGTTGCCGGCGTGGTCAAACGCATCCGCGCCGCCGGCGACGGCATGGTTGGGCTCATCGGCGTCCAATCCAATCAATTTCCCCGCGCGCTCGATCTTGGGCGGCAATTCCGCGCGCACGGCCTTACCGTGGTAATGGGCGGCTTCCACGTCAGCGGCTGCATCGCCATGCTGCCCGAACTGCCGCCGGATCTGAAGGAAGCGTTCGATCTCGGCATCAATCTTTTTGCCGGCGAGGCCGAGGGCCGCATGGCAGAGGTGCTGCGCGACGTCGCCGCCGGAACGGTCAAGCCGATCTACAAATATCTCAACGATCTTCCGGAAATGGCGGCGGCCGTTTATCCGATCCTGCCGCGCGCCGTGGTGACCCGCGTCGCGGGACATTATTCGAGCTTCGACGCCGGACGCGGCTGTCCGTTCCAGTGCAGCTTTTGCACGATCATCAATGTGCAGGGTCGCAAATCACGCTATCGCACGCCCGACGATGTTGAGGCGATCGTGCGGGCCAACGCGGCGCAGGGCATTACGCGGTTTTTCGTCACCGACGACAATTATGCGCGCAATCGCAACTGGGAGCCAATCCTCGATCGCCTGATCGAGCTACGCGAGCGCGAAGGTTTCAACATCCGGCTTCTGTTGCAGGTCGATACGCTGTGCCACCGCATTCCGCGCTTTATCGAAAAAGCCGCGCGCGCGGGCTGCACCGCCGTGTTCATCGGCCTAGAGAATATCAATCCCGAATCCTTAATGGGTACCAAAAAACGCCAGAACAAGATTTGGGAATATCGGGATATGCTGCTCGCTTGGCGCGCGCAAAAGGTGATGACGTATGCCGGCTATATTCTCGGCTTCCCGACCGACACGCCGGAATCGATCGCGCGGGATATCGAGATCATCAAGAAAGAGCTGCCGGTCGACATCCTCGAATTTTTCTATCTAACGCCGCTGCCTGGCTCAGAGGACCACAAGAATCTGTTCATGCGGGGCGTGCCGATGGATCCCGACATGAACAAATACGATTTGGAGCACGCATGCACCGGCCATCCGCTGATGTCGAAGGACGCCTGGGAGGCGGTCTACGCGGATGCCTGGAAACGCTACTACAGCGATGAGCATGTCGAGACGATCATGCGCCGCGCGATAGTCTCGGGCATCAACCGCACCAAGGTCCTTGATTCGCTCACGATCTTTTCCGGCGCCGCCCGCATCGAGGGCGTGCATCCTCTGCAATTCGGCTTCCTGCGCCGCAAGATCCGTGCGCAGCGCCGCTATGGAATGCCGGTTCCTCATCCGCTTCTGTTCCACCCATGGCGGCTTGCCGATTTCCTCAAAGTGACGTCGCGGTGGCTTCGGCTGATCTGGCGTTATCGCCGCATCATGGCGCGCGTGGTGAAGGACCCCGACGCATCGCGCTATTCCGACGAAGCGCTACGGCCGCACGCCTCTCCGGACGAGATGGATCATTTCGTCGAAGTCTTTGCCGATAAGATCCCACATACCCACGGCGCGCCGGTGCTGCCGACCGCAATGACGGCGGCGGAGTAGGCGAAACCGGTTACCGCCCCGGATCGCGTCCGGGGCAGGCTTTTTCCGGATCACGCTTTAGCGTTCCGCGGCGCGGCCGATCTTGCTCTCGCTCCCGCTGATAAGGCGCGCGATATTGGCGCGGTGCATGAACCAAACCAGCGCGGTGAGCAACAAGAACAGTTTTGCTTCCGGCGCGTCGCCGCTCAACCACAACACGATCGGCGTCGCGGCGCTCGCGATCAAGGCCGCGAGCGAGGAGAAACGCGATAGGCCCGCGATCGCGAGCCAGATCAGGCAAAACGCGCCGAGCGCAAGCCATAAAGCGAGGCCAAGGAGGAGGCCGATGTAAGTGGCGACGCCTTTGCCGCCTTTGAAGCCGAGCCAGACCGGAAACAAGTGGCCGAGGAAGGCGCCGAGCGCGGCATAGAGCGCCGGCTCGCGGCCCCAGAGCAAGCCGATCGCGACGACCGCCACCGTACCTTTGAGCATATCGCCGGCAAGTGTTGCGGCGGCCAGACCCTTGCGCCCGGTGCGCAGAACATTGGTCGCGCCGATATTGCCGGAGCCGACAGTGCGAAGGTCCTGCGCGCCGGCAAGACGCGTGAGCAGAATGCCGAACGGGATCGAACCGCACAGATAGCCGAAGATCAGCGATGCGGCGTTCTCGATCACGATCGCTTGCGTGGCGGTTGAGGCGCGCGGACCGGCCACGGGCAAAAGCGCGCGACGCGAGGCGTCATCCGGTCCGCGCCCTGCCGGCCTCGCGCGGCTGGAAACCCGCGGCAAGCGCTTCGGTTTCGTTGGGATAAATCACCAAATGCTTGAGCTTGTCGGCGGATGCACCGGCTAACGTTTCAAGTCCGTGCGAAAAAGTCTTTCGCGCGGTGTCGGCGAGCACGAATTCGGTCTGCGCCGGCGCATCGATGTCGGCCTCGCAATAGACGCATCGCAGTGTGACATTGTGCTCGGATGGCCGCTCGACCACGTAGAATTTATTCGCCGCGTATTGGCGCTCGGCCGGATCGCAGGTGATGCAATTTTGATTTTGACAGTGCAGGCCGGTGCCGATCGGCTGGCAATAAACCGTGCGATCGGGCTTGGCGAAACCGCCGACGAATTTGTGCAGCGATTTGTTCTTGTGCAGATGCAGAAGGAGCGAGATCAGCGCCATGCGCACCGGAACGCCGTAAGCGGCTTGCTGGAAATAGACGGCGCGGCGATCGGTATCGAGTGAGGCGTCGAGTTCGTTGACCCGCGGCAAGGGATGCATGACGCTTGCTTCGGAATATTTCGGCGCGCCGAGGAACTCGGCGTCGATTTTCGGATAGGGTCGTTCCTTCTCCGCCCAGCGCTCCTTCTGGAAGCGCGTGACATAGACGGCGTCGATCTTCTTCTGCAGAACGAGCCCGTGCTCGATTTCCGGTTCGGCATAAAGCGACAGCTGGTGCGGCTGGTCGGACGTGACGTAGAGCGCGTCGATCGTCCCGCCGCGTCCGGCATCCTTGGACACCATGCGGCTGTGAAATTCCTCGCGCAGCCGGCGATCGACGTGCGCCGGCAATTCCATCCCCGGCGCCGGCAATGGTTCGATCGTTGCGCCGAAGCGAGCCAGCGCGTAGACGAAGGAATGGATGGTGCGGCTGCCTTTGAGGTCGCCGGAAATCGCCACCTTCATGTTACGCAAATTCTTGTTTTTCGATCGCAGCGTGAAGAGATCGCACAAAGTCTGCGTCGGATGCTCATGGGCGCCGTCGCCGCCGTTGATAATCGGAATGAGCGAATATTCCGC
Source organism: Xanthobacteraceae bacterium (assembly GCA_049285335.1). Classification (GTDB taxonomy): domain Bacteria; phylum Pseudomonadota; class Alphaproteobacteria; order Rhizobiales; family Xanthobacteraceae; genus BOG-931. Next base: position 1,203 of record JBAPZR010001174.1, on the reverse strand, counting down.
CGCGAGACGCGCCGCACCGTCGCGCGGATGGCGGATGACAACGATGTCCGCGTAGTTCGAAATCACCCGGATCGTGTCGGCAAGGCTTTCGCCTTTGGCGGCCGAGCTGACGGCCGGGTCGGCGCTGGTGATATTGGCGCCGCCAAGCCGCAGCATGGCGCTTTCGAACGACAAACGCGTGCGGGTCGACGGCTCGTAAAACAGGCTCGCCAGGACAAACCTTGACGCCAGATCGGTGCTGCGCGCGATCCGGTAGGAAATGGATTCGTTCGAGAGTTCCTTCAGAAAGCCCTGCGCGACCTCGAAGATCGTCTCGATCTCCTTGTTGGTGAGGTCATTGATCGAAATAATGTGCCGTGTCGGCGGCTGGGCCTTCGTCATCAAAGCGCTGCTATAGGCCCAATCGGAGCGTTTGGGCAAGTGCCGATCGCACGCATCGACCGATGCTGCACCGAAACTTCACGCTTTGCGCGACAGCAGGTCGAGCGCTCCCTGGAGGATATAAGCCGCCGCGTGCTGGTCGATGACCGCTTTGCGTTTGGCGCGGCTTGCATCGGCGGCGATAAGTACGCGCTCGACCGCTGCGGTCGATAGCCGCTCGTCCCACAACGCGATCGGAAGCTCGGTCAATTGGGCGAGATTGCGGGCAAAAGCGCGGGTCGATTGGGCGCGCGGTCCCTCGGAACCATCCATGTTGATCGGAAGCCCAAGGACGAGGCCGACCGCGCGCCGCTCGGCGGCAAGCGCGAGAATGCGCGGCGCGTCGAGATTGAACCGCTTGCGCGCAATAGTCTCCACCGGCGCGGCCACGCGCCGATCGGGGTCGCTGGCGGCAACGCCGATGGTTTTGGTGCCGAGATCAAGACCTATGAGGGCGCCGCGTTCGGGCAACAGCGCGGCGGCATCTGCAAGCGCGAGGACCGGCATGGTTATGCCGTTAGCATGGACTAAAGCCGCCCGCATCGAACTTTCCCATCCGCTTCCGCGCTGGTGCGCGCCGACCATTCGTCGGGCGATATTGTCAATGGTACCCCGATCTATCTCGGCAATCCGTGCGGCGCCGTCATCAAGGCAACCGGTGAGCCCACCGTCTACCACATGGGCGATACGGACATATTTTCGGATATGAGCTTGACCGCCGAAATCCATCAGCCACGGATTGCGATGGTGCCGATCCGCGACCGCTTCACTATGGACGCCGCA
>JBAPZR010001173.1:0-1896 GCA_049285335.1 Xanthobacteraceae bacterium | reverse complement strand
GGGCCATACACGTCGCCCGTAGGGTCCTTAAATGTCCTCGCATCCTTGCCGAGCAACCCCTTAACGTTGGGATTGCCGACCGCGACGAGGAGTCCATCACTCAGATTGAAGCAGAACGGATAGAGGTCACCCACAAGGAAGCCGTTTTCGCCCTTGTTGATCTGGTCGAGCGTCTTGGCCTTATCGGCTTTGATGGCTGCAACCGTCTTTTCAAGCATGGCCTTAGCGTCCGCCGCAGTACCTTGCGCGAATGCCGTAGTCGAGAACAAGACAGCCATGGCGCCTAGCGCGCCAATCACGACGAGTTTACGAAACATGGATATTCCTCCCTGCTCTTCGAGGAATTTGTAATTGTCATGCACCGTGCGTAGGCCCGCAAGAATCATATCCAAACATTGCCCCAATGACCAATCTGCTAGAGGAATTGGCGCGCGAATGTTAGTATTTTCGTACCGGAAACAGTGCTCGTCAGAGCAGATAACGTGATTGAATGGCGTTGCCGTTGCTGCGATGCACTTTGTCTGCTTTTGGCACAAAGCGGACATCCCAATGCACTCAGCCGATGTCTGCTTTCGGGGGTAAAGCGGACATGGCGCGGACCTAAAGCGATGTCCGCTTATGACCCAAAGCGGACGTCGAGGACCAAATTTGTTGTGACGCACAACAAAGGGCACTTGCTGATCTGACGGGTACAGTCTTCGGTTTGCCGGTGACCGCGTTTGGCGACGGGAATACATCGTGTTGATGAATGTCGCTGCGGTCGTTTGGCAAGCTGCGGCCCGAGCCGGCCGCCCGGACTAGCGTGACACGTCATGCGTTCAGGAGCACCGAGGACTGTGCCCAGATGCGAAGCAGAAACAGAAACAGACACTTTAGCCCCGAGCACGCCACTCTAGGCTCGGATTGCAGGCGACCTGCCAGCGACATGAGCGCAACTTTCGCGAAGTCCTGAAGATTGGTACCATCCCCGGCAAATTGCTGCCGCCGTTGGGGCAAAGACTGCCGCCTGCGAACGATCGCGACAATCGACAAAACGGGAGGCATGATCGATGGCCAGCACTGAAGGCGCACTGTCGTTGCCGTGGTACCGCTCGCTCAGCGGCCCGCAATGGAAGACGCTTGTCGCCGCCAATCTCAGCTGGACGCTCGATAGCTTCGAATTCTTCGCGCTGTTTATTACCGTCGGTTTCGCGTTGCAGCAGCTGGTGGCTCCGGCGGAACACGCCGCCATTCCCCGGTATGCGGGCTACGTCCTTGCCGCGACCCTGTTTGGCTGGGGCGTGGGCGGGATGCTTGGCGGGATCATCGCCGACTATATCGGCCGCAAGCGCACGATGGTGCTGACAATCCTCGCCTATTCTCTGACCACCGGATTGAGCGCGCTGTCCTGGAATTGGGAATCGTTGGCGGCGCTGCGCTTTATTGTTGGTGTTGCGATCGGCTCCGAATGGAGCACCGGAGCTTCGATTGTCGCCGAGCTATGGCCTGATCACGCACGCGGCAAGGGCGCCGGTCTAATGCAATCAGGTGCGGGATTCGGGGCCATCTTGGCCTCGGTGGTATGGCTGTTGATCGGCGGCCTGGGCCCCAATGCTTGGCGCTGGATGTACCTCATCGGCGTGCTGCCCGCTTTTACGGTCGTTTGGATTCTCCGGCATACCCCTGAGTCGGCGAGGTGGGAGCGGTCAAACGAGCAGCGCTGCGAGGCCCGCGCTTTGAAGCGCCAAGGTACTGAATTGTCCGGCGAGCACGCAGCCCTGACACGCTTTACTCTCGTCGATCTGTTCGCTGATCGAGCGGCGCGTTGGCCACTGGTCGGCTCGGTCGTGATGATGCTGTCGTTGACCTTCGGCTTTTGGGGAGTCAGTACATTCATTCCGACCTATGTCGGCACAG
>JBAPZR010001172.1:0-7393 GCA_049285335.1 Xanthobacteraceae bacterium | reverse complement strand
CCACTAAGCTGAGAGGCCCACGACCTTGGCCATGAAAATCGGTGGCGCACCCAAAATGACATCAAGTCCTTTCGAGCAGGCGCTGTGGATGCTGTTTGCCGACTTTTTCGCCGCCGCTGTCCCGATCCTGCCATTCGTCTTCTTTCCGATTCCTCAGGCACGAATTGTCTCCGGCGCCGTCACGGTAGCCTTGCTTATTGGGCTCGGTGTTGGCCGCGGCCGGATAGCGAAACGCAGGACGGTTCGTACCGTGGTGGAGACCGTTTCAATCGGTATCGCTGCGGCGTTGGCAGGCGTCGCAATTAGTGTGCTTATTGACCATTGGTTTGCTGGATAAGCCAAAGAGTCTCGAAGCAATTGGCAAAAACTGCCGACTATTCATTCGGCGCTAGTCACAATGCGATGAACGGAAATGACTGCATTTCGTTCGCACGCGGGGAGTCCAGCCCCGGCGCGCCGTGTGAACCGGACCGTTAAATTGGCCGATTATCTGTTCCCCGAGGACGTCCTTAAAATGCTGGAGATCTCCTCGCCATGCTCTTTATATCGGACTTCCGGCGATTCCCGGAACAACGATATGAGCCAGGCAACTAAGACGCCTCCCCAAATAATGGCGAGCAAGATGGTGAGCCACATTGGACCGCTCCGTTTCGGAATGCTTATTTTTAGAGGGTGCGCGAATAGTTCGCAAGGTTTCCGGCGCCTCATCTCGCGATTTCCAAGCCGAGTTCCCCAATCGGTAAATGGCGCGCGCCGCTGAATACCCGCACGCGACCGACAACCCTTATTTCCCCATGATCCATAGCGTCAACATGATAACGACGATGGCGATGAATTGCAGCAGCACCCGAAGCCGCATGAGTTTTTGCGACGTGTTGCCGGAGCCGCCGCGCATCATATTGATGAGCCCAAGGAGCAGCACCACCGCGACGGCGCCGATGGCGATCGGAACTGACACGTGGGACATGAAATCGGCCATGCCCGGCGGCCTTCAATTTATCGAACTTATATCAGGGTATCGTACGGTACGCTTGGCGATAACCTTCGTATCGCTCCCGACGCCGCCTGCGTATTCGTAGCGCGCGGGTTGCTCTCGCTCGCAAGCATGAAATTCTTCGATCACGATCAGCTTGTCGGCAATATTTAACGCGTCGTCAGCTTAGCCTGTCGACCGGCGAATGTCCAAATTTACCGCCTCCGGTAACGGACCCATCGGGCCGAGCACGGCGGCAAGGCGCTGGATCGCGGCGGGGCGTGGCAGCGAAACCTCTCCCTGTTCGAAGGCAACGACCGTAAGAGTCGTGAAGGCTTCGAGCAGTTCGCCTGGACGAAGCAGGAAATCGGGATTACGCGGCCGGCCGAAGCGCTCGTTGCCGCGCGCGAATGACTCGTAGATCAGCACTCCACCCGGCGCGAGGGCGCAGGCAATCGCCGAGAGCAGTGGGCGGTGCAGATAGTTGGAAACGATGATTCCATCATAGTCGTTGCCGAGTTGGCTCTTGTCATCGGTCTCGAGGTCGATCCGGCGTACCTCGCAACGCGGCCCCGCGAACGCCAATAGTGCCGTGGTATCACGGTCGATCGCGCGCACGGCAAATCCGCATTCGCGCAGCAGGCGAACATGCCGGCCACTGCCGGCCGCGAGATCGAGCACAAGGCCGCCTGGCTTGATCAGCGGCAAAAAGCGCTTGACCCAGGGGGAGGGGGCCGTCGCTGAGCGAGGCGAGGTCGCGGTCTCTTGCATTGTCGGCGGCCGATTGCAAATAACGGGAAGGGCCGAGAACGACGCTCGGCTCGCAGGCAATATCGATGATTCTATTTACGCTGCGTTGCGCCTATTGCCAACCGAGGTGCACAACATGTGGGCTCAAAAATATTTGGTCCGGTCGGTTCCTCACGCGTTTTTAGCTTATGCGATAGGCAACGAAGCAATTTGAGCACACTTGCGCGGCCCGTCGAACTTCAAGCTTGAATAGGAGGACATAATGGGAGATGCAGATTCCGTGAGAGAAACCATTCAAGCATTGAACAGTCATGCGGCAGAATTGGACTCCATGTACAGGGGGGTAATGGCGGCGGCGAAAAATCGGACGGAAATTCCGAACGTAAAGCACATTTTTAAAGAAATGGAGGAAGCGTCCAGGGAATGCGATGAGATGCTCGAAATATATTGTGGAGACGAAGATCCGCTGCCTCCTGACCTGCGTCGGGCAATGCAACGAGTACAGGATCAGTTGTCCAACTGTGCGAGTGCGTTCGTTTCTTACCTGGCGATTGCGCGGCTAACGCTGGATTAGGTCCGACTGACGTGCGGGGCCTCCGAGGTCCGCGGGCGCAAAGGGGGGCGTCAACCCCTATGCCGTCTTCACTTCGAAACTCCGTTGAATCGGTTCTTCGTCGAAGAAAAACTTTATCGTGTATTGCCCAACAAGCAGTTGCGGAGCCAGGACCCTGATCGCCGCAAGATGAACTTTGTTTTTCTCGAGAACGATCGTTTGTTTCGGACTTTCAATCACCGCCTGACCCTTGGGATCGGTAAGTGAAATTCTCGTCTAACAAGTGCCCTCGCCCCCACGAGCAAACAAAACAGCCATGAGAGATGGAATCACGACGTCTTTTTGAAGGACAATATCGTCGTTTGGAAAGACGCCGATAATGGTGAGCTTGTTATTGACCTCCTCCCTCACATCTTCGCAAAGAAGGAAGGAAGACCCATCGGATTGTGGCAAAGACTTATTCATCGTTGGCATCAATGCACCTGCTTAGCGGGCCGCGAGGCGACGATATGGAGACTGTAATCGCACATTGAACGAGACTCCTCTGCAGAAACAGTCACTCTTCCCATCACAAATCAAGAGTGGTTGCGATCATTGATTTGGATCGAGGCTATAAGCGCCGAGCTGACGCTCAACATGTCGAGCGGCCGAACTGATGCCCGGCCGATCCGACTGTTCCTGGCGGTTTCGCGCAACTCGGTGTCCAGCCGACGAATGCTGCGAAAGACCAGGTCATTCCCAGCGCGACCGCAACGGCGATCAAGGTCCAACCCGCAAGTTCTTGCTGGTCCAGTCGATAATAGGCGCAAAGTCGTGTCGGCGCGGCGAGATAGAGGCCGCCGATGGCGCCGAGCTTGGGAATAAAATTGGCCCAGATGAACGCGCGGCCGAGTGACGGCATCCGCCGCCAGCTCGCGCCCAGGATCATCCCGACCAGCAAGGGCAGGCTCAAGAACTTGACGAGATCGACACGCGGATCGGAGACAGCCTGGTCTAGCGCGCGTGGCAGCATCCAGAACGATGTGCCAAGCACGACCGTGACGATGCCCGGAATGCCGAGCCAATCGGCTCTGGCCAGCCAGCGTGGTTCATGCAGACGGGTGGCGGCGGCAAGGAGCACGCCGAGCGCTATCAGGAGTGGCACCTGCACAACCATGTGCAGGGCCATGTCGCTTTCCAAAGCGCTCCGAATGGGTGGCAGCCAAAGGACAACCCATAATCCGCAAGCTCCGGCGAAGAGGCGAGAGGCATTCATTGCGCGGCGACCTCAAGGCCGGCATCCACGAGCCCGGCCGGCGGATCAGGATCGAGAATGCGGGCGAGGCGGCCGCGCGCGTCGATCACATAGACGGCATCGTTGTGAATGAAACCACCTGTCCCATCGGGAATGACGACGACGCCGAAGCTTTGCAGCAAGCCTGCAAGCTCCTGTTTGTTGGAGGGCGCGGCGATGCGCCAGCGCGGCGCCTTGGCGCCGAAACGCTCGCCGTAAAGCCGCAACGCCTCCCGCCCGTCATTTTGAGGATCGAAGCTGATGCTCAGCAGATCGATTGGCGTGCTCAATCGCGTTGCCTTCATCAATTGCAGCACGTTCGCAAAGTCGTCGCCGAGCAAGCCGCAGATCGTGGGGCAGCGTGTGTAGATGAAGTCGACCAGCACCGCTCGACCTCTGTACGCGCTCAGTGTGAAAGGCGTGCCGTCCTGGTCGACAAGCCGTGCATCCGGCATCATTGGTGGAGCGCGTTCGACGGACAATTGCCGCGCGCCCGCACTGGTGACGACACGGAAACCGTCGGTCTCGAAAGCGAGCGCGGCTACTCCAGTCGACATCACGAAGGTAAGTAGAACCAGAAAGCTGCGAGTCATCAGCTTGGATCTTGCGTAAATGCGGCCGTTCGGATGCCGGCAAAAAATCGCGCCACCAGGATCAGGGCGCCGGCGACGGCGATGGTCGCGCCGACGGATCCCATGCGATCATAGAACAGCCATTGCGCGGCGTGTACGGCATAGCGGCGCGGCACGCTGGCGCTGCCGGCCAGGAGGAACGCCAGCACGAAGGTGACGCCGCCCGCCACATACAGCCAGTAACCCAGCCAGACAAACCCATAGCGCGGCTGCGATTCGGTGAGATAGGTCATGAAACCAAGCACCATCGCCACCATGCCGAGCAGCAAATAGGTATGGAAATGGCCCGGCACCCATTGTGTGTTGTGCATGACGCTGTTCACGGCAATCGTTCCGTCGGCAATCGCCGGGATCACGCCGATCGACCAGCCGGCGACGCCGAGGAAGACCAAGGCTGCTGCCGGATTCCATCGCATGCCTGAACGATAGACGTTGGTCAAAGTCCCGAACGCCGTCACGAGCAATACAGGCAGACCGCTCAGCCACGAGATGATCTGGCCGGCGACCAGCGCCCAAGTCGGCATGACGAAATCCATGAGCAAGTGATGCGTGTAGACGGTGAGCACCATCAAGGTCGTGAGCACCCAGGCGAAGTAGAAGGCGGCATTTGTCTTCCAGGGGCGATGCGTGGAGATCGGCAAAATCTCGTAGACCGCGATCACCGCCATGTAGATCGTGGCATTGATGAATACGTGGCCGAAGAAATAGATCATATTCTTGGCCACGAGTGCGTTGAACGTGAAGCTCGGTACATACAAATTGACAAGCGACAAAATCAACACCGCGGCGCCGAACACGATGCCCAGGATGTTGACGATCGATACCATGGTGGCTGCAGTGACCGCGGGCGGTGGACCGTCCTTTCCTTCCGCCAGACCGAAGGCTTGTTTGACTCCGAGACCGGCGCCGAGCCCGCCGTAGACCGACATAATTCCCCGGGCTATGTCGAGGTGCAGAAGCAGGAAGCCGACGCCGATGAAAATCAGGCCGATGAGATAGGAAGCGGCGGCATTGACCGACCACAGCCCGCCGGAATGAGCCGGCAACGGGAACAGGAAAGTCCATCCGGCGCCGAACCCGCCGATGAAACCGGCACCAAGGATGAGAACGGCGCCGATCAGGAAAAACACGAGATTGGCGAGAAAGATCGCGGTCGAGACTGGAATGTGGCGACGAACGAAATGCCACATCACAGCCGCACCGCTCAGGCCGGCAATGCCGACCATGCCGGCGCCATGCATGGTCATCGCCACGTAAAAGAAATCGGGCTGCACATTGATCCATTGCGCCTGAGCGAGCCGCATGATCAAACCGAGGAGCATCATCAGCAGCAAGACGATCCCCGACACAGCGAGATAGGCAAAGACCGCCGCACGCGGATTGATTGCGGCGCGGCCTGCCGTGGCGGCCATTGTCATGGTTCCCTCCTGATCGCGCGGTCGCTGCGGTGCCTGAAGGTTTGCGGCATTAGCGGTCGGTGACTTTGATTTCGGACTTCATCTCGTGATGGGCGACGCCGCAATATTCGAGGCACAGTACCTGATAGGTGCCGGGCTCGGTGAATGTATAGCGCAGGACGTTGGTGTAGCCGGGCATCGCCTGCGTCTCGGCCACGATCCGGAATTCGGGATCGTAGAGCGCGAAGCCATGGTTCACGTCCTTGCTTGTGACGTGAAACTCCACCGTTTGGCCGACCTTGAAAGCGTTGGGCGTGATCGTCCACGACCATTGTTCGGCCACGGCCTGGCTCGGCTGCACCGCCGCTGCGGGCAGTTGCGGAAGCGTATCGATGTAGGGCAATGCGCCGAGGGTTTTGTAGTTCGTTCCGACGAGCACAACGATCGCGAGCGCAAAAAGCCAGGTGCGGAGCCGGTAAGCCCGATCGACGACGGGTCCGTAATTGGCGATCGCCACATTAGCGCCGGTGGCCACCCAGACGAATACGGCAGCAAGACATCCCATCAGTACGATAGAGACGCTCCACACCACATTCTGAATCATGACGGCCCCTAAAGATATATTTCTAATTCCTCAAGTCTGCTGAGGTCAATGCCGAGCGCGTGCCCGGTGGACAGGTTTGAAAGCTGGACCGATTCGCGGACTGCGATGAGCTGTTCAAACACAGGATGCTTGCGCCGGAATATCATCGAGCGATGCGACGGTGGTCGGTAATTTTTTCGCTGGAAAGATACTGTGAACTTATACGACGCGCTTGGTAAAAGCTGCCTGCAAAGCGCTCAATGAAACAGTTTTTTCATAGTAGTAACAGCCGTCGGCGGACGCCTTTTGCGTTGAGCCATGTCGAGACATGGAACGAACGGCTTCTTCATACCGATTTCGCGTTACGCTCTCTTCCTACTATCAGGCACTTCGATAAAACGTGAAAAATGGAACTTTTCGGTATATTGTTGCGTTCGCTGAGAGCAAGGGATCGCCGGGTAGAGACCGCTCCGGATGTTGGAGGCAGGCGCGGTTGATGCGCTGTTTTGACATTGATCGGAATGATCCTGGCTTGAGACGTGGAATAATTGGCGTCGACTCCAAAAGCCGGCATCCCACATCGAATACAGGGAAATTCGGCCATGAACGTTGAAAGCATCTTGGAACGGAAGGGAACGGAGGTTGCTACCATAGCGCCGGAAGCCAGCATCAAAAGAGCGGCAGACTGGCTACGCGCAAAGAACGTTGGCGCTCTGGTGGTGACGAGCAACGACGATATTCTCGGTATCATCTCCGAACGCGATATTGTGCGCGCGTTTTCTCACTACGGCGAGCCGGTTGCGTCTATGCAGGTGAAGGACATCATGACGCATGGCTTGATAACCGCGTCCCTCGGGGATGATCTCACCCATCTGATGCGCTTGATGACCCGCCATCGCGTGCGCCACATGCCTGTGCTTCGCAACGGCAAACTGGCCGGCATGATAAGCATAGGCGACGTGGTTAAGCACCGGCTGGATGATCTGGAACTTGAAGCGAGCGTCCTCCGCGATGTCTACATCGCTAGCACCTGACGGTAGCCGTTAAACGCCGGCGGTCAGGTGCGTGTGCAGCCAGGCGAGAACCGGTAGATCGTCGCAATGAGGCTCAATAGTATTTTCGCCCGGTTGTCGCCTGGGCGCCGCTTTTCTCATCGCGCCCAAGACCACAGCCTGACACATTTTTAACCGCAAACTGTCCGCATCGAATTGCGGATCGGGTGTCAACCGGAA
>JBAPZR010001171.1:0-4153 GCA_049285335.1 Xanthobacteraceae bacterium | reverse complement strand
TGCGATTGATAATGACGATGTGGCCGCGGCTGTAGCGGATCAGTCCCTTCTCCTTAAGTTCCTGCGCCAGTAGCGTGACACTGGTGCGCCGCATGCCTACCATCTCGGCGAGAGTTTCCTGCGTCATCGGGAGCTCTTCGCTGTCGATGCGATCGGCAATTTGCAACAGGCAGCGCGCGAGCCGCGAAACCCCATTGTGTACGGCGTTACATGCTGCGATTTGCTGGGCCTCCGCCAACAGCACTTCGCTGTAGCGCGAGAACAGATTGCTGACGGCCGCATTGCCATCAACAAGCTCTGCGAAGCGCGCAGCGCGGATGGCGGTGAAACGCCCGCCGATCTGCGCAACGGCGCGGGTGAAGGAGAACCGCGTGCCAAATCTACCTTGCAAGCCAACAGCGCCTTCACGGCCCACCGTTGCCGTCTCGAGCGCTTCCCCGGTTCCAGTCAGGATCAGAAGCGAAACGAGGCCGGTTTGCGGGAAGTAGATGGTATCGAGTGGCGCGCCGGGCTCAAACATCACCCCGCCCTGCGCGATCGAAACTTGTTTTAAGTCCTGATCGAGGATCGCGAGAGTTTCAGGGGACATCGCCGCAAGCAAGCGGTTGCCCCGGTGGTCGTGGCGCGACGTTTCGGCCAGAACAACCTCCTGACTGCCCAGAGGGCCGCGTGACTGCCCCAAAGTGCAGCATACCAAACTTGTCCGGTCGGATGACCGGCGCTTTAGTTTCCGGCTGTCCCAGGTGCCCGCGGAGTTACGAAAATAATTCGGTGGAGGGCAAACGGAACGTTATCTATCAAACGCTTGGCGTATCTTGAAAACAGGCAGAGAGTTGAACAGTCTCCTTACTCTTACGGCAACGCCGAGCGTACCACCCCGTTCCTACAGGGGACGCCGGGCAGGTCAGTTTGAAAAGTGCGCGGGGTGATCGCATAAGTCGGCTCTCAGACAGACTTGGACCCCTCTTTAATCCTAAAGTCCTGACATTACCGGCAGCGGCCCTGGGAGGGTCGCGAAAGAATGATTGATCGATCGAGGTCGTGTTGTGCTTCAACAGTTGAGTGAGCAGGTTCGAGAGTGCCATCGGCGTGCCGCTGAGGCCAAGGCGCAAGCAGAAGCGACAGCCGATCCGGCGTTGAAAAGGTCGTACCTCGACCTTGAGGATCGCTGGCTATTTCTTGCTCGTAGCCACATGTTTACCGAAAGCCTTCAAGATCTTGCCGACCAGCGGCCGCAGCTTAACGAACGTGTGCCAGTTGATCCCAAGCTGCCGATGGTCGGCCGGCTGTTTGATCTACTGCCCGTTGCCATTTACGTTTGCGATGCGGAAGGACTTATCATTCACTATAACAACCACGCCGCCAAACTTTGGGGTCGTTCTCCCAAACTCAATGACCCAACGGATCGCTTCTGCGGCTCATACCGCATGTACCACCTCGACGGTGGCCCGATAGCGCATCCTGATTGCCCTATGGGGGAGGTTTTGCGGAGCGGGGTATCTATTCACAATCGGGAAATCGTGGTCGAGCGTTCGGATGGCTCGCGCGATGTTGTGCTGGTTAACATCGAAGCATTGAAGGATGCTAGCGGGAACATTCGCGGCGCGGTCAACTGCTTCCAAGACGTTACCAAGCACAAGCAGCGCGAAAGACAACTCGCCACTTTGGCTGGGGAAGCCGAACACCGCGCAAAGAACATTCTTGCAACCGTTCAAGCGGCGGTAAGCCTTTCCCAGTCTGACAGCCCGGACGGCCTCAAAGAGGCGATTGAAGGACGCATTCAGGCGCTCGCGAAAGTCCATGCGTTGTTCATTCAATCGCGCTGGGTGGGAGCCGAGTTATCTACTATCGTGAAGCAGGAACTTGCACCCTACGTTCGAGACGGCGAGCCGCGTGTGCAAATGGATGGGCCGGCGCTGGTGCTGGAGCCGAAGACAGCGCAGGCAATTGCAGTAGCCTTGCACGAACTGGCGACCAACGCGGCAAAGTACGGGGCTTTGTCGAACGGTGAAGGCCGTGTCGAGGTCGCATGGGCAGATGCGACGGATGAACAGCTAAGTCTCCGCTGGACCGAGAGAGGCGGCCCGCCCGTCAAGACGCCAACGCGCCAAGGCTTCGGCACCCACATTGTTGGCCGCATTATCAAAGAGCAATCAAAGGGCGAAATGCGCCTCGATTGGAACCCAGCCGGCCTCGAGTGCGAAATCATTCTGCCAACGATTAGCGACTCGAACGGCTCTGCGGCTCCTCTTTGACATAAATCAGTAAAACTCAAAAAACGACGAGTTAAACAAGGTCGACATGGATCGCTACGTCATATTGTGACATTTAGAACAAAACCGAAAGCACCAAGCCATTGGTGAAGATGTGCAGGAATTCGTTGCGCATCTCAGCACCGATGGCCTAAAAGAACTCTATCAAATAGCGACGAGTGTCCTGACCTCACCTTTACGAAAGGCCGCTAGTACGCGTTCGCGCTGGTTTTGCGATTTGTTGCCATGAATTGCTTCGGCGCCGATGCCAGCGCTGATCAAGCCACGCGCGACCTTATCGGCGCCGTGCTTGGTCCTGGTGAAGATCAGGGCCCGGTCGATTGTTTCCCGCCGCAACACGTCGATCAGGACCGCCTGCTTTGCGGAGCGATCAACACGAATAACACGCTGCTCGACGCGATCAACCGTCGAGGCGGACGGCGCTGCCGCGACCTTGATCGGGTTGCGCAGCATGTGCGCGGCAAGCTCGGCGATGGCGCGAGGCATGGTCGCTGAAAACATCAGGGTTTGCCGATTGACCGGTAGCTTGGCAACAATCTTACGGATGTCATGGATGAAGCCCATGTCGAGCATGCGGTCGGCCTCGTCGAGAACGAGGCATTCCACCTCGCTCAACCGAAGTGCATTGCTCTTGACGAGATCAAGCAACCGGCCGGGCGTGGCGACGAGGACATCCACGCCGTTGAGCAGTGTACGAACCTGGGCACCCATCGGTACGCCGCCGATTGCCAGCGCGGCTTTAACGCGCAGATGGCGGCCATAAGCGCGGAAACTGTCGAGGATTTGGCCGGACAACTCGCGCGTCGGGCTGAGCACCAGGATCCGGCAGCTCTTGCGTGCCAGCGGCAGTGGGCTCGTGGCCAGATGGTGCAGAATCGGCAGCGCGAAGGCGGCGGTTTTGCCAGTCCCGGTCTGCGCAATTCCGATCACGTCCCGACCCGACATGACGTTCGGTATCGTTTGTGCTTGGATCGGAGTTGGAGTGAGGTATTTTTCCTATACGACTGCGCGCATGATCGCGTCGTTCAGTGCGAAGTGATGAAAGGAGGTCACCGGATAGACTTTCTTGTATGCGCGTTTGCACAGCCGCTGGGCGATACGCCGCGGCATGCAATGCGTCGGGCGATTAAGACACCCCCGCGCGATCTGGGCTGTCAGTGAGATTGAATGTGTGCGAGCCAGAAGCCGTCTGACGGGATCCCGTACACGCGGCTCGCCGCTAGCCATCAGGCCGCAACAACCATATGGTCGATCGATGTGTTGGTTTCAAGGCGCCGCACCGATTAACCGGCGCGCTCCTTGTCGGCCGCCTCCTTGGCCAATCGAAGTGCCTTCAATCGCTCCGTCTTTTCCCGAATCATTCGGCCGTTGGCCTGATATTCCATCATAGCCTTCGCGCCTTCTTTGGCACGCTCTTCCTTTCTGAAACTTGCTTCGGCACGAGCGCGGGCGGCCTCATTCGCGATTGAGCCTTCAAAATCGTTCTCCTCTTCGACTAGCCTACACCGACGCGCGTCCCATAAGGCGCTTGTCAATTCATATATGGTAGATACTGAAGGAATTTTTGACCCGACGCGCATGCGCCTAATTGATACGGAGAGTGCTGCTGGCGGTGCGCCGAATGGATTTGCTGGCGCTAATCGGCCGATCTTGGCTCACTGAGCTGCAGATGCCCCGGCTGTCAGTTGCCGGGCGCAGGGGCCGGTGCTCGGTGTTTAATTTCTCGATCCCTATTGTGCTTGATGTCCCGCACGTCCATGTAGACTGCTAAGACAAGCCGTGGCTTGTCCGAGAGCTGTTCGGAAATCGGGGACATACCGAGGTCCTCCACTCTCTCCAAGTGGCAGCGCAGGTGCCGTCGGTAGGCACAATAATACTCC
>JBAPZR010001170.1:0-1834 GCA_049285335.1 Xanthobacteraceae bacterium | reverse complement strand
AAAAGCTTCAACGGACCTCTCCCTACCCAGGCCCTTGGAAGCAGCCGTCCCCAGATTTGGACGGACAGTCAGATAATCCGGCTGAACGATCATTAGCGCCAAGTTCAAATGCGCTTAGATAGTCGATGTCGAGGGATCGACACTGCCGGAGACATCAAATGAACGAGAATCTCCCTTTCCTTTGGCGGAAGTACTATCGAAATGAAGCTACCTCGTCTGAAAAAGTGCTGGAGATCGCGCACGAACAGGCTCGCCAATACATAAGCCGTGCCGTCGCGACCGCATGGAGATCGACGCGACAAAGTGAGTAAGGCCCTGTGCGAAAATCGAACTGAACTTGCCTAACAAACGAAAGCTGACTTGGCGTATCTCGAGGCCAAGCCCGGAGGCGATCCATTCATCCTTGATCTCTCCATCGAGCAGGCGATATCCCGAATTCGCGCTTGAATGCCCGGCTAAATGCCTCTTCAGAGTCATAGCCAACAGTGTGCGCGAGCTGGGCGATGGTTTTGGTCGTTTCTCGCAAACTGATCTTGGCGGTTTGAAGACGCCAGAGGGTGAGATATCGGATTGGAGACATGTCGACGAGTGACGTAAAACGCTGGACAAAGGCAGAACGAGACAGCGCAACTTCGCTGGCGAGCGTTTCTACGGACCAGGGCTCGCCGAGCTTGTGATGAATTATCGCAAGTGCTCGGCCAACATAAGGATCCTTCAATCCTTTCAACCAGCCAACTTCGTCCTCGCCCAATGTCGATGAGTACTGTCGAATTGCCTCAGTGAATAGCAATTCAGACAGCCGTATCACCACGCTGGAAGAGGCTAATTCGCCACCAGCCAGCTCGCCGGCAGCAAACCGCACGGAAGCTTCAATCAACTCACGTGACGCGCCGTAACGAATGTCTATCTTTAGAACCTTGGGTAGTGCAGACATCAGCGGGTTGTAATTTTCCTCACTGGCAAGAAAGCCGCACACGATGCTGGTGGCGGTACCGCCGCCGCCGTGCTCAATACGAAAAAGACTGCCATTCGGCGATTTTTGAATGAGGTCGCGGGCTCTGATCGATTTTATCCCGACCTCATTGGTCAAGGTGTGCGGCTCATTTTGCGGAAACAATACGATTTCGCCGGCGCTGACTTCGATTGTTGGTTCGCCTTCGATGGCAACAATCAACCGACCTTCCGTGACGACGTGATAACCGATCACTTGCGCCGGCTTTTTTAGAAACGGCGCGCAGTCCTCAGGCGTCATTGCGACACTGATGCACCAGGGCGCCGTGAAATGGGCGGAAAGAAAGACACCGCCCGTCAGGCGAACTGAGCGCAGTACTTCCGACAGAGTATCCATCGTAGTGGCTCTAATTTGGATGAATGGTCAGTTGATCCGGTTGCCTGATCATTCGCGCTCCCGCCAGCCCAGCGTATATCGACGTCGTGAGCGAAGCCACGCGAGCATTGTCGCACCTTGGAATAACAAGCTTCCACCTTGCTCGCTTCTCGATGAAAGGCCTCGAACGGAGGAGTTGGAGGCGTGAGCCGAAAAGCGAGTGCGTGTTCAATCGCTATTACTGAAAAAATCAATGCAGAAAGCACGACTATGAAAATGAATCCTCCATATTACCGCCAGACGACATACCGAATGCCGGTGATAGCTCTGCATTGTTCGGGTGCAGGGGCTAGCGAATGGTATTCCTTAGCGGACGCGCTCGGCGACAACTATGAGCTGCTAACACCTGAACACTACGGTAGCGCGAGCAATGGAGCGTGGACTGGCGAACACGACTTCACTCTTGGCGATGATGCGGCCAGGGCAATTGCACTCATAGATGCGAGC
>JBAPZR010001169.1:0-10063 GCA_049285335.1 Xanthobacteraceae bacterium | reverse complement strand
GGATATTGCTGCTGCGGCGGATATTGCTCCGGATATTGCTGTTGCGCGGGGTATTGATGCTGCGCCGGATATTGCTGTTGCGCAGGGTACTGCTGCTGCCCCGGATACTGGACTGGCGGCGGCTGAGCCGGGAACTGTCCGTTCGGCACATCGGCCGGCGGGCGCGGCGGCGAATCTCCGTAAACACCGCCATATTGGGCGGCAGCCGATCCAGCGGCGAGTATCCCGCCGATCAGGACAAGACGCGCGGCATTTCGAGCCATGATTGTTGAGTACAGCGCAGTTCTCTCTATGGCCAATTGGAGGCGTATTGCGCCTTGCTTCCGTTAACATTCCGAATGCGGCGAAAACAGGGTTCGGCTGGAGCGCGAGGCGGCCACCTGATTAGTCAGAGTCCGGTTCCGTGTTCGCGTACGCCAGCCTTATCGTTCGTGATTAATTGTCGGGATTCCACGCCTTATAATCCCCCGTTGCCATCGGTCTGCGGCCCTGCGCGAGCGTTGAGCCGCTCGGCCGATTCGCAACCGGCGTGCCGGTCAAATTCGGCTGGTGCGGCTTCTCCCAGCGATAGGACTTCACGTCTTGCTGCGGCGGTGGCACGTCGACGATGTGATGAAGCCAGCCATACCAACCTGGCGGCACCACCGACGCCTCGGTAATCCCGCGATAAATCACCCAGCGGCGATCGATTCCGAGCGCCGGATCGATCTTGCCGCCCTTGGTCCGATAGTAGCGATTGCCGAACTCGTCCTCGCCGACGAACTCGCCATAAAGCCAGGTCCACCATTGCGTCCCGAAGGTCTGGCTGTTCCACCACGTAAATAAACGCAGCAGGAATGTTTTCATCGCGAGGACCTGTCACAAAATCCGGTTTGGAAAATTAACGCCGGGCTCGCCTGGCGCAATGGACTCTAGCCCTAGATGCCACCAGCCTGAGGGGCTGTCCAGTGCGGCGCGTCCCGGACGAAACCGCCGGTTAAGCTGCGCGTTTTCGATTATATTCGCCCATCATGGCGCAAAGCATATTTCAAGACGCCCAATCCAAACTCAATGATCCGAGCGCGGTGCTTTCTTTTGCCCCGTCTTGGATGGTGTCCGGCTTACTGCTGGTGGTCGCGCTTGCGGTCGCCTTCATCGTCCACGCGATAGTGCTTGGATCGCTGCGGCGGATATTCGCCGATCGCCGGCCTTACCTTAGCCGCGCCATAGCGGCGACAAAAAATCCGACGCGGCTTGCGCTTCTGCTCGCTGCGCTCGCCATTGCCTTGTCGGCGGCGCCGCTGGGAACGGACATCAGACTCGTCGTGGTTCGCTGCCTGATTCTGGCGACGATCTGTCTGATCGGCTGGATCGCGCTGATTGTACTTCACATTGCCGCTGATTTTTACCTGCGGAATTTTAGCATCGACGCCGAAGACAATCTGCTGGCGCGCAAGCACATCACCCAAGTGCGGGTAATGGTGCGGGCGCTCGACACCATCATCATTTTGCTGACACTCGGCTTCGCCCTGATGACTTTCGACGAAGTGCGCCAATACGGCGTCAGCCTGTTCGCATCGGCCGGCGTTGCGGGTGTGATCTTCGGCCTCGCCGCCCAGCCCGTCTTGAGCAATCTCATTGCCGGCATCCAGCTCGCCATAACGCAACCCATTCGCATCGAGGATGCCGTTACGGTTCAAAATGAATACGGCTGGATCGAGGAAATCAACGCCACCTATGTCGTGATCCGGCTATGGGATTTACGGCGGCTGATCGTGCCGCTCAATTATTTCATTCAGCAGCCGTTCTACAACTGGACGCGCAGCGCCACCGCCAATATCGGCAACGTCGTGCTCTATCTTGATTACACGGCTCCGATCGAGCGCATTCGAGCCAAGGCCGTCGAGCTGGTCGGGCAATCGGCGCAACCGGGCGCCAAGCTCGTCAACCTGCAGGCCATCAATGCTACGCCCAACGCCGTCGAGTTACGCATGCTGCTGACCGCCGCCAGCACGGGCACCACGGCCGATCTTTGCGCTGAAATCCGCGAGAAGCTCATCGGCTTTCTCCAGCGCGAATGTCCGCAGGCTTTGCCGCGGCAGCGGTACGAAATGACCGACTCCGCAGCCAGCAAGGACCGCAAGCGGTTCGACGACCCGCACGGTGCGTGAGGCGCGTCGCGGCGATAACAATGGAATTTCTAGGGGCGATCGCTTTCCAACAGCGTCGCGGCGATCTCATTCCATTCCGTGGCCGGTTCATGCGTCGCGGGTTTGCGATGCGCGTGGCGATACCAATAGCCGGCATTATCCAGATCGCCTTCGACGCGGTGAAGATAAGCGTGCACCCAGGCGCAATCGCGGCTGTCTTCGTTCATGACGATCCGATGGGCCTTATCCCAGTCGTTGTTCGCCGCCCACCATAGCGCCCGCAGCGCGGCTGAAACGCTCCTGGGCGGCGCTTTTTCGGCAAGCGATCTCTTAAAATTGACCGGTGTCATGTCGCGCTTCTCTCAAGGATGTGCGACGCCGCCTTGACAAATTTTATCTACCACCATCGGTCCGGCGTAAACGATCCGGCGGACCGTTCGATCACGGCGCCGAGCGCGAACAGTGTCTCTTCGGCGAAGGGGTGGCCGATGAGTTGTAGCCCTAGCGGCAGTCCCTGACTGTCGAGACCCGCGGGCACTGAAATACCCGGAAGCCCGGCCATGTTGACCGTTACCGTGAAAACGTCGTTGAGATACATCTCGACGGGGCTCGCGCGTCCTCTTTCGCCGAAACCGAATGCCGCCGACGGCGTCGTCGGGGTGAGGATCGCGTCGATGCCATCGGCGAAGCACTTTTCGAAGTCGCGCTTGATGAGCGTCCGCACCTTTTGCGCCCGCAGGTAGTAAGCGTCGTAATAGCCCGCCGAGAGCACATAAGTGCCGATCATGATGCGCCGGCGCACCTCTTTGCCGAAGCCGGCAGCGCGGGTGTGTTCGTACATGTCGATCACGTCCCGGCCGGGAACGCGCAAGCCGTAGCGCACGCCGTCATAGCGCGCGAGATTGGAGGATGCCTCGGCCGGCGCAACGATGTAGTAGGCCGGCAGCGCATATTTCGTCATGGGCAACGAAATATCGACGAGTTCAGCGCCGGCGTCCTTGAGCCACTGGCCGCCGGTGCGCCACAGCGTATCGATTTCGGCCGCCATGCCGGGCATCCGATATTCCCTGGGAATGCCGATGCGCGTGCCTTTGACCGAACGGCCGATCGCCTGTTCGTAGTCCGGCACCGGAATGTCGACGCAGGTCGTGTCCTTCGCATCGTCACCGGCCATCGAATGCAACAGAATGGCGCAATCGCGGACCGAGCGTCCAAACGGTCCCGCCTGGTCGAGGGATGAGGCGAACGCGACGATCCCCCAGCGGGAGCAACGGCCGTAAGTGGGCTTTAATCCAACGATGCCGCAAAAGGCCGCCGGCTGGCGGATCGATCCGCCGGTATCCGTACCGATAGCGCCCAAACAAATCCGCGCCGCCACAGCGGTCGCGGAGCCGCCGGACGATCCGCCCGGCACCAGTTTGGCTTGCGAACCGCGCCGCCGCCACGGCGACACGACCGGCCCGTAATATGACGTTTCATTCGACGACCCCATGGCGAATTCGTCGGCATTGGTCTTGCCAAGGAGTACTGCGCCGTCGCGCCAGAGATTCGTGGTGACCGTCGATTCATAAGGGGGAAGAAAATTATCGAGAATGTGCGAACAGGCCGTTGTGCGGACGCCTGCCGTACAGAACAAATCCTTGATCGCGAGCGGCACTCCCTCCAACGGACCACCCTCGCCTCTCGCCAACCGCTCGTCCGAGCCGCGCGCCATGGCCCGGGCGCGTTCCGGCGTTTCCAGAACGAACGCGTTCAACGCGCGCGCCTTTTCCATCGCCGCGAGATGCGCTTCGGCCAATTCCGTGGCTGAAAATTCTTTCTTGCGAAGCGCGTCACGCGCTTGGACAAGCGTAAGCGAGGTAAGGTCGATCATCCAGCCTTGGGATCGTCGCAGAAATATGGATTTCGGTCGGACGCCGGGGACGGCTCGTTTTTCGCTTGGGCTTTTTCACCCTGCACCGGCACCGGCTGCACCGGAAAGGCCGCGAACAGGGCTTCGACGGCTTCGGGATCGTCGGGGTTCAAGCGACCTTGGCTTTCCAAGTAAGCGAGCCAGATCGCGTCTTGTTCGCAAGCCCAGCACATCGGCTCTACTCCACGACTTTCGGAACGAGGAAGAAGTGATGCTCGCGCGCCGGCGCATTGGCGATGATGGCGTCGGGAATGCCGCCGTCGGTCACTTCGTCCTCGCGCGTCTTCATCGTCATCGGTGTCACGGAGGTCATGGGCTCGACGCCTTCGACCTCGACCTCCGCAAGCTGCTCAATGAAGGCCAGGATCGCGTTGAGCTCACCGCGAAGGTTCTCAAGCTCACCTTCGGCGACGGCGATACGCGCAAGATGCGCGACCCGGCGAACGGTTTCGGTATCAACGGACAAAGGCGAGCCTCGCGAGCCAATGGTTGGCGGCTTAAGGCGGCTATAGCAGAGCGCGCCTTGTCAGCCAACCAGCCGCGAGCCGCGAAAATCGCCGTCGCGCGAGAGGCCCTCGCCTCGCAGTGTCGCGGTGAGCGCCGCGTTCTCCTCCGGGAGGCGGATCGCAAGCACCGCGGCATTGAGAATGGTGAAGACGAGCGCATAGATCGGCAGGCCGAGCGCCAGCGGAACGGCGGCGAACTCGCCTGCGACCACCGCATAATTGGGGTGGCGCAGAAAACGATAAGGGCCGCGCGCGACCAGTATCTCCCCGGGAACGGCGACGATGCGGATCGTCCAACGTCGCCCGAGCGTGAACAAAACCCAAAATCGCGCGACCTGCAGCAAGACCACAACGACCAGGAAGAACGGATTGACCGAACGGTCGTAGCCGAGCATCCACAGGCCGATGATCCAGGCAGCATGAAGAACGACGATCAAAAAGAGGTGCGACCGACCGAACTCAATGCCGCCGGCTGCGAATAGACGCCGTTCGTTTTGCTTGGCCCACCAAAGCTCGACAATCCGCTGTGCGGTGATGAACGCAAGCAAGGCCGCGCCCCAGCCGAACGCCGTCACAGCTCGGCCGCGACGAAATAAGCGGAAAAGCCGGGACCGAACGCCGCCAGCAAATGCGGACCGCGCGCGCCTGCTTTGAGCGCCTGTTCGAGGACGAACAGTACCGTCGCCGACGACATATTGCCGTAGCGGCGCAGCACTTCCCATGAGTATTGCAATTGGTCGCGCGACAGCCCGAGCACCTCTTCCATCGTCTCGAGTAATTTGCGTCCGCCCGGATGAAACAAAAAACCGTTGAAATCCGACAGCGAAAATCCATTGCGGGCGAGGAAACCCTGCAGCGCAGGCTCCAACGCCTTTTTCATCAGCGCCGGCAATTCCGGACTAAGGACGATACCGAAGCCATCTTCCTTGATGTCCCATCCCATGATGTGCTCAGTCTCGCGCCAGCACCATTCGCCGCTCGCAAGGATGCGCGGACCGGCGCGCGACCCGTTCCTGGTGTTGTGCAAGAGCAAGCCCGCGGCGCCATCGCCGAACAGCGCGCTAGAGACAAACATAGCGGGGCTCGGATCGTTCACCCGCAGGCAGAGACTGCAAAGATCGACAGTCAAGAACAACACGTGCGCGCCGTCCACCGCATGTGCCAGGCGTGCGGCGCGCGCGAGGCCCGCGACGCCGGCGCCGCAGCCCAGTCCGAACATCGGCAGCCTCTCGATGTTTGGAGACAGTTTCAGCCGATTGAGCAGCATGGCGTCGAGGCTTGGAATCGCTAGGCCCGTCACCGTATTGGTCACGATCATGTCGACCGCATCGAGCGCGAGGCCGGCGCCCTCCGTCGTCTTGATCGTGATTTGCTCCAACAGGTCGACCGCGTGCCGGCGGAACGACTCGGTGCGCTCCTCCCAGCTATGCGGCTTGAGGTACCACTCGATCGGCTCGCAATTATACCTGACGTCGATGCCGGTATTATCGTAGAGCGGCCACAGTTTCTTAAGACGCGGGTAAAGCTCTTTGGCGCGGGCAGCCGCCTCGGATTGTGGCAGGCGAAAGGCGGGATTCGCGGTCGCGAGCGCCAGGATCTCGACGTCGAAATTTGTTGCCAAGGTCCTTCCGCGCGCCGTGGACCTCATTACATCAAGCATAGAAGGTTCCCTACCCCCCGCAGTCGCGCGTTTACTAACACCGCACCCCCATATCTTCGTCCCGGATGTTGTCGTGCTGCGGGCAGCGGCGTAATTTACTGGCGTGGCGAACAGATTGCGGCCAGTTCATGTCATCGGCGGCGGCCTTGCCGGCAGCGAAGCCGCTTGGCATGTAGCGCGGCGCGGCGTGCCGGTTGTGCTGCACGAAATGCGTCCGTCTTGCGCCACGGCCGTTCATAAAACCGCGCAGCTTGCCGAACTTGTCTGCTCGAATTCGTTTCGTTCCGACGACGCGCAAGGCAGCGCCATCGGGCTGTTGCATGCGGAAATGCGCCGGCTCGACTCACTCATCATGCGCGCGGCCGATGCGCATAAGCTGCCGGCGGGAAGCGCGCTCGCGGTCGATCGCGACGGATTTGCCGGCGCGGTGACGGCCGCACTTAATGCCGAGCCGCTCGTCGAAATCAGGCGCGAAGAAATCGGCCTGCCGCCGAATGACTGGGACAACGTCATTGTTGCGACCGGCCCTTTGACGTCGCCGCGCCTGGCGGGAGCGATCCGCACGCTAACCGGCGAGGAAGCACTGTCGTTCTTCGACGCCATCGCGCCGATCGTCCATCGTGACTCGATCGATCTTGGCGTCGCCTGGTTCCAATCGCGCTACGACAAGGCGGGCCCTGCCGGCTCCGGCGCCGATTATGTGAACTGTCCGCTCACCCGCGAGGACTATGAGACTTTCATCGACGCGCTGCTTGCCGGCGAGAAAACCGCTTTCCATGACTTCGAGGCGACGACGCCCTATTTCGACGGTTGCCTGCCGATCGAAGTGATGGCGGAGCGCGGACGCGAGACGTTGCGCCACGGACCGATGAAGCCGTTCGGCCTGACCAACCCGCACGATCCGGATGTCAAACCCTACGCCGTGGTGCAGCTTCGCCAGGACAACAGGCTCGGCACGCTGTTCAACATCGTGGGTTTTCAGACCAAATTGAAATACGCCGAGCAGGTGCGCATCTTCCGGACCATTCCGGGACTGATGCAGGCTGAGTTCGCAAGGCTCGGCGGCTTGCATCGCAATACGTTTCTCAATTCACCGAAATTGCTCGACCCCTTGCTCCGATTGAAAGCCACGCCGCGCCTGCGCTTTGCCGGACAGATCACCGGATGCGAAGGCTATGTCGAATCGGCGGCGATCGGGCTACTTGCTGGGTACTTTGCGGCCGCCGAAAGGCTTGGCGAAGCGGCCATCGCGCCGCCGCCGACCACGGCCCACGGCGCGCTCCTCGGCCATATCACCGGCGGTCATATCGAGACGATCGATTCGGGTCCGCGCTCGTTTCAACCGATGAACGTGAATTTCGGATTGTTTCCCCCGCTTTCGCGTGCCCACACACGCCCGGACGGAAGGAGGTTGCGCGGCGCGGACAAAACAGCCGACAAAAAACGCGCGCTTTGCCTACGCGCTCTTGACGACCTCGAATCCTGGCTCGCCGGCGCTGTGCCTGCCGCGGCGGAATAAAGATTGCCGTGCTACAAACCCGTATGACTATCGGTCCGAAAGAACTCGCAGGGCGCTGGCGTTCCGGCACGGTCCTCAAGCGCGACGTCTTCTCCACGATCGAGCGCGGACGCTTTCGCCTCGACGACCACGAGGTCGACGCCGTGCTGCGGCGCCTCGACGGTGTGCCGTGGTGGACCCGCCCGTTAGCAAAGGAGCTGTTCCGCCGTGAAAGCCTGGCGCTCGCCGCCGCCGGCCCGCTCGACGTCGCACCGCCGCTGTTGTTCGCGGGCCGGCAATTTCTCGTCCGCGGCTGGATCGATGGCGTGCCGCTGCACATCGCCAAGCCCTATGGCGACGTCGCCTATTTTCGTTCAGCCAAAGCAACGCTGCGGAAGCTTCATCGCGCCGGTATCGCCCACAACGATCTCGCCAAGGAGCAGAACTGGCTCTACGCCCATGGACGCGCTTATCTCACCGACTTCCAACTCGCCGGGCGCTTTCGCCGAACGAGCCTGTTGTTCCGGCTCGCGCGCTACGAAGATCTGCGCCATCTGCTTAAGCACAAGCGCCGCTACGCGCCGAGCGCCATGACTGCTGCCGAGCATCGGGTGCTGGCGCGCAAGACGTTCATCACCAGAGCGTGGATGGCGACCGGAAAAAAGCTCTACTACGCGATCACGCGCGGCTTGAACTTTACCGATCGCGAAGGCCGCGGCATGCGCTTCGTGCATCAAGCGCCCACCATCACGGCGCGCCTGCGCGCACATCCATCGGTGCGCGAGGTCGTCATTGTGGCCTTTCCAGATCGCCGCGCCGGGACCGGGCTCTATGCTTTCGTGGAGGCAAACGCAAACGAGCAGGAGCTTCTCGATTTTATTGGCGACGCCAAGCCGGAGCACCTGCAAGTCGTTGAGGCCCTGCCGCGGACCGGGAACGGCGACATTCGCAGCGAAATTCTCGAACTCGTGGCCATGAATCAGCTGGATCTTATCGATCCCCTGATCCGATCGGAGACCGAGCGCGCCGTCGTCTCCAGCATCGTCTCAAAGCGGCGCAATCTGCGCGATCGTTTCGCCTTTTGATTGCCTTTTGATTGCCTTTTAAGGCACGACCCGGAAAAGCTTTAACTTCAAGCGATTGCGCTTTAGCGTGTGATACGGGCCACGCTTCGCGACGCGTGCCAAATCAGCCATTGACGCCGCCACGGCGACAGCGCGACGGGTGCGAAAGCGTCGCATCGCTCCCAGCGATCGAGCGAACGCCGCACCGGCGCAATGGCGAGAAAGGCCGGCCACGGCTCGCGGGATAGCGTTGCCAAGGCCTTTGCTGCGGCGTCGAGATGGCCGCGCGCAATACCACGCAAGTCCGCGGCGGCCGCGTTGAGCCCTGCCGACGAGCGGCCGGAGAAAACGTCGTGCAGTCCCACGCCGTGACGCGTGAGAACCTCCACGGGCAGATAAAGCTTGCGCTGTGCGGCGTGACGCGGAAAAGCCTCCAGAGCGCGCGCGATGCCCTGCGCTATTCCCGCTGGGTGCGCCGCGGCAACGGCATCGACGCCGAGGATTCGCGCGGCGATAGCGAGAAGCACCGAGTTTGTATTTGCGGTGTAACGCTCAAGATCGGCCACTGTCGCCATCGGTTCGTTGTAAAGGTCGAACCGGCGCGCTTCGATGAGTGCGAGCAAGCTGTCCGCGGCAAGCCGGCATCGCTCGAGCGCGCTCAGAAGCCCGGCCGCCACCGGGCTCGCGCTCGCCTCCCCGCCGCGCTCGCCCTGCAGAATCTCGCGCCACCATTGCAGGCGGATTTCGCCGGTTATCGCCTCGCGCGCGAGGTCCGGCACGCGCGCTATCTCAATGTCGAATGCATAGAGCGCATTGAGTGCATCACGAAATTCGGCTGGAGCAAACAGGGTCGCCAGAAAGCGATCCCGATCCGCCGTGCGAATAAGCTCCGCGCAATAGGAAAACGGGTCCTGCATGGTGCGAATTTAGCTTATTCGATCGCGATCAGCCCGGCGCCGACGCGGCGGCCTTCCATGAGCATGACGTTATACGTGCGCACCGCCGGGCCGGTCGTCATGGCGTCGACGGCAATGTGGGCGTCGTGAAACCTCGCTCGCAGCGATCCGGGCAGAACCCAGGACGCATTGCCGGTGCCGAGAACGAAAAACTCCAGCGCATCCGCCCGCTCAAAGACAAGGGACAAACGTTCCTCCGTCACATCGCCAGGCGAAGCGACGGCCCAGGCCCAAATTCCGTCAGGCAGGCAAAGCAGCGATCCGCGATGCGACATGCCGGCGAAACGGAATCCTCCACCGCCGTGCGCATCGATCAGCGCTTGGCGGGGCAAATTCGG
>JBAPZR010001168.1:0-2016 GCA_049285335.1 Xanthobacteraceae bacterium | reverse complement strand
GTATTGAAATGCAAGAAAACTTCCGCCAATTCCTCAATCACCTGCGTCAAAACGGCGAATTGGTCGACCTCCATCAGCCAGTGGATATCCGCCATATCGCCACCCTGGTCGATCAGGCGAAGACGGCGCTCTGTTTCCACAATGTGATCGGCTATGACATGCCGGTCGTTTCTGGAATCATTCGCTCGCGCAGGCGCGCGGTGATGTCGCTAGGCTGCGAGACTTATCGCGAGATCGAGGACAAGCTCGCGCGAGCAATCGCTAATCCGATTCCACCGCAATATGTCGAAACCTCCCCGACGCGCGAGGTGACGCTCGTTGGCAACGAGGTCGATCTGTACAAGCTGCCGATCCCGATGTCGTCGATCTATGATGGCGGGCCGATGATCACCGCCGGCGTGGTCATCGCGCGCGATCCCGAGTTCGGATGGAATTCCGGCATATACCGCTTCATCGTCAAGGAAAAGGCGCTGACCGGCATTGATATCGTCACGCCGAATAATATGCGGCTGTTCGCTCAACGCGCGTTGGAGCGCAAGGAGCCGCTGCCAATCTCGATTTCAATCGGCACCCATCCGATCGAGATCACCGGCTCCGGCTATCGCGCCCCGCTCGGTGTCGATGAAATGGCGATCGCCGGCGGCTTGCGTGGCGAACCGGTCGAGCTCGCGCCGTGTTCGACCATCGATTTGCCTTACATCGCCGATGCCGAAATCGTGCTGGAAGCCGAAATTCTCCCAGTCGGCTGGACCTTTCCGGAGGGCCGCTTCGGCGAATTTACTCGGCTGATGGGCGGGCTGCACTGGAATCCGCTGGTGCGCATCAAGGCGATTTCGATGCGCAAAGGCGCGATCTACTACAATCTGCACATGCCGTGGGAAAACACCTGGCTCGCGGCGCCGACGCGCTATGCCGCGATTCGCTCCGCGCTGCGTACTGCCGGCGTGCAGGTGAAAGATATCAACGTTACGCTTGGCGGCTGTGCTTTCTGGCACGCCGTGATCTCGATCAAAAAGCAGCCGGGCGAGGGTAAGAATGCGCTCCTTGCCGCCTTGTCGGTGATGGACCTCAAGCACGTGGTCGTGGTCGATGACGATATCGACGTCAACGATCCCGCAGAGGTGGAATGGGCGATCGCCACACGTGTGCAGGGCGACCGCGACGTGATGATAGTGTCGAACGCACGTGCGAAGCCGCTCGATCCGAGCCTGCTGCAGGGCTATGGCGCGGTGCCGACCGGGGCCAAAGTAGGCATCGACGCCACCATTCCCGAAAACATCCCGCACGAATATTACGAGCGAATCACTTACGCTTATGCCGAGACGGCCCAAATCGACGATTACATCAACGGCAAAAAGGACGTGGCGGGCGAGTTAGGCGACGAGACGGCGGTCGTCGCGCTTGCCAATGAGATCGCGGTCGCAATCGGCAAGGCGCCGCTGTACTACACAGATATCGCCGAGAAGTTCTCCAAATACGATTTCGTCAGTATCGCCCGCGCCATCGGCCAATTGCACGAAACTGAGAAGCTTTGGCAAGACTCACGCGGGCGCATGTGCCTACGTGGCTCGGCCTTCGCAGCCAAGCCGCCGGGGGCGTGAGGAACGCTCGTTCTTCCAGGTGGGCCGTCCCGCCGCCCATCAAGGCTCCGTTGAATGGGCGCTTTCGCCGAAACTGCGAAACTGATTCCTGACAGAAATATGCGTAAATTTGGTGCAGTTGCCAAATGTCTGAACCTTCCACCAAACGGCCTGGTCCTAAGTTTGCTAATGTGGCGCGTGATTAGGACCTAGTTTGATATTGCTTTGCGAGCTTGTGCAGAGCATCGCGGTCGATCTTGTTGGTAGACGACAATGGCAGTTTGTCGACAAACCAAACAAAGCGCGGATGTTGGTACGCAGGTCCGTTTGTGAGTGCGAATTGCTTGATATCGCCTTCGGACGGATGCCGGCCGACCTTCAGAACAATGAAAGCGACGGGCTTTTGCCCCTTTACCTCATCATCAATCGGTATAAC
>JBAPZR010001167.1:0-2324 GCA_049285335.1 Xanthobacteraceae bacterium | reverse complement strand
CGCGGCTACTTCATGGGGCTTTCTCAAAAGCTGTGAGGGATGCCTGACGATAGTGAGCTTTCTTCGGAATCCACTTTAAAGAAACGTTGCCGTGGGATTCGCGAGAGCTTTGAGACCATAGATCGGGGCGACACGGAGCAGCAAAAATGCCCGCAATCCGAGAAACGACCATAACGCCAACAAGCGATGGCGACGTGGTTCTGCTTCGCTAAAGGTGCCGGGCTGGTGACCGCCGGCTATCGCATTCCGTTATCGCGTGTGTGCGCGCGCGCCGTGCTGTCAACAGGTCTTGTGCCATGGCTTTTGCTCTCCTAATAGCTCAAAAACTTGAGACGGCTACTGGGGCGAGAGACGATAATCCGCAAGTACGGTGGCAAGTGCATTTGGCCCAACCTTGACCGTCCCACTGAAAGGTCGGTCGATGCCGGCGACGACCAGCAGTTCAGAAAAGATCATTATCGCGAGTAGCGCCGTCATCAACATCTGCGCCTGGAGGTTTCCCGCGCCGAAGAAGTACGTGAAGCCGATCGTGATCGCCGCTCCGCCTATCAGCACTAGCCATAAGAGGGATGGCACCGCACCCTCCGAGGCGATCAGCCGCGCTCGCCGGGACAGCGCAACGAGATCGACTTGACGGAGCATTTCAGAAACCACCACGCTGTCACCCTGTCCGTTGGTCGACACTAGCGTCGAGTAGACTGCATCGAGCGCCTGTTTAGCGGCTCCCTCCGCGCCTGTGGTCCCCCGGTCCATCGCCGGCCAATCGTCGTTTATGGCCGCTTTGAGGTAATTGGAGAGTGCGCCGCGCAGAGCAGCGCCGGCTTTGTCGGTAACGCCCTGCGAGAGGCGATATATGTTTCCTGCGGCGCCGGCCTCGCGCACGACGTCGGCTTCGGCATCAGCAAATTTTCGCCACACGAGAATCACGGAAAATGCAAGCAGGACCGCGTAAAACACACCAATGGTTGCGAACTTGTGTCCGGCGATTTTATTGTTTTCTGTCAGCCTTCTGACATCCACATAGTGGCGTACCAATACGAGGCCGAGCACCGACAATACGGTTCCCAAGCCGACAATGATCAAGCCCGATACCCAGATCGGCTCCGTGGTCAGAAAGAAAAACATCGAGTCAATCCGTATCGAAACTACCGTGAATGATAGTTGGCGATTCGGTTTCTGACAGGTTAAGGACGCCCCCGCACTTTGTTGCCCGCGGGCCTCGTTACGTCGATCGACCGGGGCGGCGGGAAGCGGCGGGCGGTCACGATAAAAAATGAAACACAAAGGCGGCTGCGACGAGCAGAAGTAGCAGGACAACAAGGCCAAGCGTTACGATGCCGACCCCCTCTGCCACTTCAAAGAGCTCACGCCAGAGTTTCGAGTAGTGGACCATTTCGCCGCGCCCCACAGAAAGACCCCAATCGTCTTGCGATCGAGGTCTCTCGCCCGGCGCCGGCCTGCTATCTGGTACGATACGCGGTTAGCATCGGGGTCGATTGGAAACGAGCACCAGCAATGGGGCGTATTGGGAAAACTATCCAGGAGGTGATTAGCATTTAGACGCCCGACCCGCCAACGGCGATCATCGTCTGCTTGCGACCGATGTAATCGGCGATGATCCCGCCGAGCACGCCGCCGACGCCCCAGCCGAACAGGGTCACCGCGATGATGTAGCTCGTGTACCGCGGAATGACCGCGTACTCTGCCGGAGCGACCAACTGGTGCAACGCGAAGCCGACAGTCAAGAACAGCGCGAAGAACTCGAAACTGTCGAGTGTCCAGCCAAGATTGGCGGCGACAAGCGTTTTCCACTGCGGTCTACCCAGAGAGCGGTGCCAAGGTAGAGATGGAACATTTTGCCGTGATGCAGAACGGCGACTAATTGTTTTCTTTGACGCCGGCTGCGCTAATTATCGGCCACCATTTGGCAGCCTCGGCCTTGTGATACGTCGCAAGCGCTTCTGGATTCTGCTGATTACGCGGGAATACCACCATGCCGAGTCCGTCGAGTCGCTGCCGCACGCTCGGGTCTGCTAGCGCCGTTTGTACCGAGCCAACGAGGCGATCGACAACCGTCTTGGGCGTCCCTGCGGTGGTCCATAAGCCGTGCCAGAATGAAAGGCTCAATCCCGGCACGCCCGATTCAATCATGGTTGGTGTATTCGGCGATTTTGGCCAACGCTTCTCGCTCATGACGGCGTACGCTTTGAATTTACCGGCTTGCACATTCGGGAGCGTTGACGATGCTTCAAGGCAGGTCAGGTCGATCTGGCCGCCAATTAAGTCCTCCATGACCGGCGCGGCCCCACGATAGGGTACATAGT
>JBAPZR010001166.1:0-20554 GCA_049285335.1 Xanthobacteraceae bacterium | reverse complement strand
GCTTCGGGTATTTTCAGATCATCGGCGAGGCGAGTGGAAATTGTCCTTCGTAAATCATGCGCAAGCCAGTGCGGCATATCCCCCAGTCCGGCATTGAGCTTCTTCTTGTATTTGTCGGCCCCCAATGCGATCGGGCCGCGATTGGTTGAGGTGAACACCCAACCACCGGACATGCGGCGCTCTTTCATCTCGTGGAATATGCCAGCCATCTTGGCAGTGATCGGCAACAGGAATCGTTTGCCGTTCTTCATTCTGTGGGCGGGGATATCCCACAAGCCCCTATCGAGATCGATCTCCTCCCAACGGGCGCCAGCGCATTCGCTGACACGCAGTCCACAGATGCAAAGCAACCGGTAGGCTTGCTGGAACGGAGCCGGCAGTTCCCACGTGGCTCGCCATACGGCACGCGCTTCGTCCGTGGATAGCACCCTATCCCTGACGTTCTGCTTGCCGATTACAAGTGCAGGCTTGATGTCGCGGGCGACATTGGTCGCTAAGCCGTAATCCTGGTGCACCGCCCACACGAACAACCGCTTGACGACGACGAGTAGATTCCTGGCCTCAGCTTTCGTCGCCCGCCTGGCTTTTACGAATGTCACCAACTCCCTGAACTCGACATCGTGGATCGGCCGCGATCCAAACTCGTCCCGTATCCTGGCGAGCTGGCGCTTTGTCTCCCTGATTTGTTTGGGACGCTGAACGCCTTCGACGCGCTCCGTTGTGAATGCGTCGATGACGCTGGCAACGGTGTGGCCCTGCTGTTGCTGTACCGCACGACGCTCCGCGGCTTCGACCGCGCGCGGATCCTTGTGCTGGCCATCCAGACTAAGCCACGCCTTGGCCTTGGCCTTGGCGGCGGCGAATGCCATGCCACGCTTGGGGTCGGCGTCACCCAATGCCAGCTTGATCGTATTGGGATAGCCAAACCGGCCGTACACCATGTAGCTGGCGCTGCCTTTGGGTGTCCGGCAGATGCCGAAGCCGGTCAGGATCTCATCCCAACAATATTCCCGGGCTGCCGGCCGATCGCTGTTCAGCAGCGCGGCGACGGACTTCTCGGTGAGCCTCTTGCGCATGTGGAATTCCCCCCTCGAATTCCTGGGACAGCAGCCAGGACAGGAATCGCCTGTGGACTGCTGCATGATGGTGAGCGATGACGTATCGAGATGTGCCAGCATTATCTGCGCTTACGTGCGTAGATGCGCAATGCTGTTGCTACCCCATATCCCCCGGAAACTGCTTTACGGCCGGCTCAACGATGATCCAAAGTCCACGGGCGCCAAATCGCGGTCGTCCGGCTCTTAGGGCCGCCGGTGCCTTGGGAACGCCACGGTTGGTTTGTCATATGGGGCAGGGCTCGCAAAAGCTGCGATGACGCGGGAAAAATTGCGCCAAATCTGGAGGATCGGCAGCCACAATCGCGCGCCGACCGCGGCGCTTTTGGTATTGGCGGCCCTGATCTCGGGGTGCAGCGGCGGCGGTTTTGGCGGTCCGGACACGACCGCATCGACCGGCGCTCCGGCGACCACAGCCCCGACGGTTCCGGGCACTTCATCGACGGCTCCTCCGAGCCAGTCATTTAAGGACAAAATTGCCAGCTTCTTCTCGGGCG
This sequence comes from Xanthobacteraceae bacterium, assembly GCA_049285335.1. GTDB lineage: Bacteria > Pseudomonadota > Alphaproteobacteria > Rhizobiales > Xanthobacteraceae > BOG-931. The sequence continues at coordinate 18,942 of JBAPZR010001166.1, read as the reverse complement.
CAACCCAGAAGGAGCCGCAACCAGTCACGAATGCGCAGCCGAACGTCTCCTGCCCATACCTCGACATTCGCCAAGGCGCATCGACGCTGACCATTCCGCCGCCGCCGCCCGACGGCGCCAACGAGGCCATGGCGCTAAAATATCAGGGCATCTTCGTGCGCGCGGCGCGCGACTGTGCGGTCGTCAACGGTCAAATGGTGATGCGGGTCGGCGTCCAAGGACGCATCGTCATCGGTCCTGCCGGCGGTCCGGGTCAGGTTGATGTGCCGCTGCGCATCGCCGTCGTTACCGCGCCAACGACTAGCGCCAAAACCGTGGTGACCAAGCTTATCCGCATTCCGGTGACGATCGGGGCCAATGACGACAACACCGATTTTTCCTACATCGAGGAAGGCTTGAGCTTCCCGATGCCGCCGGCCGGCGATCTCGAAAACTATATCGTCTATATCGGTTTCGATCCCGTCGGCGCCGCGGCGCTGGATCAGCCGAAGCCCAAGCCATCGGCCGGCAAAAAGGCGAAGCCTAAGCCCAACCCGAATCCGAACGCGCCCACCGGATAGCGCCTCGCCGCCGCGCCGCAGCGTTCAATTGAATTTCTGTTTGATGTCGGCGATACCGCGCAGCAGTAAATCTTCCGCAACCTTGCCTTTGGCGGCGGTCGAAAGGATCTTTTCGGCCGCGGCGACCGCGGCGTCGGCCGCGGCAGAGCGTACATCGGCGACCGCCTGAGCCTCGGCCTGGGCAATTTTTGTTTCAGCCATCTTGGTGCGGCGGGCGACGAAATCCTCCGCTTTTGCTTTCGCCTCGGCGGCAAGACGTTCGGCTTCCGCTTTCGCGCTGGCGATGATGGCTTGGGCTTCAGTTTCGGCCTCTCGGGCCTTACGTTCGAATTCGCCAAGAAGCGCCTGGGCCTCCTCGCGCAGGCGGCGCGCCTGATCGAGCTCGCTCTTAATGCGCGCCTGACGCTGATCAAGCGCCGCAATCACCTTGCGATGGGCGCCGAGATAGGCAAGCAGGCCGAGAAAACAGAGAAAGCCGAATGCCACCCAATTTTCTGTTTCGAACATTGGCGTCCCTTCAGCTCTTCGCCGGATTCCCAAGCGCGGCGGCGATTTCCTCTTGGCGGGGTTGCTGACCGATCAGCCGTTCGACGATTGCGGAAGCGGTATCGCCGGCGATCGTCCTGACGCTGCCCATGGCGACGGCGCGGCTCTTCGCGATCGATTGGTCGGCCGCGGCGAGCCGTTCGTTAAGCTGCGCCTCGAGCCGCTTGTGCAGAGCTTCGGCCTCGCGTGCCTGTTGCTCGCGTGTAGAGCTCGCGATCGTATGCGCCCGATTGCGGGCGTCGTCGAGCGCCTTCTCATAAGCCGCATGTGCGGCATTCGATTGCTCTTTCAATCGCTCCGCCGCGGCGAGGTCGTCGCTCACGAGCCGGTTGCGCTCAGCCAGGATCGCGCCGATGCGCGGAAGCGCGATCTTCGACATCAGCGCATAGAGCAAGACGAAGCTGATCGACAGCCAGACGAGCTGCGAGGGAAAGTGCTCCGACTCGAACGGCGGGAAGCCGCGGTTTCCCGGCACTTCACTGTGAGCGTTCGTTTCGGCCATTGTTTTCGGCCTTGGACAGCTACCGGCGGATCTAGAGCCCAAACAACAAGAGCAGCGCGATGAGCAGCGAGAAAATGCCGAGCGCCTCGGTGATGGCGAAGCCGAAAATCAAGTTGCCGAACTGGCCCTGCGCCGCCGAGGGATTGCGCAGCGCTGCCGCAAGGTAATTACCGAAAATAATACCCACGCCGACGCCGGCGCCGCCCATGCCGATGCAGGCAATGCCGGCTCCAATGTACTTCGCGGCGGTCGGATCCATGTGAAGACTCCTTGGTTGTAGCAATCGGCCGTTAGTGGCCCGGGTGAATCGCATCGTTCAGATAGATGCAAGTAAGAATGGCGAAGACATAAGCCTGCAGGAACGCGACCAGAAGCTCCAGCGCCGTCAGCAGGATCACCATGATGAACGGCAGCGCGGCACCGAACCAGCCGAGTATTCCTGCGCCGGCCAGCATGATGACGAAGCCGGCAAAAACCTGCAGCGTGATATGGCCGGCCAGCATATTGGCGAACAATCGCACGCTGTGCGAGACGGGTCGTGAAAGGAACGACAACACCTCGATGGCAACAATCGCCGGCAGAATGAGCTTCGGGACGCCTTTCGGCACGAACAGATTGAGAAAGTGGAGTCCGTTTCGCCAAAAGCCATAGCCGACCACGACCAGAAAGACGAGCAGCGCCAAACTCGCCGTGATAATCAGTTGACTTGTCACCGTGAACGAATACGGGATCAGGCCGATCAAATTGGCGAACAGCACGAACATGAACAGCGTGAATACGAAGGGAAAGAATTTCATTCCCTCCGTTCCCGCCGAGCTGCGCACGGTGTTGGCGACAAACTCGTAGGACATTTCCGCGATCGATTGGAGCCGGCCCGGCACGACCGCGCGCGGTGCCGTCCCGCCGATCAGGATCGCGGACACGGCGCCGACGATGATGAACATGAACAGCGCGGAATTGGTGAAATCGATTTCATGGCCGCCCAGATGACCGATCGGCCATAAATCCTTGATCTCGAATTGATGGATCGGGTCGACCTGCATGGCCTCATCGACTTTCGGCGTTTGCAGCAGCGCTGCGCGGTATTACCTGTCCTGGCGGTGCCGGGTGCTTTCGTCAAGCGCGGTGCCCGCGACGAGCCCCGCGGAGCGCATTACGTTGAGCACGCCCGCGGCAAAGCCGAGCAAGAGAAATACAATGAGCCCCCACGGCGAGATGGCGAGCCAGCGATCGATGAGCCAGCCAATGCCGGCCCCGACCACGACGCCTGCAACGAGTTCGCTGGAGAGCCGGAAGCCCTTGGCGTAGCCTGATGCAGTCGCTGCCCGGTCCGCACCAGGACTGTCCGAAGGCCCGCCTGCCGAATGATGTGCTTGGCCGAGACTTTCGTTGAGCCGCTGGAGTCTCGCGGAGAGAGCGGCCTCATCGGTTCGCTGCTTGTCCCAGTCGCCGTTTTCGCGCGCGTCGCTCATGCTTTCGACACTCGCGGCTTGCAGCGATCGCGACCTGCGCGCACCTTGAAGCCGCGCGGACCATACTGATTGGGTTTCGGCAAGTCAAGAAAACGCAAGTGGCGCCTAACCTTTTGAATCCATGTTGAAAATCGCATGCGCAAAGGGCCTTTCACATGGCCCATTCAACGCCGCAAAGTCATGCCGGACTCCCATCCGGTGGCGTTCTGTGAAGGGCGCTCCGATATCTCATATTGGACTGTTCGCGGCCTCTGGCGAGAGGAGAAAATCATGATCCGACCCGGTTTCGCCGTCGCCTTCGTGGCAACGCTGTTGGCCGCCCCGGCAGTGGCAGACGACGCGACGCCGCCGGATAGTGTCGGCGGCCGGTACGTCTTCAGCAAACAAGCGGATGGTTTCTTGCGTCTCGACACCCAATCCGGTGCCGTCGCGCTGTGCAGCCAGCAACCGGTGGGCTGGGCCTGCAAAGCCGCGCCCGAGGATCGCACGGTTCTGGAAAATGAAATCGCGCGGCTGCAAAGCGAAAACGTGGCGCTCAAGCAGGAGCTCCTGTCGCACGGTCTGGCGCTGCCGTCAGGCGTGGCGCCGGAGTCGCTCGGCGCGCAAAACAGTGAGTCATCCGTTCGCCTGCCGAGCGATGCCGACATCGATCGCGTTGTCGCTTTCTTCGGCCGGGTGTGGCAGCGTTTTGTGGAAGCGGTCGAGCGGGCGCAAAAGCAAGTCTTTAACAAGAGCTAGGTCACTTTGAATCGATTGTCCGCCATTCAAACCGCGCCGGTGCAGACGATTGCCACGGCCCGATTATCGATAGCGACATCCGGCGAGGGTTTCTTTGAAATCACGGCGGATGTGGCGCGCTTTCTTAGGGAGATCGGCGCCTGGGAGGGTGCTGTGCTCATCTATCTGAGGCACACATCGGCATCGCTCGTCATTCAGGAGAACGCCGATCCCGATGTCCGCACCGATCTCGTCACGGCATTGAATCGTCTGGCGCCAGATGATGCCGGTTGGGTGCATGATGTGGAGGGGCCGGATGACATGCCGGCCCATGTCAAATCCATGCTCAACGGCGTGTCGTTGCAGGTGCCGGTCGATAAGGGCGATATGGCGCTGGGGACTTGGCAGGGCGTTTATCTTGCCGAGCATCGCACTACCGCCCATCAGCGCGAAGTGGTTTTGCAGTTTTCCGGGTCCCGCGCAAAACGCTGACCTGTGCGGTGGACGTTCGGAGCGCAGCGGCGGTAACATGCGATGCGAGCCTTCGCGATCAACTGGGGCGAGCCATTGAGCGAGGCTGAACTTCGTCGTCTTTTGATCGCCGACGATCATCCGCTGTTTCGTGGAGCACTCCGCGAAGCGGTCGGTGGTCTGTTCGACCGGGTCGACGTCGCCGAGGCGGGCGCTTTCGAGGAAGTCGTCGACCGGCTCGAACGCGGCGGCGAGATGGATTTGGTCCTTCTCGATCTGCGGATGCCCGGCGTGCGCGGCTTTTCCGGATTGATGTATTTGCGCGCGCAATATCCGAGCCTGCCGATCGTGATCGTTTCCGCAAACGACGATCCGGCCGTGATCCGCCGCTGCATGGAATTCGGCGCCGCGGGATTCCTGCCGAAGACGCTCGGTGTCGACGCGCTGCGCCGCGCGATCGCCCGCGTGTTGGAGGGAGAAGTGTGGACGCCGCCGGATGTCGATCTCTCTGCCGGGTCGGATGCCGAATCCGCGGCCATGATCAGGCGGCTTTCGACACTAACGCCGCAGCAGGTTCGCGTTTTGATGATGCTTTCCGGGGGCCTTCTCAACAAGCAAATCGCTTACGAGCTTGGCGTCTCGGAAGCGACCGTGAAGGCTCACGTCTCGGCCATTCTGCAGAAGCTCGGGGTCGAAAGCCGCACCCAAGCGGTCATCGCCGCGGGCAAGATCGAAGCCGGACAATGGCCGCAGAACGCGGACCAAGAGTGATCGATTGCAGTGACCGATTTCGCTCCGGCTACTCCGCCGCGACGCGGTGCACCCGCCATTGCGCCATCAGGGCGCGCAGCGAAGCGGGTTTAATCGGCTTATTGAGAAGATGCGCTCCTTCGGTGCGCGCCGCCTCGCGAACGTGGAGCGAGCGGTCGGCGGTAATCACGATGGCGGGCAGATTGCGGCCGTCTTGGCGTCCGAAGCAACGGCGCAGCTCGGCAATGGCGGCGACGCCGTTGCCGCCGTCGAGGTGATAGTCGACGAGAAAACCGTCGGGCTCGAGCTCGTTCGCGTCGAGATTCGCCCGTGCTTCGGCAAGGTCGGCGGCCTTGATCACCCTGCAGCCCCAGCCGCCAAGAAGCGTTTCCATGCCGTCGAGGATCGCCCGCTCATTGTCGATGCACAGGACCACCATGCCGTCGAGCCGTCCGGCATCGAGGCGCGGCGTAGCGCGCAGCTTCAACGCGGCCGCTCCACTTGCGGCGCACGGCACCTCGACGGAAAAACTCGAGCCGCGACCGACCTGCGATTGCAGCGCGATCTCGCAATCGAGCACGCGCGCGATGCGCTCGACAATCGACAGGCCCAGCCCGACTCCGCGCGCGACGCGCGCGCCTTGCTCAAGGCGATGAAATTCCTTGAACACGGCGCGGCGCTTGGCTTGTGGAATTCCGATGCCGGTATCGTGGACCTCGATCCGCAGGCGTTCGCCGCGCGGGCGGCAGCCGATCAGGACGCGGCCGTTCGGCGTATATTTGATCGCATTGGAAATGAGGTTTTGCAGGAGCCGGCGTAGCAAGCGGCGATCCGATCGCACGTAGAGCGCACAGGGCATGAAGACGAGCCCGAGACCCTTCTCGCGGGCGAGCGGGGTGAACTCGACCTCCAGGCGATGCAGCAATTCGTTGATGCGAAATTCGGCGAATTCCGGTTTCATCGCGCCGGTGTCGAGGCGGGAAATATCGAGAAGCGCCGAGAAAATTTCCTCAACCGCTTCGAGCGATGCGTCGATGTTCCCGATGAGATCGGCATCCTCGCCGGTGCGCTGGCGCTCGATCAGGCTTGTCACATAAAGCCGCGCGGCATTGAGCGGCTGCAAGATGTCGTGGCTGGCCGCGGCGACGAATCGGGTCTTGGAGACATTCGCTTGATCGGCTTCCGCCTTGGCGCGTTCAAGCTCGGTATTAAGCCGTGTCAACTCGCCGGTGCGCTCACGCACGCGGCGCTCCAGCGTCGCATTGGCGCGCTCCAGTGCTTCCGCGGCTTTCACGCTCGGTGTGATGTCGGTAAAGGTCGTGACCAGGCCGCCGTCGGGCATGCGGTTGGCGCGGACCTCGATGACCAGGCGGCGATCGGCGATGCGCTCGAGGAAGGGCTCCGCATCCGACGTATATTTGGCGATGCGCTCATCGATGAATTCATCGACGCTTCTGCCGTCGCATTCGTCGTGCTGCGCGATGAAACGCAGGATCTGCGGCAGCGCGATGCCGACGCGGGTGAGTTCGTGCGGTAGCTCGAAAATCTCGCCGAATTGCCGGTTCCAGCAAACCAGTGCCAGCTCCTTGTCGAACACCGCGATGCCTTGGCGGACGCGATCGAGCGCCGTCTGCAGTATTTCGCGATTGTAGTGAATGGCGGCATTGGCGTCGTCGAGCAGCTTAAGCGCGGCTTTGGTCGAAACCGTTCGCTTTCGCAGCAGCAGCGATAGCACAAGCCGGGAGGAGGCGGCTCCGATCGCCGATGCGAGCAGATATTCCGCGTACTGCAGAAGCTGAAAATCGGCTTCGGATGCTGGATCCAGATTGATGCGGCGCGTCGAGGCAAAACTGGCGAAGGAGCCGCGCGTACGTTCGTCGCCGAGATAGCGCGCCACCGTATCGATCAACTCCTCGACGGTGACCGAAGCCCGCCGCAGCCGAAAGCTCGGCGCCATCGGACCGAGAATGGGCGCAAGCGACGAAGGCACGAACAAATCGCCCTGCATTCGCTCGATTGCGGAGGGTCGCCGAAGGAGCGAGCCGCCGACATAGCAAGCGATGTTGGCGGCAAGGCTTAAGAGCACGCCGTGCACGAGTGGCGGCAGATCGATACCGAACAGGGCTTCGGGCCGCAAAATAGCAGCGCCCCACGGTCCTTCGGTCAATATGCGCGAGCCGACGATGCCGGCATCGGAAATGCTCGGCAGCAACAGCGTATAGCCCCAGACCAGGATGCCCGCGCTCATTCCCGCGATCGCGCCGAACGAAGTGGCGCGCCGCCAGATGAGGCCGCCGAAAAACGCTGGCGCCAATTGCGCGATCGCGGCGAACGATAAAAACCCAATCGCGGCCAGCTGCGCCTCGCCGGCAGTGTGGTAATAGATATAGGCAAAGAACAAAATGACGAAGATGGCGATGCGTCGCGTCGTCAGAAGCCGGGCGCCAGCATCCACCGTTTCTCCGGCAAGCGTGGCGCGCCGCTTGAGAAGGAGCGGCATCACGATGTCGTTGGAGACCATGATCGCGAGCGCGACGGTTTCGACGATGACCATCGCGGTTGCCGCCGAGAGACCGCCGATGAAGGCGATTAGCGTCATTACTTCGGAGTGTGCGGCGAGCGGCAGCGCCACCACGAACATGTCGCTGTCGACGCGGCCCGCGGGAAATATCGCGAGACCCGCCATTGCGATCGGCAACACGAACAAATTGATCAGCACGAGATAAAGCGGAAACAGCCAGGCCGCGCGGCGAATTTCAGCTTCGCTGTGGTTCTCGACGACCGTGACATGGAATTGTCGCGGCAACAGCACGATGGCGAACAGCGACAGCGTGGTCATCGCGCACCAGGGCGCCAATTGCGGGGCGCGCGTCAGCACGGCCGCGGTCTGCGGCCGATCGAGCGCGTGCGCGAACAGTGCCAGGGGCCCCGGGAACATTACGAAAGTCACAAAGACGCCGACGGTTAGGAAAGCCAGAAGCTTGACGATGGACTCGGTTGCGATCGCCAGCATCAAACCGTCCTGATGCTCGGTCGCATCGGTGTGGCGGGTGCCGAACAAGACGGCGAAGGTCGCCATCGCCAGCGCGACAAAGAGCGCGACGTCGCCAAGGAGCGGCTGCGCCGCGCCGCCGGCGGAGGCTTCGTTCAAGATCGTCGACACCGAGGACGACACCGCCTTGAGCTGCAGCGCGATGTAAGGGGTCATGCCGACGATCGCGATCAGCGCCACTGTCGCGGCCACCGCCTGGCTCTTGCCGTAGCGCGCAGCGATGAAGTCGGCGATCGATGTGATGTTCTGGCTCTTGGCGAGCCGCACGATGCGGATGATCAGCGGAAAGCCGAGACCGATCATCAGCATCGGGCCGAGATAGATGGTGAGAAAATCGAATCCGGCGCGCGAGGCGAGGCCGACGGAACCGAAGAACGTCCACGAGGTGCAATAAATCGCGAGCGACAGCGGGTAAATCAGAAGGCGCGAGGCGCTGCCGCGGGTCACGCGCGCGCGGTCGCCGTAACTCGCAACCAGGAACAACAGCCCGATATAAGCGAGCGCAATAACGACGATGACCCAGCCCTGCAACATGACCTTCCCTTTGAAGCGTGTACGCTTCAACGTGCCGGCGCCTTGGGCCTGGGCGCTCTCTGTACCTTCGCGTTAACGTCACCACACTTTGACCGGGGTGTCTATTAGGCGCGCAAAGGCGAATGCCGCCCTCGCCCGTGGAAATCCTCGCTCGCCCGCTTCGTTCTACCGGTGCGTTGACGGCCACCGGCACAGGCGGCATTCATGTCGGCCGATGCCAATGACTCTTCCGCGACGCCGCACGCTGGTCGAGACCGCCGAAACGCTGGCGATTGCCCTTGCCGGCGGGTTGACCTTCATCTTTTTGGGTCTGCCCGCGGGGCTCGTGTCCGGCTCGGTCCTCGCAGTGGCAACGGCGGCGTTGCTAGGCCGCCCGATGCGGGTGCCGCTTCCGCTGGCGCGCATTTGTTACGTGGTCGTGGGTACGCTTCTCGGCACCGTCGTCACTCCGGAAACGCTGCGCGGGGTGTCGACCTGGCCCGTGAGCATCGCGCTGTTGATGCTGGCCTCGCTAGGCATGATCGTCGCGACGATGACGTACTTGCGCGTCGTCCATCGCTGGGATCCGCTCTCGGCGTTGTTGGGCGCAAGCCCAGGCTCAATGGCCCAGGTGATCGCGCTGTCGAGCGAACTCGGCGGCGACATGCGCGCCATCGCCATCGTGCAGACAGTGCGCGTTCTCCTCCTCGTCCTCGGCCTACCGAACGGGCTGGCGCTGTTCAACCTCGTCGTACCGGCCGTGCCGGTCGCGCGCGGACCGGCCGGTTTTGCCGTCATCGGCGAAATGACCCTTCTGGTCGGCGTCGCCACCGCCTTCGCGCTCATTTTCATGCGGATCCGCTTTCCCGGCGGATTGCTGTTCGGCGCTCTGGCGGGTTCCGCCCTGCTGCATGGCTCCGGCCTCGTCCATGCGGCGCTGCCATGGTGGATCGGCGGCGCGTCGGTCATCACGCTCGGAGCGCTGGTCGGCTCGCGCTTTGCGAACACGAGCGCGCGGATGCTCGTCGGCTATCTGGGTGCCGCGCTCGGCTCGTTCGCGGTGTCGATGGCGGTCGCAACGTTCTTCATTTTGATTGTTGCGCGGCTGTTTCCATTTCCCATCGCCAATATCGTCATCGCGTTTTCGCCCGGCGCGCAGGACACCATGATGGCGCTGGCGCTCGCGCTGCATCTCGATCCCGTCTATGTCGGGGCGCATCACCTGGTGCGGTTTTTGGTGGTGACCTTCTCAGTTGCCCTCGCTGCGCGGCGGTTCGCCCCGGTCGCCGAAGCGGAGGGAACAAAGCCCGAGGAAGCAGCGGCAAGCGGGGAGCCCGTCGTGGCCACTACTCGGCCGCGAGCGCGCGCTCCTTGAACGGCAATCCGAGCCGCTGCCACACATCGACCAGCGCTTCGGCGAGCGCATCGATTAGGCTATCGTCGTGATAGGGGCTCGGCGTGATACGCAGCCGCTCGGTTCCTTTCGGCACGGTCGGATAGTTGATTGGCTGGATGTAGATGCCGTGCTCGGCGAGCAGGAGGTCGCTCGCCTGCTTGCACAGTTCCGGATCGCCGACGAACACCGGCACGATATGCGTGGCGTTGATCATGACCGGCAAAGCCGCGGCGGCGAGCACGGCCCTGGTGCGCGCCGCGCGATCCTGATGCCGTTCGCGCTCCCAGCTCGAGCTCTTGAGATGCCGGATAGCGGCCGTCGCCGCCGCGCAAACCGAGGGCGGCAGCGCGGTGGTGAAAATAAAGCCCGGCGCATAGGAGCGCACGGCGTCGATCAACGTGCTTGAGGCGGCGATATAGCCGCCGAGGCAGCCGAACGCCTTGGCAAGCGTTCCCTCGATGACGTCGATGCGGTCCATGACTCTCTCGTGCTCGGCAATGCCGCCGCCGCGCGGGCCGTACATGCCGACCGCGTGCACCTCGTCGATATAGGTCATTGCGTCATAGCGGGCGGCAAGCTCGCAGATTTGCTGGACCGGCGCGACGTCACCGTCCATGGAATAGAGGCTTTCGAACACGATGAGCTTCGGCCGCAACGGATCGGCGGCGGTCAGCAATTGTTCCAGATGCGCCATGTCGTTGTGGCGGAAGATCTGCTTCTCGCAATGCGCCTGGCGCACGCCTTCGATCATGGAATTGTGATTCCAGGCGTCCGACAGGATCAAACAGTTCGGCATCAGCCGCGCCAGCGTCGCAATGCCGGTTTCGTTCGACACATATCCGGACGTGAACACGAGGGCGGCGTCCTTGCCGTGCAAGTCGGCGAGTTCCCGCTCCAACTCGACCAGGGGATGATTGTTGCCGGCGATGTTGCGCGTGCCGCCGGCGCCAGTGCCCATGCGGGTCGCGGTCTCGACCATGGCGCCGACTACTTTCGGGTGCTGGCCCATGCCGAGGTAGTCGTTGGAGCACCAGATCACGACGTCCTTCGCCCCCTCGGGCGAATGCCACACCGCGTGCGGAAAGCGTCCGGCAATGCGCTCGAGGTCGGCGAAGACGCGATAGCGCCGTTCGGTGCGCAGCCGCGAAAGCGCATCGGCGAAAAAGCCGCGATAATTTATGTCCGGGCGATTGTTGGGATAGGCCATCGGCAGACGTCGCCGGCTCACGCCGGCATTCCATTCCCTGTTGGAACTGCAGCCAAAGACTTCTAGAAGCGTTCTAGGGCGTTTGTCGAGGCCATAGCACCGCGCCCCGTTGCCGCGCGGTCGATTCGTGGTAATTCGCTTGAGACCGCTATGATTTCCGCAGCCAGGCCCGTGACGGCCCTCAACCTGACGACGAAACCAAAATCAGCGAAGAACAGCGAAGCAATGAACCGATGACCGATCACGCCACTGGCCTTGACCACGGCCTCACCGACTATGGCGACCGCGATTTCTCGCGCTATTTGCGTCGCTCTTTCGCGCAATCGATGGGCTATTCGCGCGCGTTCCTGGACAAGCCGGTTGTGGGCATCGCCTATACCGCGTCGGACTTCAACAATTGCCACCGCCACTTTCCGGAACTGTTGGCCGCTGTGAAGCGTGGCGTGCTGGCGGCCGGTGCGCTGCCGCTCGAATTTCCGACCATCTCTCTCGGCGAAGTCTTTCTCACGCCCACGAGCCTCAAATATCGCAACCTGATGTCGATCGACACCGAGGAAATGATCCGTGCCCAGCCGATGGACGCGGTGGTGCTGATGGGCGGCTGCGACAAGACCGTCCCCGCGCAACTCATGGGCGCGGTCTCGGCCGGCCGTCCGGCGATAGCGCTCGTTGCCGGCCCGATGATGACCGGGCGCCATCGCGGCGAACGGCTTGGCGCCTGCACCGATTGCCGCCGTTTTTGGGCGCGCTATCGCGCCGGCGATGTCGATGCCAATGAAATCTCGTCCGTCGAAGGCCAACTCGCTGTGACGGCGGGAACCTGCGCCGTCATGGGCACGGCCTCGACAATGGCGTGCCTCGTCGAAGCGCTCGGCCTCTGTCTGCCGGGGACGGCCGCGATACCGGCGGTGCATGCCGATCGTTTGCGCGCGGCCGAGGCAAGCGGCGCCGCGGCTGTCAAGCTCATCGGTTCGAAACTGGCGCCTTCGCGGCTCGTCAACGAAAAATCCGTCGAGAACGCGCTGCGTGTTCTGCTCGCGCTCGGCGGTTCGACCAATGCGGTGATCCATCTCACCGCCATCGCGGGACGCGCCGGCGTCAAGGTTTCGCTCGATCAGCTCAATGCGCTTTCCGATTCGACGCCGGTCCTGGTCAATCTCAAGCCCGTCGGCAACGGTTACATGGAAGATTTTTGCGCGGCCGGCAGTATGGGGGCGTTGTTGCGTGAATTAAAGCCGCTCTTGCACCTCGATTGCATGACGGTGACCGGCGAAACGCTCGGCGAGAGACTTGAAGAGAAAGCCGGCTATGTCGACCGCTCGATCATCGCCGCTTTCGACAAGCCGCTTGAAGCCGAGGGCGGATTGGTCGCGCTGTTCGGCAATCTCGCGCCAAAGGGCGCGATCCTCAAGCGTTCGGCGGCCGATGCGAAACTTTTCGAGCATGAGGGGCGCGCCGTGGTGTTTTCCTCACTCGCCGATCTTGCCGCGCGGATCGACGACCCGGCGCTCGACGTTGAGCCCGCCGATATCTTGGTGCTGCAGAATGCCGGACCGCATGCACCCGCTTGCATGCCGGAGGCCGGCTATCTGCCGATCCCCAAGAAACTCGCGCAACGCGGCGTCAAGGACATGATCCGCATTTCAGACGCGCGCATGAGCGGCACCGCCTTCGGCACCATCGTGCTCCACGTCACACCGGACGCCGCGTCAGGTGGCCCGCTCGGTCTCGTGCGCAGCGGTGACCGCGTCCGGCTTTCCGTCAAGGCGCGCCGCGTCGAGCTTCTGGTCGACGACGCGGAACTGAAAAAGCGCGCCGCGGCGCCGGTCAAGCCCGCCGTACCGGAACGCGGCTATGCCAAGCTTTTCGCCGAACAGATTCTCGGCGCCGACGAAGGCTGCGATTTCAAGTTTCTGAGATGAGTATTTCCGCGATTCAGCGGAAGCAGCACACGCCCTATCCCGCCACCGCGATCTCAAGCGGAAAATCGTCGACCACTTCGTGACCGGTCTCGGTCACGATGAAGGTATGGCCCAGGAAAATCCCGAACAGGCCGTCGGCGGTGATCGGATTGGGTTCGGCCATGATCACCATGCCGGGCTTGAGCACTTCCTCGAATTTCTCCGCCGACACGTGCTCGGCGACGACGTGCGGCTTGTCGGTGACGAGATCGATGCCATGCACCTGGGTCGGGCGCGACTGATAGCCATTGTCGCGGAAAAATTTGCTCGCCTGGCGCATGGCTTCGGCCGGCTTGCCCGGCGTGATCTCGGCGACGATGCCGCGGTAGCCCGGCAGCGTGATCTCTTCCCAGAATTTGCGCACCATTTCGGTCGGTTCGCCGAGGCAGATCGGCGACCCGATCTGTGCGGTGTAGCCGCGATAGCCGGCGGCAAGCTCCATGTTGATGATGTCGCCCTGTTGCAGCACGCGCCCGGACGGGCGCGGGTTGCCGAAAATGAGCGCCGGATTGGCCATCGGCGTCGAGCCGATGATCAAAAAATCGATATCGCCGCCGCCTTCGAGGATGGCGGCGCCGGCCGCGGCGCGTAGCTCATATTCCTTCACGCTCGGCCGAGCGCGCGCGACCATCGCCTCCATGGCCTTTTGGCAAAGCGCGCCGGCCTTGCGAACGCAGTCGAGCTCTTCGGCGCTGTGGATCGAAAGCAGCTCGTGCAGAAACCCTTGCGTGAAAACGAGCTCGGCCTCGGGCAGGTTCTCACGCAGCACGTTGTACTGATTGACCGGCAGGTAATCGGCATGCCGCGGATCAATCTCCATCAGCCCGATCCGGCCGCGATCGAGCTTGAGTTCGCGCAACCGCTCCACCATGACATCGGCATAACGGCCATTGCGGCTATGCCGGACATCGTTGACCGCGACTTCGACCTGCCGCCGCACCGCTTCGGCATGTGTGCCGCCCATCGAGTAAATCAATGTCGGCTCGCCATCGAGCGGGACCAGAACGTAGCTTGCAAGCGCGTGCCATTCCCAATGGCCGGTCAGCCACAACATGCCGCCGCCGAAACTCCAGTGGCTCGGGCCGCCCGGAACGATGAGCGCGTCGAGCTCGTGTTCGCGCATTTTCGCCCGGAGCGCGCGATAGCGGCGCTCATATTCCTCTTTCGAGAACTGCTCCCATACCGCGTCGCGGTAGTAGGGCGTGTCGCGCATATTGGCGAACGGCAGCGACTGGTCGAGTTTGCTTCGCACGATCTCCCACGGCTGTGGGCCGATGCGCGGCGGTCTGATGTTCATGCTTTTCGTTTCCTGTTCGGGCGGCGGCATTGAGAGATGCCGGTTGCGTGCTGTCAAGGCGACGCCTGTCGGACGCGGCCTCAAGAACCTATAATGCGTGGCCGCTTATCGTTTGGGCATTCCGCCTACGCGCGCAATCGGCGAAGAACGATGCCCGAGCCGAGGCCGCGGTTCGTCCCCTCAAAGGAGGCAGACATGCGCTGGTTTTATATCGTCGTGATCGTCCTGATCGCCGCCGCCACATTGGTGTTCTGCGTGCAGAACCGTGACTTCGTCACCATGTCCTTCCTTCAGTTCAGCATTCGTGCGCCGTTGGCGATCCTGGCGGTCGTCGTCTACGTGCTCGGTGCGGTGACGGGCGGCAGCCTGTACGCGCTGTTGCGCAAATCGGTGCGTGGCGCGAGAAAGGATTTGCGCGCCTAGGCGGAGCGGCACAGTTGGAAAATGACGGCGTGAAAGACGCGCTGATCGGCCGTCTTGCGACTTGCCGGTTGTTTGCCGTCGGGTGCGTGTTGATCAAAGAGGGATGACTGATCCCAATTTTCGGCCCTGCCCATTGAAAACTCTAAAGATATATAATATAGTCATGTTTATATGATCATGTCACGACCGATCGATACCCGGAACACCCTGGCCGACCCGCGCGGATTTGATCAAACCGCATAAGGCGCCCGTCGTCGCCCCTCTTGGATCGGCGCCTTTCGTGCGGTCAGCGTTGCAAAGAGGACCTTGGATGAATGTGGATACCCAAGATGTCGCGGCTCGCCGCAATTTGATCGTTGCCGATATCGTTGCCCGCACCGGTATCGACGAGACGATGATTGACCGTCTGGTGCGGGAGTTTTACAGCCGCGCGCGCCGCGACCCACTGATCGGCCCGATATTTGAACGCGAGGTTCGCGACTGGGAAGCGCATTTCACGCGGATGCGGGATTTCTGGTCATCGGTGACATTGATGAGCGGCCGCTACCACGGCCAGCCGATGGTGGCGCATCAGACTTTGCCGATCGCCACGCGGCATTTCGAGCGCTGGCTGGAACTGTTTGGCGAGGCGGCGCGCGAGGTTTGCCCTCCGGCGGCGGCTGGCCATTTCATCGAACGGGCGCGGCGGATCGCCGATAGCCTCGCATCGGGCATTGGGGTGCGGCGCTAGCGACCGCATCACCGGCGGATGACTCGCCAATGGGCCGTGAAAAAAGGGCGATCTGCGTCCAATTTAACGCTGTAATTTCACGCTGCCGTGCGCTGGCTCCAATTTCCCCAAGAAAAGCGCATCGACGGAGCAACGTTCTCGTCGCGGTGCCGGCCGCCAAACACGGCAGCGCCCCACGCGGCGGCTGCGCCTGCTGCCAGCGCCGCTGCCACAGTAAAAGCTATGATGACGGCGCTCTGCCGCGCTTTTCTCGCGGCGCTCCGCGCCTCGGCAATGGTCTGCGCCACGCGATGGTCCGCGTCGGCGGCCGAGAGACCGGTTTGTGCCGACACGAGCTGGACGAGATGATCATGATCATCCTTGGCCATATCATTTCTGCCCAAGCCCGTTTCTAAAATCCGACCGGCTTCCGCCCTGACCTCGGGGTTGTTCGTTTGCTGCCGATTGTCAGACCAGAACAGGCGATCCAATTCGAAAGTGAGAAAGCCCGGCTCTGTCGCGCTGGTGCCGGCGGTCGCGTTTGGAGTCGCAACATTACCTTTAGATATTGATTGATTGATCGTGGCGGCACTTCCCCAAGCAAGGCCTGCGCCAAGAATTACGGCGATGCCCCACACCAGCAAGCCGTGGAGACCATCGCGAAAATGGACTTCGTCTGGGCTTGCCGGCCATGTGGAACGGGCTCGCCCGGCAACATAGCCGCCCAGGGCAAAGCTGCCGATCGCCGTCAGAACTACCCATGCGCCGGATAGCACCACAAGTCCTACCGAAGTGTCTCTCCACGTTGGAGACGCCGAAGACACGGCAAGTCCAACCGCCGTGGCGAAAGTAATAAGAACGAAAAAAACTGCGGCGGCGATGACTCCGCCTCCAAGTGAGGCACTCCAGCGAATATATGGGCTTGTCGGCCGATCCAAAGGCGCGGCGGGCGAAGTCGACGGGGCGGTGTGAATATCTCTTGTTTCGATCACGACGATTGGTCCCACTAATGTAAGCCGAGGAAGGACAGGATAAACATGATGATGACGATCAGACCGACGAGGTAAATTATTCCGTCCATGACAGCCTCCAGATAACCTCCGCACAAACTGACGAGTGTCAGTAAATCACTCGGCTAACAGCTCTCACATTTCGAAGTTCCTCCGCGCGGCTGCGATATTCGTGTTGCGTTGCGTTATCGTGCGCGCTGATTGGCAAGTTCCAGATGCGTGCAACAGTTCCTTAAGGAACTTTTCCTCCAAGGCTTTCAATGAAAAATCGACACGGCCCGCGCCGGAGTGCCCGGCGCAGGCCGTGCTGTACCTGTTCAATCAGTCACTATGCCGGAATGACCGCGACGATTTCCAGGGTCACCGGATCGACGATCAGAATGTTGTCGCCGACCAAGATGTAATCGAACCCGCGGTATTCCGGTACGATGGTCACGATGTCCTCGGGGAGCGCCGCAACGTGAACATCCCGCGGAACTCTCGCGCCGACGGTGATGTCGAAATGTTCGCCTCCGCTGAAGTGCGGCGCGTGTTCCTTACCAATGACCGCCTGAATTCGCGTGCGCTGGTCTTGCGACAACTGCACCGAAGTTTTGCCTGAGCCGTGGCTCTGGCCAAGGCGCTCGTTGCCGTTCACTCCAGCTTTGCCTCGCTCCTCTTGCGCGCCGCGTTCTTTCATGCCGCGCTCTTCCTGGGCGCCCTTCTCCTGTGTGCCCTTCGGCCCGGCACCAGGTTTTTCTTCTTGCGCGCCGCGCGTCATCCCCTTCTGCTGGTCACTGGGACTTTGGCCGAGTCGCTCGTTCTGCTTGCCGTTTCTTTCCGTGCTTTGCGCCGGCTGACCTCCGGACGGGGTCATCGTCTTACCGCCCTGTGAGGTGCCGCCCGGGCTCGCGCCCTTTTGCATCGCTCCGGGAGCCGTACCGGACATGCCCTTGCCCGATTCGTTTCCCATCTGCGACTGCGCCGCGGCGATGCCGCCAAGACCGACGGCCAACGAGACCGCCGCCATCGCGGCCGTAGCTAACAATGTCTTCTTCATTGCATTCTCCTCTGTGTCCTCCCTCTTAGCGAGCTACGGGCTTTTGCTTATCCAAAAGCATCGTCTCTTTAGCTCGGCCAAGTTTGCCTCGGCCACGTTTTGCTCGACCAAGTTTTGCTCGGCGAAGTTTTGCTCTGCTCGACCAAGTGCTGCTGCGCCAACGCCGCTGGAACATTCGCGTTCCGATCAGATCGTAAAGTTTGTTTGTTTCGTCGGCAAAAATTCGGTGTTTATGAATTGAGCTGATCGAAGTAGGTGCGTACGCGAAGACATCGACGGCCGGTTGCATTCGCAAGCATCGTGAATTTGCTCCTGCACTGCGGAACCGTCGCTCGGCGAATTGCTTCGAAGAAAAAATCCGGCACCATGGAACTTTCCCCCGTTTGGATGATTGCAACCCCTTAGTGGGGGTCCGGCCGTTCGACCGGAAGGTTCAGCGATTGGCAAAACGGGCTGGAGGGTTATGAAAGCAGACAGCAAGACGCGCGCGGCGTTCCGCGAGTTGCCGGTCATAGGTAAATCGCGAACCGGGATCGACGGCCTTGATGAAGTGACCTATGGCGGGTTGCCGAAGGGCCGGCCGACCCTGCTGTGCGGCTCGGCGGGGTGCGGCAAGACCCTGTTCGGAATGACCTTCCTCTATAACGGCGCGGTCGAATACAACGAACCCGGCGTCTTCCTCGCGTTCGAAGAGCGGCCGGAAGACCTGATCAAGAATGTCGGCTCACTGAACTACGACGTCGAAAAGCTGATTTCCGAAAAGAAGCTTGCAATCGATCATGTCCAGATCGAACGCACCAAGATCGCCGAGTCCGGCGAGTACGATCTTGAAGGCCTTTTCATTCGGCTCGGCTACGCCATCGATTCGATCGGCGCGAAGCGCGTTGTCGTCGACACCATCGAGACCCTGTTCAGCGGGTTGGAAAACGAGCAGCTGCTGCGTTCCGAATTGCGCCGATTGTTTGAATGGCTCAAGGAGAAAGGCGTCACCGCCATCATCACCGGCGAGCGCGGCGAAGGCACATTGACGCGCTACGGATTGGAAGAATACGTGGCCGACTGCGTCATTCTGCTCGACAACCGCGTTCACGATCAACTGACGACCCGCCGTCTGCGCATCGTCAAATATCGTGGCTCAGCGCACGGCACCAACGAATACCCATTCATCATCGACGAGCAAGGCGTCACCGTGATGCCGATCACGTCGAGCGGGCTGGCGCACGAGGCCGCAACCGAACGCGTTTCGTCAGGCGTCCCCGATCTGGATCAGATGTTGGAGGGCAAAGGCTATTACAAAGGCTCCAGCATCCTGGTGTC
>JBAPZR010001165.1:0-1714 GCA_049285335.1 Xanthobacteraceae bacterium | reverse complement strand
CAGTTATGTCGCGAGCGACCTTCGATGCGCCGATGATTTTGCCTTGGGCGTTTTTCACCGGTGAAATGCTCAGCGAAACGTCAATCAAACTCCCATGCTTTCGCTGCCGAACGGTTTCATAGTGTTCAACGCGTTGGCCGCGTCGGATTCGCTCAATGATCGCTTCTTCCTCTTTTTGGTAATCGGATGGAATCAAAATCGTAATCGGCTTGCCAATGATTTCCTCGGCCACGTAACCAAAAATACGCTCCGCCCCGGCATTCCAACTCGTGATGATGCCATCGAGGTTCTTGCCCACGATTGCGTCGTCGCTTGATTCGACGATAGCGGCGAGCCGAAGCGCGGCCTCCTCAGTGCGTTTGCGCTCCGTTACATCCTGAAAGCAGTTGACGGCACCCACAAGGTTTCCATCACTATCCCTGACCGGCTCGATGTCAACGAGCGCGACGCCACGCGAGCCGTCCGGTCGCTCAATGTGGACTTCCTGTTGGCGCACGGAAACGCCGGTGCGCAGCACAACGGCCATGGGGCATTGATAATGTGCGAGCGGGCTGCCGTCGGGGCGGAACATTCGATACGATCCGCAGAACCGCTCATCGGAATCGCCGAGTACAGGCGACCGGCCCCATAGTTCAGCAGCGCGGCCGTTGTATCGAAGAACGAGACCGTCCCGGTCACAAATATAAACGGCAAACGGCAGTTGTTCGAAAAGCCGCGCAGGCAATTCGAAGCCCTGTTCCTTTGTCACGCAAACCAAGGTCGACCCGAACGCCATTTTTTACCACACCCACCTCAGCGGAGGTTCTTACGGGTTTGCGCCGGAAGGGACCTAGCGTGTCGAAAGGTACATTGCTCACTGTGCTACCCGCGTCACAAGCAGCCCCGTATCAAGGCTAGGCCATGCGGGAGCACCGGGCTGTTCAAAACGGAACATGTCGCAGGATCTAACCTTCCTCCCCCCTGAGGTGGGGATTGTCGTGCAGGACCACATTGAGCAGGGAATTGTGGACTTCGAGGTTGCCGTTGTACTCGATGAACCCGAGCTTGCGGAACTTGCTCATGAAGGTGCTCACGCGAGATGCTTGAGATTGCGCGACGACAAGGCGAGTAAAAGCCGATTGCGGGGTGAATGCGAATTCATGGGTTTGTCAACACGTTCCGATCGCTTTGGTTGCAGAATGACGCTTTCGGAAGAATTTGATCCTGGCCCAACTGTACCGCGACCAGGATGGTTGCACGAAATCAAGCATAACGGCTTCCTCATCCTGGCGCGCCGGAATGGTGCCGGCGTGCAGTTGATCACCCGCGCCGGAAACGATTTCTCGTCTCGGTTTCCTTTTATCGCAATGGCGGTGGGCAGGCTTCTCGTTCGCTCATGCTGATCGACGGCGAAGCGATTTTTGCGATTAGAACGGGCCTCTTTTTTACGGGGAGGCGGCGAAGGATTTGTGCCGGCGTTTCTTCGCCCCGGTGAAGGCCTTCAGCCATCCAGGATTCCAGGCGACGTATGGCTGACGAAATGGGGTGGAACCAAAAACAATCTCAATATGTACGGAACCCGCACCGCTGAGGCTTCGTTGAACTTGATTAGGCGCTTTCACGGTTGAGTCCAAGCACCTTGGAGAACCCAGAACGAACTATCTCGTCAGCGCGCCAAGCGTTGTGGCTTGGCGGAGAGTCTGCGCTCGTGCCGGTACCTCATGCTCTCGTCGTT
>JBAPZR010001164.1:0-11615 GCA_049285335.1 Xanthobacteraceae bacterium | reverse complement strand
ATCCGTAAAGTCGCACTTAGCAATCTGCAGATCGAAGAGCCGGAATTACTAGGTGTCGTTCACGACATCATTAGGGATGTTGCCGCGGACAATCGCGATCGGTTGATGGCGATCCGAATGGTCTCGGATCGGACCAGACCGGCGGAAGCCAAATTATCTGTCGGCGTGCAGCACCACGTTTCAATCGAGCAGACCGAAATCGAACATTATCGCGCCCTGCAAAATTTAGGCGCACCACGACAGGCATTCATCGATCGATGATTTTGGCCGTGTAACTCTGGACGGTTACAAAAAAACGCTTTTTGATTTCTAATCCCGCAGTTTGCACCGTTTCCATTCGGCATACTTGTCACCAGTCTGCCGCAGATTCTGCCAAGTGCGATGACCTGAAACGCTCGCAACTTGTGGGATCGTCTTACCCTATAGAGCGGCTAGTATCGTATAACATACCTATAACACAAACGGAAACCCACATTTTTAATGTATTGCAATATCTGTAGTTTGTCTCATCATCGTTGGTACGTGGCTTCCAATTGGGACGACGCGCATTAGATGAAATATGGCCCGTGGCGCTCGGCCGCTCATGCCCGCGAAGGCGGGCATCCAGCTGTTTTTAGTTGCTTTGCGGATTTTGGCTCGCTACGCGAATGAATTTGACGCGAATGGGTCGGCGCTACCGTGAGCGAGCATTTCACACCGCATATTCTTTTCGGTCTCGATCCGATTTGGGCATCCACCGCGATGCTCGCCGTCACTTATGCGGCGATTGTCTGGGACCAACTCAACCGCGCCATCATCGCGCTGATCGCCGCTGGCTTGCTCGTTCTGTTCGGCGCCTTGGACCAGGCCGAAGCGCTCAACGGGATCGATTGGAATACCATCGGCACGCTTGCCGGGCTGATGATCATGACCTCGATCGCTCAGCGGTCGGGGGTGTTCCAATATGGCGCGATCCGCTGCGCGCAGATCGCGCGGGCGCATCCTGCGATGCTGCTCCTCTTGCTGCAGCTCGTGACCTGCCTGGTCTCGGCGCTTCTCAACAACGTCGCCACAGTGCTTTTGATGGCCCCGGTCACGCTTGCGATCGCGCGAGAGCTGAAAATCCCGCCCTATCCCTTTCTCTTCGCCGAAGTCCTCGCATCCAATATCGGCGGCAGCGCGACACTGATCGGCGATCCGCCAAATATCATGATCGGCTCGCAAGCAGGACTGCATTTCAACGATTTCCTCCTCAACGTCGCGCCGGCGTCGGCCGCCGTGTTTGCGGCGCAAGTGCTGATGACGCACCTCGTTTGGGGGCGAAAGACGCAGGCCTCGGCGGAGAACCGTTTGCGCGTGATGACGATGGATGCCGGAGCCGCGATCGTCGATGAGCCTTTGCTTATTCAATCGGTCGCGGTCTTGGCGGTGGTCGTCGGGGCATTGATTTTTGCGGCCAAACTCGGCCTTGAGCCCGCGACCATCGCGATGGGCGGCGCGGCCGTGCTGATGTTGCTCGACAATTGGCGGCATCACCGCCACGAGCAGATCGACAAGGTGACCAGGACATTCACCGAGATCGAATGGATCACGATTTTCTTTTTCCTCGGCCTTTTTATCGTGGTGCACGCGGTCGCGGTGAGCGGCGTGATGCAGATTCTCGCCGACAAGCTCGTCGCTGCGACCGGCGACAACCTCGCGCGCACCGGCTACGTCATTCTGTGGGGCGCGGCTGTGATCTCCGCGATCATCGACAATGTTCCTTTGGTCGCGACGCTCATTCCGGTGATCAAGGCCGCCGGCGCGGCCTATGGCGAGCCGGAACATATCGAGCCGCTGTGGTGGTGCTTGTCACTCGGCGCCTGTCTCGGCGGCAACGGCACGCTGGTCGGGGCGTCGGCGAACCTCACCGTAGCCAGCATTGCTGAGCGCAACGGCGTCGCCTTCGGATTTGTCAGATATACTTTCTATGCCCTGCCGATGACGATCGTCGCAATTCTGATCTGCCACGTCTATGTTTGGCTGCGCTATTTTTGAAAATTCAAAAATTCAAAGAAGCTTTGCGATAACCTCCTCGGCGAGCGACAGCGACGAAGTCAGTCCCGGCGATTCGATGCCGAAGAGATTCACGAGCCGCGGCATTTTGTGATCGGCCGGCCCCGCAATCATGAAATCGGCTTGGCCCTCGCCCGGTCCGCGCAATTTGGGACGAATGCCAGAATAGTCCGGCACCAGCGTCCCATCCGGCAGGCCGGGCCAATAGGTGCGGATGCGCGCGTAAAAACTATCGGCGCGGCGCGGGTCGACGGCGTAGTTTTCTTCGCTGACCCATTCGACGTCCGGGCCGAAGCGCATCCGGCCCGCCATATCGAGCGTGACGTGAACGCCAAGTCCGCCGTCGATCGGGGTCGGGTAGATGAGCCGCGAAAAAACCGGCCGTCCGGCATAGCCGAAATAATTGCCCTTGCCGAGAACGAGGCGCGGCACCTGTTCGGCGGGATAACCCTCGATGCGGCGCGCCAGCGCTTGCGCACCGAGCCCCGCCGAATTGACCACCGCGTCGAAATCGATCGCGCCGGGATCGCGCCCGCCGAATTGCACGTGCCAGTGCGGCGCCCGATAGCTCATGCGCTCAACCGGCGTTTGGAAGGCAATCATGCCGCCGTGATCTTCGAGTTCGCCCCAGAGCGCACGCATATAGCCATGGCTGTCGATGATCCCTGTTTCCGGCGACCACAGCGCGCCGATGCAGGAGAGTTCGCCCTCCATGGCGCGCGCCGCATTGCCGCCGATCATTTCCATCCCTTCGACGCCATTGACTTGCGCCTGGGCGAAGATGGTCTCTACTTTCGCCAGCTCGGCGGAACTGGTGGCGACGACAAGCTTGCCGCATTTGCGGTGGGGCACGCCGTGAGAAAGGCAAAAGTCGTAGAGCATGCGCCGTCCGCGTACGCAGTGCCGGGCGCGCAGCGTGTCGGTCGGATAATAAAGACCGGCATGGATGACCTCGCTGTTGCGCGAGGAGACGCCATTAGCGATCCCGCCGGTCATTTCGGCGACCGTCACGTCGTGTCCGGCTCGCGCGGTCGTGCGCGCGACTGCAAGTCCGACTACGCCCGCGCCGATGACCAGAACCTGCATTGTCGTTTCAACCTCGTCTCGCCCGGCCGCGGCCCCGCGGCTGCGTGCTTCGCTCGTCGTCGAAATGACTATATAACAGGCGCATAAAGGTGAGAGCCATGGCGGACAACATAACGCGCATATGCGCGCAATTCGAGATCGCGCCGGATAGTGTCAAGGCATTCGACGTCGGCGATAAGCGCCTGGCTGTCTTCAATATCGCCGGCAAGTTTTATGTCACCGACGACGAATGCACCCATGCTTCCGCGAGTCTCGCCGACGGCATGCTGGACGGCGAGGTGATCGAATGCTGTATGCATCTCGGCGCTTTTCACGTGCCGACCGGTGCGGTAAAAGCACCGCCCTGCGCGGTGGCGCTGCGCACCTATAAGGTGCTCATCCAGGGCGGCGAGGTTTTCGTCGATCTCGACCGCGACGCGGCCGGGGAATTGGCGTGAAAAGCGCCCGGCCACATTATAAAGACACATTAGTGCCTGATTGGAATCTGGGCTGAGCGAGAGCCGGAACCGAGGCACAAAGGGAAGACAGACGATGGTTGCAGGACCGGGCGTAAAGACGAGCGCGGATTTTCCAATTCCCGAAACCATGAAAGCCTGGGTTCTCGGCAATCCTGGAGAACTTAAGCTCATCCAAAAGCCCGTCCCGGCGCCCAAGCGCGCCGAAGTGCTGGTGCGCATCGACGCGGTGGCGATTTGCGCCACTGATCTTGAGATCATCGATCATGGCTCGCCGGCCTTGATTCAAGGCGGCAAGCCGTTCAACAAGAATTTCACGCCGGGCCACGAATATATGGGCGCGGTCGTGGCACTCGGTCCCGGCGTCGATGAATACCGTATCGGCCAGCGCGTGACGGTCGAAATCCATGCTGGCTGCGGCCAGTGTAAGCGCTGTCGCGAGGGCATGTACACGTCTTGCCACAACTACGGCCTCAACTATGGCGACGTCGACAAGGGCCACCGCGCCAACGGCTTCACCACCGACGGCGGCTTCTGCGAATATCAGGTCAACAATATCAACACGCTGGTCGCGATCCCCGACGCGATGTCGGATGAGGAAGCAACCCTCGTGGTCACCGCTGGTACGGCAATGTACGGCCTCACCGAGCTCGGCGGCCTTGTCGCGGGCGAGAGCGTGGTCGTAACCGGCCCCGGCCCGATCGGACTTCTCGGCGTGGCGGTTGCCAAGGCGCTAGGCGCTCAGCCCGTCATCCTCACAGGCACCCGCGACAACCGGCTCAAAATCGGCCGCGAGCTCGGCGCCGATCATGTCATCAACGTGCGTAATGAGGATGTCGTCGAGGCGGTCAAGCGGCTCAACGGCGGCAAGGGCGTCGATTACGTCGTCGAATGCTCCGGCGCGCCGAATGCCGTCAACGAGGCGATCCGCATGGTCAACCGCGGCGGCAAAGTCTGTCTGGCGGCGTTTCCCCACGCGGAAACGCCGGTCGATGTTGCTCACATCGTGCGCAACAACATTTATCTCTTCGGCATCCGCGGCGAGGGCAAGAGCGCGACCCACCGCGCGGAAGCCTTCATGTCGCAGAAGCGCTTCGACGCGACCAAAATCCACACGCATACTTTTGCGCTCGACGATCTGCCGACGGCGATACGTTACGCCAAGGATCGCGTCGACGATGCGATCAAGGTCGTGGTGAAGGCGAAGGGGGTCGCCGCGCACCGCGTCGCCGCGGAGTGACATCGTCCGCGATGCCCGCGCGCAGCTAGGCTTTCCGGATTCGGAACGTCAGTAGCTTTTTGTCCTTGCGCATCGCTTCAAGCGTGTCGCCGGTTTGATTCAAAAGATTCGGAATGTCGATTCCGGCGAGCGGATCGGTGCATTCCACAATCAGAATATCGCCGGGCTGCGACTGGCTGAGCGCCTTGCGGGTCCGCAGGGCCGGAAGCGGGCATTTGAGGCCCCGCAGATTGAGCGTCTTTTCGGTCATTGCATGCGAGTCGTAGAACGAATGAAGGGTCTTTATCATAGGCGCGATGGGCGCCGATTCCAGCATCCAACGTATCGTTCGGCTCACGCCGCTTCATGCGATTCTCGCATGCATCCAATCGCGGGTGGCGCCCGTAGCGCCGCACCGGAGCGCGCTCGATTCTGCACACGGCGCGACGCTCGCCGAAGATGTGGTTTCGGCCGAGCGACCCCAACGCGCGATCGCATTGCGCGACGGGTTTGCCGTCAACGCGGCGGCGATCGCCGATGCCGGGCCCTATACGCCCGTGCCGCTGACGCTCGTCGCCCGGCGTATCGATGCGGGCGATGCCTTGCCGAGCGGCACCGATGCCGTGGCGCCGCTCGACGCGATCGCACTGCGCGGGGACCGTGCCGAAGCGATTGCCGCCATCGTTCCCGGTGAGGGCGTTCTTCAGGCTGGCGGCGATGCCGCGCCAGCGACCGTTTTGCGACGCGGCGGTGCGCGCTTGCGCGCGATTGATGTCGCGGCGATGGCCGCGGCTGGCATTGCCGAGGTTTCCATCCGCTCGCCGCGCATCGCCGTGGTTCATGGCAGCGCCGCGCGCACGCCCATTCTCGATGCCGCGCACGGACTGCTCATTCGAGCCGTCACGGGCGCTGGTGCTCGCTTGAGCGATCAGGATACGCTCGAGCGGGCGCTCAAGGATCGCCAATCCGATGCGGTGGTTGTCGTCGGCGGTACCGGCAGCGGTCGCCGTGACGGCGCCGTGCAAGAGGTGGTGCGGTCCGGCCGGCTCGAGGCCCACGGCATTGCGATCGGCCCGGGCGACACGGCGGCCTTCGGCTTTGTCGACGAGCGGCCGGTGCTCTTGGCTCCGGGCCGTCTCGATGCCGCGCTCGCGGTCTGGCTATTCATCGGGCGGCCCTTGGCGGCCAAGCTCGCCGGCGGCGATGTGGACGACAGGCCTGCGATCGTGCCGCTCAGGCATAAGGTCACCTCGACAATCGGCGTTACAGAATTGGTTCCCGTCGACGTCCGCGAAGGCATGGCGGAGCCGCTTGGCGCCGGTTACCTCACTTTGACCGCGTTGGCGCATAGCGGCGGCTGGATCGCCGTTCCCGCCGATAGCGAAGGTTTTGCAGCCGGCGCCGAAGTTGCGGTAAATCCTTGGCCCTAAAGTTTTGGCCCTATCTTTGGACTTAACTCACTGACCTCAAAATCCTTGCTTCGATCTTTGGCCGTGACTATGTGCCCTCACACCAATGCCTCCCGATCCGAAACCGACTAGACGTACGCCTGCGATACTTGATGCGGTGCGCCGTGCGGCGCGGCAGGAGCAATTCCTCGAAGTAGTTTCTGCGGCTGAAGCGCGTCGACGCTTCGAGGAGCGCATCGATCGCTCGCCGCTTGGCGCCGAACCATTGCCGCCTGTTGGCGCGCTATCGCGCGTGCTGGCCGCCGATGTCGTGGCGCCGGTCGACGCGCCGCCATTCGATCGCGCCAATGTAGACGGCTTCGCCGTGCGCGCGGCGGACACAATTGGCGCAAGTCCCGGCACGCCGAAGCGGTTCGTGCTCAACGCCGAGGTCATCGCCTCCGGCGTCGATCCCGCCATCGAAGTTATGGCGGGCAGTGCTACGGCGATCGCGACCGGCGGCGTCATCCCACGCGGCGCCGACGCCGTGGTGATGATCGAACAAACCGAACTTCTTGAAAATGATGCCGCACCGGCGATCGCGTTGCGGCGTGCCGCAGCAAGCGGCCAGTACATCTCCTATGCCGGCTCGGATATCGCGCGCGGCGAGACCTTGCTGCGACGGGGCACGCGGATCGGCTCGCGCGAGGTCGGCATGCTTGCGGCATGCGGCCTTTCGACGGTCGAGGTGGTGCGCCGCCAGCGCGTCGCCGTATTGTCGACCGGCGACGAACTCGTCGAGCCGGGCCGGCCGCTTCGTCCCGGCGGCGTCTACGACAGCAACGGCGCGATCATTGCGGCCGCGGTCGCGGAAGCCGGCGGCGAAGCGGTGCCGTTCGGCGCTTATCCGGATGATGAAGCGCAGCTTGAAGACGCCATGCGCCGCGCGCTCGATTCATGCGACATGGTGGTGCTGAGCGGCGGCACGTCGAAAGGCGCGGGCGACCTGTCGCATCGTGTCGTGTCGCGGCTCGGCAGCCCCGGAATCCTCGTCCATGGAGTGGCGCTCAAGCCCGGCAAGCCGCTCTGCCTTGCCGTCATCGGCGACAAGCCGCTCGTCGTGCTGCCTGGATTTCCGACCTCGGCCATCTTCACCTTTCACGCCTTCGTGGCCCCGATCATCCACGCGCGCGCCGGTTTGCCGCCCGAAGCGGCACGCACGGCGCAAGCGCGCGTGCCGGTGCGAATCGCCTCCGAGCTCGGCCGCGAGGAATTCGTGTTGGTGTCGCTCATCGCGGCCGACAATGGCCTGATCGCGTTTCCAACCGGAAAGGGCTCCGGCGCGGTGACGGCATTTTCCCAAGCTGACGGTTTTTTGGCGATCGACGCGCTTGCGTCGGCGCTCGACGCCGATAGCGAGGCCGAAGTAACGCTGATTGGCGAAACCGAGCGCGCTCCCGACTTGGTCATCATGGGCAGCCACGATATTGCGCTTGACGTCGTGGTCGGCGCGCTGGCTGAGCGCGGCTTTCACACCCGCACCATCGCCGTCGGCAGCCTCGGCGGCGTGCACGCGGCGAGCCGCGGTGAATGCGATCTCGCGCCGGTGCATCTCGTCGATCCGGCGACCGGCATTTACAACAAACATTTGCTGGCTCCAGGCTTGGCGCTCGTTCCCGGCTGGGGCCGCATGCAAGGTTTTGTCTTTCGTTCGGGCGATCCGCGCTTCGAAGGCCGCCGCGCCGACGCGGCGCTCGAAGCGGCGCTGGCCGATCCCGCCGTTCTGATGGTCAACCGCAATGCCGGTTCCGGCACGCGCGTCCTCGTCGACGGCCTGCTGCACGGCGCCAAGCCCGCCGGCTATGCCAACCAGCCGCGCTCGCATAATGCGGTCGCGGCGGCGATCGCACAGGGTCGCGCCGATTGGGGCGTTGCGATCGAGCCGGTCGCTCGGCTCTACGGTCTCGCCTTCTTGCCGGTCGCACCCGAGCAATACGATTTCCTGCTGGTTGAGGCGCGCCGCGACCGGCCGGCGGTGCGGCGGTTTCTCGAAGTGCTGCGCGATGAGCGGACCCGCGCTCGCATCCGCGCCCTCGGCATGGAACCCGGCTAGCTATTCTCCATATAATAGATCATGCGCGTCATCGGCCTTGCGGGCTGGAGCGGATCCGGCAAGACGACCGTGGTCACAAAAGTGATCCCCGTTCTTGTTGAACGCGGCCTTCGCGTTGCGACCGTCAAGCATGCCCACCATGACTTCGATACCGACCAGCCGGGCAAGGATTCCTGGCTGCACCGGCGCGCCGGCGCCAGCGAAGTCGCCATCGTGTCGGACCGGCGCTGGGCCATCATCCACGAATTGAGGCAGGAAGCCGAGCCGGAGCTCATGGAAGTGTTGGCCAAGCTCAGTCCGCTCGATCTGGTGATTGTCGAAGGCTTCAAGCGCCATCCGCACCCGAAACTCGAAGTCTATCGCGCCGAGGTCGGCAAGCCGCTGCTGCATCCCGACGACGATTGCATTGTCGCGGTCGCCACCGATAAAGCCCTGCCGCAGGCGCAAGTGCCGGTCGTGATGCTCGACGACATCGAAACGATCGCCAATGTGCTGCAGGCGGAAGCGCTGCCGCGCGAGCAGATCGGCAAACGCGCCGGCGAGGCGTCGCGGAGCCAGGCGTGATGGCGCAGCTCAGCGACGATTGCTTCGCCTTCAACGGTCCGCTCCTTCCGGTTGCTGAAGCCGAGCGGCTGATCGCCGAACGCGTCAAGCCCGTGGCCGGCCGCGAAACGCCGGCGCTCCGCGATGCCCTTGGCCGCGTGCTTGCACAGGAGATTGTCGCACCGGTCAACGTACCGCCTTTCGACAATTCGGCGGTCGACGGCTACGCGGTGCGCGGCGAAGACCTGGACGCCGAGCGCGAGAAGGCGCTTGCCATCGTCGATCGCGTCGCTGCCGGTCACGCGGCGCGCCGCGCGGTGAATACCGGCGAAGCGATCCGCATTTTCACCGGTGCGCCGATGCCCGAAGGCGCCGACACCGTCTTCATGCAGGAGGATTGCCGGATCGAGAACGACCGCGTCCTCGTGCCGCCGGGCTTGCAGCGCGGCGCCAATCGCCGGCTTGCCGGCGAGGACATTCGCGTCGGCGCGGTGGCGCTGCGGGCAGGGCGGCGGCTCACGGTGCAGGACATCGCACTCGCCGCCGCGCTGGGCCTGACCAAGCTCGACGTGTATCGGCGCGTGCGAGTTGCGCTGTTCTCGACCGGCGATGAAATCGTCGAACCGGGAGCGCAACTGCGCGGCGCCGCACTCTACGACTCCAATCGCTATTTGCTGTCCGGCCTGTTGGCGCGCTTTGGCGCCGAAGTCACCGACCTCGGCATTCTCTCCGACGAGCCGCAACGCTTGGCGCGCTCGCTAGCCGCCGCGGCCGCGGATCACGATCTGGTGCTGACGTCGGGCGGCGTCTCCACCGGTGAGGCCGATTATGTGCGGCTCGCGGTCGAGAGCATCGGCCGCATTGTGTTCTGGCGGATCGCGATCAAGCCCGGCCGGCCGGTGGCGATGGGCGTCATTCCCTGCGCGCAGACGAACGAGGCCGCCGCTTTCGTCGGTCTGCCGGGAAATCCGGTGGCGGTGTTTGTCACTTTCGTGCGCGTCGTGCGCCCGCTCTTGCTGCGATTGTCGGGTGCCTTGCCCGAGCCGCTCGTCGCAATGCCCGCGCGCGCGACATTTTCCTATCGCAAACGCAAGGGCCGGCGCGAATATGTCCGCGTGGCGCTGCGCGCCGCGGCCGACGGCACGATCGAAGCGGTAAAATTCGCGCAGGACGGCGCCGGCGTTCTAACCTCGCTCACCGAAACCGACGGTCTCGCCGAGCTTGGAGAGGACATGACTAAAGTCGAACCCGGTACGATGGTCGGTTTTCTATCCTACGCGGCGCTGTTGGGTTGAGATCAAACCCCGCCGAATTCGGCAGTGATCGCCTCCGCCCGCGCCGCGTCCTCCGGCGTGTTGATGTTGAAGAACGGATCGACCGGTTTGACCGGCCAATCGGCGACGGTGACTCCGTGGCGCGCCGTCCAGATTTCGATCTTGCGCAGGCCCTCGCTGACAAGCGCGTGCCGCAAATCCTCGCGGAGCGAGACCAGCCATAATGCGACGACCGGATGCCGCTGTTCGCCGGACCGCGCGCAAGCAAGCGGCCTTCCGGCGGCCATGCGCGCCTTATGCAGCCGCGTCACGAGATCGACGGGCAGGAACGGGCAATCGCCCGGCACGCTGGCAAGCCAATCGCATTGCGGAGCGTTCGCCGCCGCCCAATCGAGACCGGCGAGAATGCCGGCGAGCGGCCCCGCGAAATCCGGAACGCTGTCGGCGACCACCGGCAGGCGCGTATCGGCAAACCGCGTCGGATCGCCATTGGCATTGATGATGATGCTGGCGCATTGCGGTGTCAGACGGTCGAGCACGCGTTGCAGAATGGTGCTGCCGCCGATCGTGATGCGCGCTTTGTCGCCGCCGCCCATGCGGCGCGCCAAGCCGCCGGCGAGAACGAGACCGAGAGTCGGAGGAACAGCTGCGCCCACGTCGTTCAATCGTCGTGCACGGCCGCTTTGCGCCGATGCTTCGTGCTTTCCTCCTCGACATAAGCGAGGTCCTGATCGAACACGATGCGTTGCTCGCCCGCGAGCGCGATGAATCTTTTGCCGCGGGCGCGGCCGATCAGCGTCAAGTTCGCCTTGCGAGCAAGCTCCACGCCCCAGGCGGTGAAACCGGAGCGCGAGATCAAGATCGGAATGCCCATGCGCACGGTCTTGAGCACCATTTCCGAGGTAAGCCGGCCGGTGGTGTAAAAGATCTTGTCAGCGGCGCCGACGCGGTGCTTGAACATCCAGCCGGCGATCTTATCGACGGCATTATGCCGGCCGACGTCCTCCATATAGACGAGCGGCCGATCCTTCACCGCGAGCACGCAGCCGTGAATCGCGCCCGCTTCGAGGTAGAGCGACGGCGTGGTGTTGATCTTGTGCGTGAGCGTATAGAGCCAGGACGTGCGCAGTTCGGCCGGCGGCAGCGTGACATTCTCCAGCGCCTCCATGAGGTCCCCGAACACGGTGCCCTGCGCGCAACCGGACGTTTGCACCTTTTTCTTCAGCTTCTTCTCGTAGTTGGTCTTGCGCTTGGTGCGCACCACGACCACCGCGAGCTCGTCGTCGTAGTCGACTGCCGTGATGGTGTCGTCCGGCTTGAGCATGCTCTGATTGAGGAGGTAACCGAGCGCGAGATATTCGGGAAAATCGTTGATTGTCATCGCGGTCACAATCTCCTGCGCGTTGAGGAAGATCGTCAGCGCGCGCTCGACGGTGACCGCGGTTTCAATCTCGCCGCCGGTCTGATCGACGCCGCGCACGCGCTCGGTCAGGCGCGGATCGT
>JBAPZR010001163.1:0-5919 GCA_049285335.1 Xanthobacteraceae bacterium | reverse complement strand
CGCTGGCTCTGATGATTTTCATCAAGCGGACTTACTACGGCAAGGCGATCAGGGCGACTGTCCAGGACCGGGACGCGGCGATGCTGATGGGAATTAACGTTCCCCGGCTGTTTCTGCTGACTTTTGCCGCTGGTTCTGCGCTCGTTGGGCTCGCAGGATGCATCATGCTCCCGCTCTATTCGACGTTTCCGACAGTCGGCCTCAATTTCGTGCTGATCGCGTTCGTCGTTGTGGTGCTCGGCGGAATGGGGAGCGTGGAAGGTGCGTTTCTCGGCGGCATTTGCATTGGCATCGTGCAGTCGCTGAGTGGATATTATGTCGCGCCAGCTTACGGCCAGATGTTCTATTTCATTGTCTTTCTTTTGGTGATGATCTTCCGTCCCAACGGCCTTCTCGGCCAACGTGGGGCCGCGATGGTGGGAATCAACGAGTTATGAGTGCATTCGGTACCGGCCATCCGGCGAAACCGCGCTTGAGGATTTCGCTGGCACCGCGGCGTGGCACCGTCTCAATCATCGAACTTGCAGTTCTTTCGACGTGCATCGTCGCGGCTGTGTCGATACGCAACCGTTACGTCACCGACATCATGATTAGGACTTTTCTCTGGGCGGGTCTTGCCCTGGCTTGGAACATCGCGGGCGGCTACGCCGGCCTAATTTCATTCGGTCACGCAGCTTTTTTCGGAATCGGCGCCTATACCTCCACGATTCTGTTGCTGAGCTACGGCGTTCCGCCCTGGATTGGCATGCTGGCGGGAGCGGCGCTCGCAGCCTGTGCCGGAGGCTTGCTGACGACCGTCTGCGCTCGCCTGCGCGGTCCGTTTTTCATTCTTTCGACACTGGCCGCAGGTGAAGTAACGCGCATCACCGCGCTCAACTGGCGTTCACTGACGGGCGGTCCCGAAGGACTGGAAATCTCGCCGGTGCCGAGCCCGATCGAAATGGTGTTCAAGAACCAATGGCCGAATTTGCTGATCGTTCTCGCATTTATGCTTTTTCTCTTCGCGCTGTCGGTTGGCATCGAGCGGTCGCGGTATGGCTATTATCTGTTTGCGACGCGCGACGACGAGGAAGGCGCATCGGCAATCGGCATAAATCCACTCAAGATGCGCATCTCCGCGATGGCCTTGTCTGCGGCGTTCACCGCGATTGGCGGTACGCTGTTCGCGCAATATTTCCTGTATCTCGATCCGACCTACATCATCTCGCCCGACATATCGTTTGAGTTTGCACTGGTATGCGCGGTTGGCGGACTCGGAACCGCCAGCGGTCCCCTATTCGGCGCTCTGCTCATCTTGCCGGCTTCGGAACTGTTGCGCGGTTGGTTGTCGCAATCGGCGGCCGGGCTGTATCTCGTCGTCTATGGTGCCGTTGTCATCCTCGTAGTCCTTTATTTCCCAACCGGTATCTCTGGTGCGATTGCGCGCGCGGTCGGCGCGTGGTTGGGCCGTAGGCGAGTAAGTATTGGATTAGAAAAGAAACCGAGCTGATGTTGACCGTGGAGCGTATTGGCAGGCATTTTGGCGCGCTCTGGGCGGTGCGCGACGCGACTTTCGCGGTCAGCAAAGGCGAGGTTCTCGGCATCATCGGTCCAAACGGTGCTGGCAAAAGCACGTTGTTTAATCTGATCGCAGGAGCGCTCAACCCATCCTGCGGTGAAATTCGATTCCTCGATCACCGTATTACCAACGCCAAGCCCTATCACGTGGCGCGCCTCGGCCTTGCGCGAACATTTCAAATTCCAAAGCCCTTCAGGCAGCTGAATCTCCGTGAAAATATCATGTTGAGTGCACTGCGGCGCCATCGCTCGCCTCGCGCCGCCGATACAATTGCGTCACAAGCCATGGAGTTCGTCGGAATTGCGCATCTTTCGGACAACGCGATCGCCAGCCTAACCGTCGGACAGCTTAAGAAGCTGGAAGTGGCGCGGGCTCTCGCCACCGAGCCTTGCTTGCTTCTTTTAGACGAGGTCATGGCCGGGCTCACGCCGCGCGAAATCTCGGAAATGATGGACGCGATCCGATCGCTTCCGGAGCGCGGCATCACCGTGATCTGGGTCGAGCATGTGATGATGGCGATCATGAACGTGGCGCAACGCCTGATCGTTATGCAACAGGGCAGCGTAATTGCTCAGGGCTCGCCTACCGAAATCTCGACTAACCCAGCCGTGATCGCGGCATACCTTGGCGATACCTATGTCCATGCTGCGCATTCATAAACTTGGGGCCTTTTACGACCGCACCCAGGTCCTCCATGATGTCGACCTTCGGGTCGAGCAAGGCGAAATCGTTGGACTTGTCGGCGCGAACGGTGCTGGCAAGAGCAGTACTCTTTTTAGCATCATCGGCATTAAAACTCGGACTAAAGGCGAACTCTGGCTCAACGACGAGCGAATAGACCATCTGCCCACCTTCGAAAGGGTACGGCGCGCAATCGTGCTCATCCCCGAACGCCGGCGTTTATTTCCGCTGATGAGCGTGCTGGAAAACCTCGAACTCGGCGCCTATTTACCGGGCCCACGTCGTCGACGCGATGACACCATTGAAAGGGTCTTCGAACTTCTCCCAGTATTAGCCGAACGCCGCCATCAGTTAGCCGGCTCACTCAGCGGCGGCGAGCAGCAAATGTGCGCGATCGGGCGCGCATTGATGACCTGTCCGCGCCTGCTCATGCTCGATGAGCCAACCGAGGGACTTGCGCCGCTGTACGTAGAGCGGCTGTTCGATCTGTTGGGGCGGCTACGCGAGACCGGCATAACGATTTTGGTCGTTGAGCAGAATGTGCAGCATGTCCTGACAATCGCCGACCGTGGATACGTACTGGAAAACGGTCGGATCGTGCTCGAAGATATCGGGTCTCGATTGCTGCAGAATGCAAAACTCAAGACCGCTTATTTGGGGCTTTGAAATGAGCGCTCAATCAATCGATATTCATGTGCATCACGTTCCTACGGGCTTTGTCCGTTTCGTCTCAAACGAACCCGCCTATAAGATCAGTCTCGACAGCCGGGGAGGCGACGATGTGCGACTCACCATCGGGTCATTAAGCTATGGCCTCAACCGCACATTCTTTGAGATCGACCGGCTCATCAAGCGCATGAACGAGATGAGGGTCGACCGAGCGGTCCTGTCGGTGGCAACTCCGTTCGTCAGATTCGACCTTCCTACGAGTCTCGCCACTGAGGCCGCGCAAATCTACAACGACGAAATTGCTGCGGTATGCAAGGCGGCTCCCGATCGATTCGAAGGGTGGGCATACCTGCCGATGCTCGATCCAGATGCCGCCGCGCGTGAGCTCAGTCGGGCCGTAAAGTCGCTTGGTTTGGTTGGCGGCTATCTGCCTTCGAACGTCAACGGTCGATATCTTGATGCGGATGAATTTTCGCCGGTTTTCAAGGCTGCAACCCAACTCGATGTCCCCCTGTTCGTGCATCCTTCCAATCCGCCAGCACGCGAGCGGATGAACCGATATGAGCTGCCAGTCGTGGCCGGCTATTTGTTCGATACGACGATCAATATTTTTCAGATGATATTTGGCGGTCTGTTCGACCGTTATCCGACCTTGCAGCTGTGCTGTACGCATCTCGGCGGATACGCGCCTCTACTGCAGGCCCGGATGCAGCGCGAGCTTGATACGAATCCGGACCTAGCATCCCGCCTCAAACAACCGCTCGGCGATTATCTGCGCACGATCTATTATGACACGATCTGTTTCGAGCCATCCTATTTGCGGGCGGCGGTGGATTCAAAGGCGGTCGATCCGAAGCGCCTGTTACTGGGAAGCGATACGCCGTTTCCGCTCGGCGAGCCCGATCCTGTCGGCTTCATTGAGCGAACCTTTGGTCACGTTGCGCCCGATTTGGCGCTAGGCGTGCTACGCAACAACGTCTCTGCACTCCTGCAATCTTCGAGCGAGGGTCCGTTCCAATGAACCTGCGCAAACTCACCCTGACAAAGGAGACCATCTTTGCCGATTTCGGCAGACCCACCGCCCAACCGATTACGCGGGCGCTCGCACTGGCGGTTGTTGAAAATCCGTTCGCGACCGGCTTTGTCGAGGATCTCTCTCCACTGTTTGCGCAAGGGGCCGAACTCGGCCAAATGGTGATGAAAGACCTGGTGGCGCTACTTCGCGGGCCGGCTTGCTCCTATGGCAAGGCTGCCATTGTCGGCGTGAACGGAGAAATGGAACACGGTGCAGCAATGATCCATCCAAAGCTTGGCAAGCCGATGCGGGCGGCGCTCGGCGGAGGGGAGGCTATCATTTGCTCCAACGTCAAGGTCGGCGGTCCCGGAACGTCAATCGATATCCCATTGGCGCACAAAGACAACACCTGGTCATTTGATCACCTGGACACCGCAACCGTTATGGTCGCAGACGCGCCGCGACCAAATGAGATCGTGGTGGTAATCGCGATTGCGGATGGTGGCCGTCCACATCCCCGTGTCGGCAAAGGACGTGTCTGACGACCGATCGGGTTGTGCGATCTCGCTCTATTCGAATTTTTCGCCGTGACCAATCAACGGCGGGTCATCGAGCTTAAATGTCGCCGGCTTCATCGGCCCCGAAGGCGAGGGAATGTCGACCGAGGCGCCAATCTGCTTGAGAAGCGAGGCGTTGTCGAAAAATACCGTTTCGCCCCACAGTTCTTCGCCCTTGAAATGCCAAACGACGATCGCGCGCATGCGCACCGGCTTTCCGGTTGCAGGCCAACCCAGAAAAGTCCCAAGGTGAGTTCCGCGCCATTCGTTTTCGGTCACGACACAGTTTTCGTCCGCGCAGAGAACGCGGCGGACTCGTACGGTAAAATCGGGGAACCCTTCCCAATGTTTACGGTATCGCTCGGCAGTTTGTTCCGGTCCGACGAATGGCTTCGGCACCCCGACCACGTCATTGAAGCAATCAGACGTCATCCCCGCAATTAAAGCGTCCATGTCGTGCTCGCTTTCCGCACGAATGTGCTCACGTAAAACCACCATCCTTTTCGCCGAAATCTTCATCGGTCCCCTCTCTTGGTTTGAATTGTCGCTGGAAACGAGTCTGGAGGTTATCTCTCGGGCGAACATATGCTCAAGAGATCTTTTATTGTTCTGGCTATCCAGCGCCGATCCGCAGGGTGCCGGCCGCGGCGGACGAGTTCGGTGACGTGGTGATGCCATTGCGGCTCGTCGCCGATGCGGGCACGCTGTCATTCTTCAGCACAACGACCGTATTCGGAACGCCTGTCGACGTGACACTTTCGGAACTCGCGATAGAATCATTCTTCCCGACCGATGGCGCCACCGCGGTGCCTCTTGGACTTCCTTCCTCATAACTTTGTCTCTTAATTCCAGACTTTTTAGGCGTCCAGCATTTTGCTGCACTGCATGAGTCCGCTTTTGGCACAAAGCGGACATCGCACTCGCGTCGCCGAATGTGTGCTTTTGAGTGTAAAGCGGACATTGGTTGGAAAGCCCGACGGGTGTCATTTGGCCCCCGCGGCCGCGACTGGCGCGAACCTGCATGGCAGGTGCGCTCCGCCTCACGGCCTTGGTAATTCGAGGCGCCCCGCGAACTACTGGCTAAGCGTATTGGCGACCTTAAAACTTGCCTCAGTCTTCGACCTGATCTCGTCGAGCGTCACGTCGGGCGCGAGCTCGATGAGCGTCATCCCTCCCCCGTTCTTGTCCAGCGTAAAGACGCCGAGATCGGTGATGATCATGTCGACCACGCCGGCGCCGGTCAGCGGCAGTGTACAGTGGTGCTTGAGCTTCGATTCGTTCTTGGCCGAGTGCTCCATCACCACGACGACCTTTTTGACGCCGCCGACGAGATCCATCGCGCCGCCCATGCCCTTGATCATTTTTCCCGGAATCATCCAATTGGCGAGGTCTCCGTTTTCGGCGACCTGCATGGCGCCGAGGATGGCGATATCGATGTG
>JBAPZR010001162.1:0-7836 GCA_049285335.1 Xanthobacteraceae bacterium | reverse complement strand
TTTATACTCTGGATTGGCATGCTTGTTCCGCGTGCGTCATGTCGATCAAGTATTTCTGCATGTCCCACGCGCCGGTGGGGCAACGCTCGGCGCACAGCCCGCAATGCAGGCAGACGTCCTCGTCTTTGACCATGACGCGGCCGGTCTTGAGGCTGTTGCCGATATAGAGATCCTGGCTAAGGTTTTTCGCGGGCGCCTGCAATCGTTGCCGCAGCTCGGCCTCTTCGCCGTTCTCGGTGAAGGTGATGCAATCCATCGGGCAGATGTCGACGCAGGCGTCGCATTCGATGCAGAGCTGGCCGGTGAATACGGTCTGCACATCGCAATTGAGGCAACGATCGGCCTCCTTGAGTGCGAGTTCGACGTCATAACCGAGTTCGACCTCGGCTTTGATGTCGCGCAGCGCCACCACTTTCTCGCGATGCGGAACGCGGTAGCGCTTATCGAGCGTGATTTCGTTGTCGTAGCTCCACTCGTGAATCCCCATCTTCTGGCTGGCGACCGCGACTTGCGGCGCCGGCCGGATGGCGATGTCTTCGCCGCGGCAGAACCGGTCGATCGAGATCGCGGCCTCGTGGCCGTGCGCCACCGCCCAAATGATGTTCTTAGGACCGAACGCCGCATCGCCGCCGAAGAAAACCTTGCGGTGGGAGGAGGCCATGGTCGTGGGATCGACCGTCGGCATGTCCCATTTATCGAAGGCGATGCCGCAATCACGCTCGATCCACGGGAAGGCGTTCTCCTGCCCGACGGCGACCAGAACATCGTCACAGGGAAAATGCTGGTCCGTTTCGCCGGTCGGCACGCGGTCGCGGCGGCCTTTGGCATCGCGCGCCGCCCTGACCTTCTCGAACGTCACGCCGGTGAGCTTGCCGTTGTCGTGCGTGAAGGCCTTCGGCACCAGGTAATTGGAGATCGGAATGTCTTCGTGCATCGCGTCCTCCTTTTCCCAGGGGGACGCTTTCATTTCCTCGAAGCCAGAGCGCACGACGACTTTGACGTCCTCGCCGCCGAGCCGGCGCGAGGAGCGGCAGCAATCCATGGCGGTATTGCCGCCGCCCAGTACGATCACGCATTTGCCGATGCTGTTAATGTGACCGAACGAAACGCTCGACAGCCAATCGATGCCGATATGGATGTTCTTGGCGGCTTGCTTGCGGCCGGGAATATCGAGGTCGCGACCGCGCGGCGCGCCGCAGCCGACGAAGATCGCGTCGAAATCTTCCGCAAGCAGCGCCTTCATGCTGTCGACGCGCTTGCCGCCGACGAATTCGATGCCGAGTTCAAGGATGTATCCGCATTCCTCATCGATCACGGTTTCCGGCAGGCGAAATTTCGGAATTTGCGTGCGCATCATGCCGCCGGACTGCGGATCCTGATCGAACACGACGCAATGATATCCCATCGGCGCGAGGTCGCGCGCCACCGTCAGCGAGGCCGGACCGCCGCCGACCAGCGCAATGCGCTTGCCGTTCTTTTTGCTGGGCGCTTTCGGTAGCCGGTCGCGAATGTCGTCCTTAAAATCGGCCGCGACGCGCTTCAATCGGCAGATCGCGACCGGTTCT
This sequence comes from Xanthobacteraceae bacterium, assembly GCA_049285335.1. Lineage (GTDB taxonomy): Bacteria > Pseudomonadota > Alphaproteobacteria > Rhizobiales > Xanthobacteraceae > BOG-931. The sequence continues at coordinate 6,271 of JBAPZR010001162.1, read as the reverse complement.
TTCTCCACGCGGCCGCGACGGCAGGCGGGCTCGCAGGGGCGGTCGCAGGTGCGCCCGAGGATTCCGGGAAACACATTCGATTCCCAGTTGATCATATAGGCGTCGCTGTAACGCCCGGCGGCGATCAAGCGAATGTATTCGGGGACGGGCGTGTGCGCCGGACAAGCCCACTGACAGTCCACCACTTTGTGGAAATAATCCGGAACCGAAATATCGGTGGGTTTCATCGATTCCTCGTACACGCAGCATCCGCTCTTTCTGGCGGTACGCACGCCGCTGCGTGGAATTCCTATCCCCCGGACGGTCGCCGAATCCGGCGCGGATACTAGTCGAGAGGAATACGGAATTCCATGGTTGGTACTTGTTATAACGACGTTTTGTCGCTCATGGTGCTTAACAAAAGCGCGATTGGCGGGGTTTTCCGGCGCGGCCAATCGTCCGCCGCGCGGGAAATCCGAGAGGCGGCGTAAGTTATTGTTAATAGGGGCTAAATTGTGTCTCGCCCGGACACCCCGCAAAACGACGGAAACGATAAAAAACCATGGGAAACGTCAGCCAATCCAACGGAACCCCCCGATCGGGCCGATGACCGATGAATGATCCGGACAGCGATCCAATTATTGCGGCGCGGCGCGACGCACGGCCCCCGACGCGGCGACGCTTTTATCAGGCTGTGAGCGTCGCACCGGACGCGGAAGGATTTCGTATTTGTCTCGACGGCAAGCCGGTGCGCACGCCGGCACGCGGTATGCTCGCGGCGCCGACTCCGGAAATCGCCGAAGCGCTCGCCAAGGAATGGCGCGCGCAGCAAGAATTCATCGATCCGGCGCAAATGCCGCTCACGCGGCTTGCCAATGCGATCATCGATCGGGTCGCGGCTGCACCCGGTCCGGTCGCGAACGATATCAGGAAATATCTCGGCTCCGACCTTCTCTACTACCGCGCCGATGCGCCCGAGCGGCTTCGTGCGCGCCAGGCAGAGCATTGGGATCCGATCTTGTCATGGGCGCGCGATGGCCTCGGTGCGGAATTTAAGACCGGCGAAGGCATCGTGCACATCGCGCAGCCGGACGCGGCGATCGAAGCGGCGGCCGCGGCCATTCCCAAAGATGCATGGCGGCTCGGCGCGCTGCACGCGGCGACGACGCTGTCGGGTTCGGCGCTGATCGCGCTTGCGCTTCTTCACGGATGTCTCTCCGCCGACGCGGCGTGGCAAGCGGCGCATGTCGACGAAGATTGGAATATGGAGCTGTGGGGCCGCGACGAAATTGCGCTTTCGCGACGCGCCTTTCGTTTCGCCGAATTTCAAGCCGCGGCTACGGTGCTTGGGGCGATCGACGCGCGAGTCTGATTGCGCGCAAACGCGAGCCGGCCGAAGCGACTATCCGCCCGTCACGCTCATGTGGCGAGCGACCGCCGGCCGCTGATGGCGGCGGTCGATGACAAAGTCATGGCCCTTGGGTTTGCGGCCGATCGCCTCGTCGATGGCGGCATAGAGGAGGTCGTTGGCTTCCGAGGCGCGCAGCGGCTTGCGCAGGTCCGCGGCGTCCTCCTGGCCGAGGCACATATAAAGCGTGCCGGTGCAGGTGACGCGCACGCGATTGCAGGATTCGCAGAAATTGTGGGTGAGCGGGGTGATAAAGCCGAGCCGTCCGCCGGTTTCCGCAACGCGCACATAGCGTGCAGGTCCGCCGGTTCGATCGTCGAGGTCGATCAGCCGATAGCGCTCGCTAAGCCGCGCGCGCACGAGCGAGAGCGGCAGATATTGGTCGAGACGGCCCTCGCCGACCTCGCCGAGCGGCATCACTTCGATCAGCGTCAAATCCATGCCGTGGCCGTGCGCCCATTCGATCAGGCGTGGAAACTCGTCGTCATTGACGTGTTTGAGCGCAACCGTATTGATCTTGATTTTCAGGCCGGCGGCGGAAGCCGCATCGATGCCGGCGAGCACGCGGTCGAGCGCGCCCCAGCGCGTAATGGCGTGGAATTTTTCCGCGTCGAGCGTGTCGAGCGAAACGTTGATGCGGCGAATGCCGGCGTCGGCAAGGTCGCGCGCATATTTCTCAAGCTGCGAGCCGTTGGTCGTCAAAGTCAGTTCGTCGAGCGCCCCCGAGCGCAGATGCCGCGACAGCGAATTGACCAGCGTCATGATGCCGCGCCGCACCAGCGGCTCGCCGCCGGTAAGACGCAGCTTGCGCACGCCGCGCGCGACAAAGGCCGAACACAGCCGGTCGACTTCCTCCAGCGTCAAAATCTCGGCCTTCGGCAGAAACGACATGTTTTCCGCCATGCAATAAACGCAGCGGAAATCGCACCGGTCGGTCACCGAGACGCGCAGATAGGTGATGGCGCGGCCAAAGGGGTCGATCAGACCCTGCCGAGCGGCGGCGCTGTCGAATTCGAATGCCGGCACCTTGTTCATCACTCTCAGATAATCGTCGCAATGTGCCGGATAAAGCCCTGATCGTCCAGGAGGTTGGCAAGCGCTCGCAACGGCCAATTTCGTGTCAGGACCCCCCAGGGGTGAGCGCGGCCGGGCTGACACGCCTCGTCTTGGCGATTCCTTGACCTTCAACCTCCGCGACGGCGGCAGGCAGTTCGGCGAACGAGCCGATAAGGCGGTCGGGGTTCAAAGTGGCGATCGGCACATCGCTATAGCCGAAATCGACCGCGATGATCGGAATCGCCGCGGCGCGCGCGGTGCGCATATCCGTTGCGGAATCGCCGACCATGATCGCGCGCTCTGGCTCGCCACCCGCGCGCCGTATGGTCTGGCACAACATTTCGGGATCGGGCTTGTGCACGCCGAAAGTGTCCCGGCCGCAAACCGCGACGAAGTGATGGCTGAGCTTGAGCGCCTTGAGGAGGCGCACTGAAAGGAATTCCAGCTTGTTGGTGCAGACCGCAAGGCGATAGCCTCGCACGCCAAGGCGCGTGAGGATTGAATCGACGTGTGGGTAGGGGCGCGATCGCTCGGCGATGTGGGCGCCGTAATGATCGACGAAGGCGCGAAACATCCGATCGATCTGTGGCTTCGGCGGCTCGCGGCCCTCCGCCGCCAGCGCCCGTTCGATCATCTTCAGGACGCCGCCGCCAATCATCCGGCGTGCGCAGTCGTAATCCAATGGCGGCAGGCTTTCGCCAGCCAGGACTAGATTGAGCGTGGAAATGAGATCGGGCGCGGTATCGATCAGCGTACCGTCGAGATCGAAAGCGATGGTGAGCATAATTCCTGTGAGACCGTTGCGACGATTTGCCTGTCGATGGGTGCCGAAAGCGACCCTCCTCTTTTCCGGTGTGGGGAGCAAGCAGAGCCGCGGCATGTCCCCTAGGATAGACGCCGGAAGACCGATACACAGGCAGGCAGCCAAAGACCCTGTTTATGGGCCATTGGACTATGAGCCACTGGGTTATGAGCCATTGCCATGAACGTTGATTCCTATAAGCGGGCCGCAGCGGCGCGGGCGATTGACTTCGTGCGACCGGGCATGCGTCTTGGCCTCGGCACAGGCTCGACCGCCGCGCATTTCGTCGAACTGCTCGGGGAGCGGGTTCGAGCGGGCCTCGACGTTGTTGCCGTACCGACCTCGGAGGCGACGCGCGCCCAGGCAATGCGTCTGGGCATTGCTCTGACGACGCTAGACGACACTCCCGAACTCGATCTGACCGTGGATGGCGCCGACGAGATAGGACCTGATCTGACCCTGATCAAAGGCGGCGGCGGAGCCCTCTTGCGCGAGAAAATCGTCGCCACTGCCTCGGCGCGGATGGTCGTGATTGCGGACGAGAGCAAGTGGGTCCCGGTGCTCGGGCGTTTTCCGCTGCCGATTGAAATCGCACCGTTCGGTGCGACGGTGACACAGCGGATGGTGGAAGCCGCAGTGTCAGAAGCAGGAAATGCGGTGCCGGCCCCATTGCGGCTCGACCGCACGGGTCATGCTTTCGTCACGGATGGCGGGCACTGGCTCCTTGACGCTCAGTTGCGGCGCATTGCCGATCCGCATGCGCTTGCGAGCAAGCTCTCCGCTATTCCAGGAGTCATGGAGCACGGCTTGTTCATCGGCCTCGCGCAGGCTGCTATTGTCGCCGGTCCGGATGGGGTACGTCTTATCGAGCGCCCCTAGTCCTAAGCAGAAGTCCCAAGCACGAAAGGAAGTGCGCTCATGTTCGTTCGTATTTGCATTCGTCGCGCCGCGGCGCGGTATGTTCTAGCCGCGATCGTCGTCCTCTGTCTTGCGGGCACCGCCCGGCCTGCCGGCGCGCAGGGCGCCGCGCCAGCCGAAACGGCGACCCACACGCCGACTCCGGCGGAAATTCTGCTGGCAAAGCAAATTCTCAATCTGAAACATGCCCAGAATATTTTTCAGCCGCTTGTTCGCGGGGTGATCATAAAGACGAGGGACATGTTCATGCAGACGAACTTCATGTGGAGCAAGGACCTCAATGAAATCGCCGCGAATTTGGAGAAGGAAGACGAGCCGCGCGTAAACGAACTGATGGATGACGCCGCCCGCATCTATGCCAGCCATTTTACGGAGCAGGAACTACGGCAATTGCTGGCGCTTTATCAGTCGCCGCTCGGCGAGAAGATCATCGACGAAGAGCCTAAGGCGCTGGACGAGAGCATGGCGGCGGCCGGCAGCTGGGGGGACGGTTTCTCTCACGATGTCATCGAAAAAATGCGCGCCGAAATGAAAAAGCGCGGACACGAAATGTAGCATGGCCGGAAACGACATCGACCTCTTCGTCATCGGAGGCGGATCGGGCGGCGTGCGCGCCGCCCGCATCGCCGCCGAGTGCGGCGCCAAGGTGATGCTCGCCGAGGAGTATCGGCTCGGCGGCACCTGCGTCATCCGCGGCTGCGTGCCGAAGAAGCTCTTTGTCTATGCGTCACGGTTTCACGGCGAGTTCGAAGATGCCGCCGGCTTTGGCTGGACAGTGCCGCAAGCGTCATTCGACTGGACAACCCTGGTCGCGAACAAGGATCGCGAGATCGGTCGCCTCGAAGCCGCCTATGGCGCGATGCTCGCGAAAGCCAGCGTCGAAGTCGTGAAAGACCGCGCCGTGCTCGTCGATCCCCATACTGTGGAACTGGCGAACGGCTTGCGGGTGCGTGCCGGCTATGTGCTCATCGCTACCGGCGCGACGCCGAGCTACGGCGAGCCGATACCCGGCATCGAGCATGTTATTTCCTCGAACGAAGCGTTCCATTTGACCGAGTTTCCGCGCCGCATTGTGATTCAAGGCGGCGGCTATATCGCCGTCGAATTTGCTGGAATCTTCGCCGGCCTCGGCTCGCATGTCACGCTTATCTATCGCGGCGAGAACATCCTGCGGGGTTTCGACGACGAGGTGCGCGCACATCTTCGCGTGGAGATGGAGGCGCGCGGCATCAGAGTGTTCACCGGCTGCAAGGTCGCGGCCGTCGCGCAGGAGACCGGACACTATTCAGTAAAACTGTCCAGCGGCAATCAAATCTCGGCGGACCGCGTGATGTTTGCGACCGGCCGCCAACCGAACATCGCTAAAATGAAACTTAAGGAGGTTGGCGTCGAGATTGCCGCGAACGGCGGTGTTGCCGTCGATGAATATTCGCGCACGACGCGGCAAAACATTTACGCCATCGGCGACGTCACAAACCGCATCAACTTGACTCCTGTGGCGATCCGCGAGGGCCACGCTTTCGCCGATACGGTGTTCGGCGGCAAAGCGACCACCGTGGATCACACCAATGTGCCGACGGCGGTATTTTCCGATCCCGAAGTTGGCGTGGTCGGCCTTACCGAGATGCAGGCGCGCGCCCGGCTGGCCCAGACCGACATCTACAAGGCGATGTTCAAGCCGCTTAAGGCAACATTGTCGGGCCGCGACACCAGCATCCTGATGAAGCTCGTGGTCGACGGCTTGTCCGATCGTGTCGTTGGCTGCCATGTGGTTGGCGAAGGCGCGGCCGAAATCGCTCAAGTCGCCGCTGTTGCCGTCAAGATGGGCGTCAAAAAGGCCGACTTTGACGCGACCATCGCACTGCATCCGACCACCGCTGAGGAGCTGGTCACGATGCGCAAGAGGTCGGCAAGCTACGCGCGCGCGGCCGCGGAATAGCTAAGGTGAAAATCGCGGGCTGTCGCCGCGCGGGGCAGCCGTGTATAAGACCAACCATTGCCATCAGCCTGGCGCCCGGACGCAGTGTGCGCCTCCGCGGGTGATGGCTAAAAAACCCCACATCCTTGGAGGCCGCTGGCGGCCAGCTTCAAGGGTCGCGGCTATGGAG
>JBAPZR010001161.1:0-21678 GCA_049285335.1 Xanthobacteraceae bacterium | reverse complement strand
GAACAAGACAGCGCGCTCCAACGCGCCGAAGAACGCATCGTCGGCCTCGACCGGCACCGAACGGATCGCGCCGCCCGCCATCAGGAAGCCGAACACGTGAATCGGGTAGGTCGGATTGGGAACAATGACGATGTCGCCGGGTGCGGTAATCGCCTGCGCCACGTTGGCGAAGCCTTCCTTGGAGCCCAGCGTCGTAATGATTTGCGTATCGGGATTGAGCTTCACCCCGAAACGGCGTGCGTAATAGGCGGCTTGGGCGCGACGGAGACCGGGTATGCCGCGCGAAGCCGAATAGCGATCGGTGCGGGGCTTGCCGACCGTTTCCTTCAGTTTTTCGACGACGTGGCCGGGCGTCGGCAGGTCAGGATTGCCCATACCGAGATCGATGATATCGGCGCCGCCGTTGCGGGCCACCGCCTTAACGCGATTGACCTGCTCGAACACGTAGGGCGGCAGCCTGCGAATGCGATGAAACTCTTCCATGGATGCTTCCGGCAAGTCGGTTCTTCAACGCTCTCAATATACTATGGAAGGACCATTATCACTTGGTTTCGGCGCCGGCGGTCTGGGTGCGGGCGGCAGCCGAGGGTGGGCTCTTTGCCTTCGCTTTTTTGGCCGCGGCGACCGAGTTTGGCGACTGCGGCGCCAGACTAAGCGGAGCCTTGGCCGGACCGCTCCGCGCTTCGCTGCTTAGGCGGTTACGATCGCTGATAAGGTCTTCAGTCGCCTGCTGGACCTGCTGGGTATCGAGGGTCGCGTCGGTCCGCGGCGCCGGCATATCGTGCACGGCCGGGTATAACGAAGGATAGTCGGCGCCCGGCGAGCACGCCGACAGGGCCAAGCAAGCCGTCGCGGCAACCGAAAGCGCGATCGCCACGGAATGCGTTGTAACGCCCCTCAGTGTGCGGACGACCAACATCGCGCGGCTATGCAGCCATACTTCCATGCATCCAAGCCTTGCCACGCCGGCCGGTCTTTGGCCCGATGCATAAGAACAGGCACGCGGCCAGCCCCATGTCGCAAACAAAAATAGATAGGGCCCCAATAATTTACGATAAATAACTCACAGATCACGGTAGCTTTTACACTATCGGCGTAATATGTCGAAACAAGGACCGCCCGGTTCGACGGCTTGTCAGCGGCCATTGTCTCGACATCCGGCCACAGACACACTTGTGGGGCAGGTGCGAACAGGCCATTTCAGCTTACGGATCGAGAATCAATCGGTCCAAAGAGGAAACGTCCCGTGAGAGCTCCTTCACAGGAATCGGCGCAGCAAGAATCCGCGACGAAAACAAAGTCAAAGCAGCCGCCATCCAAACACGAGCCGGTGCCGGCAATCCCGACCAAGCTCGGGACCGTGGATATCGAGGCGTTTTCACGCAATCTGGCGCGGCTGGTCGAGGAAGGCGGCCGCGCGCTGGCGGCCTATCTCAAGCCGCGCGAAGAAGGCCGCGATGACAACAGCGAGCTAGCCGACGAGATCGCAGAAGTCGTGAAAACGCTCGGCCAGGTTGCTGAATATTGGCTCGCCGACCCCCAGCGCACGATTGAAGTACAGACGAGCCTCGGCAAGGCCTATCTCGACCTGTGGGCGTCCGCGGTCAAGCGGCTCGCCGGCGAAGCCACCCCGCCCGTTGCCACGCCGGCGCCCGGCGACAAGCGCTTCAACGATCCCGAATGGACGCAAAATCAGTTCTTCGATTTCCTAAAGCAGGCTTACCTCCTCACCGCGCAATGGGCGGACAGACTGGTTGACGCCGCGGATCTCAATGCACACACCAAACAGAAGGCCGAATTTTACGTGCGTCAGATCACCAATGCGCTGGCGCCGACGAATTTCGTGCTGACCAATCCGGAGCTTTTGCGCGAGACGTTTGTCTCCAATGCCGACAATCTGGTGCGCGGTATGCACATGCTCGCCGAGGATATCGAGCGCGGCGGCGGAAATTTGCAGATCCGCCAATCCGATTCTTCGATGTTCGAGGTCGGGCGCAATCTGGCGACCACGCCGGGCAAGGTCGTTTTTCAAAACGAGCTGATGCAGCTCATTCAATATGCCCCTTCGACCGAAACCGTGCTGAAGCGGCCGCTGTTGATCGTGCCGCCCTGGATCAACAAATATTACGTGCTGGACCTCACCCCGGAAAAATCATTCATCAAGTGGTGCGTCGATCAGGGCCTGACGGTGTTTTGTATTTCGTGGGCCAATCCCGACGCCCATCTCGCACAGAAGACCTTCGAAGACTATGTGCGGCAGGGACCTCTGGTGGCGCTTGACGCCATCAAAGAAGCAACCGGCGAGGACAAGGTACACGCCATCGGTTATTGCGTCGGCGGTACGCTCCTGGCGGTGACCCTTGCCGCCATGGCGGCGCGGCACGACAAACGGATCGCTTCGGCCACTCTGTTCGCCGCGCAAGTGGATTTTACCTACGCGGGCGATTTGAAAGTTTTCGTTGACGAAGAACAGGTGAAGGCGATCGAGCATAGGATGTCGGAGCGCGGCTATCTCGACAGCCGATCCATGGCGACTGTTTTCAACCTGTTGCGCTCGAACGATCTGCTGTGGCCGTACGTCATCAACAATTATTTGAAAGGCAAGGCGCCCTTCCCATTCGATCTTCTATGTTGGAATTCGGATGCGACGCGCTTGCCGGCCGCCAACCATTCCTTCTACCTGCGCAATTGCTATCTCGATAATAGGCTCGCCAGGGGCAGCATGACGCTCGGCAACACGCTGATCGATCTCAAAGCGGTTACCGTGCCGATCTACAATCTGGCGACGCGTGAAGATCACATCGCGCCGGCCAAATCGGTGATGTTCGGCTCGAAGCTGTTCGGCGGTGACGTCCGGTTTGTCGTTGCCGGTTCAGGGCATATTGCCGGCGTGATCAATCCTCCGGTGAAGAAGAAATATCAATATTGGACCGGGCCGAAGCCGCGGAATGCGGATTTCGACGGCTGGGTTGCCAAAGCCAAGGAACATCCTGGTTCGTGGTGGCCGGATTGGCTCCTTTGGATCACCCGGCAAAGTCCGACCGAAGTCCCGGCCCGCGTTCCGGGCGACGGCGCGCTCAAGCCAATCGAGGATGCGCCGGGCCACTATGTCAAGGTCCGCGGCTAGGCCGCGTTAGCGCATCGCACGAGCGGCATCGCGCGCATTTCTCTGAACCGAACGTTATGCACAGGCCTTCCAAGCGCACGGCGTAGCTGCAAGATTGCCGGCGCGCGAATTTTGCAAAAAACCGGGGAGATTTCTATGTCGAAGGAAATATTTTGGCTCGTGTTGACGGTAGCAATGACGGGCTTGTTCTGGGTGCCTTACATCCTCGATCGGATCATGGTGCGCGGGCTTGCCGACGCGATGGCCAATCCGAGCCCGAATGATAAGGCGCAATCGGCGTGGGCGCGGCGGTTGATGGCCGCCCATACCAACGCGGTGGAAAATCTTGTCATCTTCGCGCCGCTGGTTTTGGTGACGCAAGCGCTCGGTATCGCGACCGCAATCACCGCTTTCGCCTGTGCGCTCTATTTCTGGTCGCGGCTTGTTCATGTCGTGGTGTACACGCTCGGCGTTCCCGGGCTGCGCACGGTCTCTTTTGCCGGCGGTTTTGTCGCCGAGGTGCTGCTCGTGCTAGCGATCTTCAAACTGACTTGAGTTCTGAGCGCTACTCGATCTTTGCGAAACCACCCCAGGCCCAGGCCTGGGGTGGCCGCGCTTTGATCGCGCCCGTTTAGGGGAATAGCGCGACTTGCTCGAGGCCCAGCGTCTCCGGGAAGCCGAACATGACGTTCATGTTTTGCACCGCCTGGCCGGAGGCGCCTTTTGTCAGATTGTCGAGCGCCGAGCCGATAATGGCGCGTCCGGGAATGCGATCCGCGGCGACGCCGATAAACGTCATGTTAGAGCCTCGCACATGCCGCGTGTGCGGCATCGCCCCGAACTGCAAGACGTGGACGAATGGCTCCCGCGCGTAAGCCTTAGCGAGCAGCGCATGAAGGTCCGCCGGCGTCGCGTTGAGGCCGCGCACATAGATCGTGGAGAGGATGCCGCGATTCATGGGAACGAGATGGGGGGTGAAAGTGACCACCACATCCCGGCCGGCGGCGTTCGAAAACTCCTGATCGAGCTCGGCCATGTGACGATGCTGGCCGACACCATAGGCATGAAAGCCTTCGGACACTTCCGCAAACAGCATATCTTCGCGCGCCGCCCTGCCCGCTCCGGTTATGCCCGATTTCGCATCGATGACGATCTCATCCGGATCGATGGCCTTGGCCTTCAACAGCGGAATGAGTGCAAGCTCGGCGCAGGTCGTGTAACAACCCGGATTGGCGACAAGCCGCGCCGACTTAATTTTGTCGCGATAAATCTCGGTGAGGCCGTAGACGGCGCTCTTTTGTAGTTCGGGCGCGGCATGCGGATGGCCGTACCAGCGCGCATAAGCCGCGTCATCGGCCAAACGGAAATCAGCCGACAAATCCACGACCTTGGTGCGTGCGCTTTGGGTCAGCACGTCCTTGATCACCTTTTGCGTCGTGCCGTGCGGCAGAGCGCAGAAGGCAAGATCAAGCGCGAGCGTTTTCCAATCGGCGTCCTCAAGCGAGGTCAGCATCGGCAGGGGATAAGGGGAGAATTGCGGAAAGACGTCCGCCATCGCCTTGCCCGCCCGCCGATCAGCCGTGAGGAGTGCAATCTCCACGCGCGGATGGCGCAGCAGCAAGCGCACCAGCTCCGCCCCAGTATAGCCAGAGGCGCCGAGCACCCCGATTTTCACTTTGGCGGAATTGTCCGTTTCTGACATAGCCCTTAATCCGGATTAACCTTTTTGCGCTTAAGAAGACGCTAGGCCGAATCCGCGGGCAAAGTATCAGAGGAATTGTGCCGCGGACCCGGCGGCACGGGCGGAATTTTTACACGCGAGCGCGCGTCCGTGCCGGAAAGCGTTGAGCTTCGCGGCGGCGGGACCTGAAAGAGGCGACGGCGGCTAGCCTGTTCATGCCCGGCGATATAAGCCGCAATTTGCCAAGGGTCAAATCGAACCGGGGCTGACGGCGCTCATGCTTTTGCCGCGTAAATGGCATAGTCGACTGCAGAGGTGGCGCTGATTCGCAGTCGCTGCGCAGCCGCCATCCCTTGCACGCCCAGGGGCAACGCTCCACATCGGAATTCAACCGGGAATAGCCGTGGCCAAGACCGCCAAATCGCCAAAAATGCCCGACCTGTTCGCCGACGCTCCGAAGGCGCGGCGCGACAGCGGCGGCCGAGGAAGCGGCTCCGCCGGCCGCGCGTCCGGCGGCGATGCCGGCTATACGGCGAAACATATCGAAGTGCTTGAGGGGCTCGAGCCGGTCCGCCGCCGGCCGGGCATGTATATCGGAGGTACCGACGAGAAGGCGCTCCATCACCTGTTTGCCGAGGTGATCGACAACGCCATGGATGAAGCGCTCGCCGGCCACGCCGATTGGATCGAAGTCGAAATGGCGGCGGATGGCTTCGTCACGGTGACCGACAACGGCCGCGGTATTCCCGTCGATCCTCATCCGAAATTCAAGAACAAGTCCGCGCTCGAAGTGATCATGTGCACGCTGCATGCCGGCGGCAAATTCGATTCCAAGGTCTATGAGACCTCCGGCGGATTGCACGGCGTCGGCGTGTCGGTGGCGAACGCGTTATCCGAACGCATGGAGGTCGAGGTCGCGCGCGGCCAGCGCCTTTACCGTATGGCCTTCGAGCGCGGCAAGCCAAAGACGAAACTGCAGGACGCCGGCAAAGCGCCGAACCGCCGCGGCACCAAGGTCCGTTTCCGGCCCGATCCCGAAATCTTCGGGGACAAAGCCCATTTCAAGCCCGATCGCGTGTTCAAGATGACGCGCTCCAAGGCCTATCTGTTCGGCGGCGTCGAAATCCGCTGGTCCTGCGCCACGGAGCTTTTGCGCGGCGTCGAGGACGTGCCGGAACAGGCGACGTTCCATTTCGCCGACGGCTTGAAGGATTATCTGTCGGAGACGCTGGCGAGCGCGACGCTGGTGCATCCCGATATCTTCACCGGCAGCGCCGGGAGGACCGGCGCGCATGGCGCGGTGCAATGGGCGGTGGCATGGACCGCCGACGCCGACGGATTTCTCAACTCATATTGCAACACGATCCCGACGCCCGACGGCGGCACCCACGAATCCGGATTGCGGGCGGCGCTTACGCGCGGCCTGAAGGATCACGCCGAGCGCATCGGCCAGGCCAAGCGCGCGGCCGCGATCACGAGCGACGATGTCATGGTCGGCGCTGGCGCCATGCTTTCGGTGTTCATCCGCGAGCCGGAATTCCAGGGTCAGACCAAGGATCGGCTTGCCACCGCCGAAGCCCAAAGGCTTGTCGAACAGGCGATCAAGGACCCGTTCGACCATTGGCTCGCTGGCCATCCGACCGCGGCCAATAAATTGTTCGACTTTGTCGTGGAGCGCGCCGAGGAGCGGGTCCGGCGGCGCCAGGAGAAAGAGATCGCCCGCAAATCCGCGGTGCGAAAGCTGCGGCTGCCCGGCAAACTCGCCGACTGTACCAATACGGCGGCGGAAGGCGCCGAGCTTTTCGTCGTCGAAGGCGACAGCGCCGGCGGCTCCGCGAAACAGGCCCGCGACCGCGCTTCGCAGGCAGTGCTGCCGCTGCGCGGCAAGATCCTCAACGTCGCGTCCGCCGGCAAGGACAAGCTCGCCCAGAACCAGCAGCTCGCCGATCTCGTTCAGGCGCTCGGCTGCGGCGCCGGCGCGCATTACCGCGACGAGGACCTCCGCTACGGCCGCGTCATCATCATGACGGACGCCGATGTCGACGGCGCGCATATTGCGTCGCTCCTCATCACGTTCTTCTACCGCCAGATGCCGCAGCTCATCGACAAGGGTCATCTTTATCTTGCCGTGCCGCCGCTCTATCGACTTTCGCACGGCGGCAAGATCTTTTACGCGCGCAACGATCAGCATCGCGATGAAATTCTCAAAAGGGAGTTCCACGCCAATGCCAAGGTCGAGACCAGCCGATTCAAAGGTCTCGGCGAAATGATGGCGGCGCAGCTCAAAGAGACCACCATGGACCCGAGAAAGCGCACGCTGCTGCGGGTCATGCTGATTGCCGAAGATCGCAAGGATACGGAAAAATCCGTCGAGCGGCTGATGGGCACCAAAGCCGAAGCGCGCTTCGAATTCATCCAGGAGCGCGCGGAATTCGCCGACGACGCCGCGCTGGACGTATAAGCGACACGAGGCCGATTTTAGCCCGCCTCGTTTCCGGCTTCCTCATGGTGGCGAGCAAATCTTCGATCAATGCCGCGGATGCCGCCGGCGCCGAGCATCTGACAGGGATAGCGGTGGCAAAATGTGGTCCAGCCGACAGTGTCGAATTCGTCGGTGTAGAGCACCTCGCCCCAAACATAGAGGTACCCGTCTGCTTTTGCGGATTCGACAGCCTCCGATTCACCCGTGGGAAGTTTCCATCGATCGTGGGAGACAAATTCAATCCTGGCGCCGGGTTGCAAGACCGTAGGGGAGACTTGCAGTTTGCCTATGGGGAAGTTTGTTCGCTGTCCGTTGCGATCGAAGTCGAGGGTGGAATAGATCGAAATATTTCTTGCCGGGGTTTTTCCGAAATTCCGGATCTGGAAGCGGCCGACCAAGGAGTTTTCGCCGGCGATGCGATCTATTCCCTCCGGTTCGACGCCGACGTAAGCCCGCAACTCATTTTTCGACGCACGCCCGGCGTGCTGCATGGTGGCATAAGTGGCGCGCCAAAGCTTCTCCATGGACCGCCATAGGCGTACCGTCGCGATTGCCAAAATGCCGATGAAAATCGCCGTTATTAGCGCCGCCCAGTGGCTCACAAATTCGGCGATTTGCCACGCCGAATAAAAGACGACGTTATACTGCGGGCAGTTGTCTTGAGCGTTCGCGCCGAAGCATATCGGGCCTTCGAGCGGATACCCGGCTGACGCCCACCACCAAATCCAACCGGCGTAGAAGACGACCGCGCACCAAAGGACGACTTTACGCCAGTCTCTTAGCATGCGCCCTGCAGTGCTCCGAAAATGTCGGGATTGAAGCGCATATATCGAAACTCAAACTCGGCAAGATAGGGGCCGCTTTTTCGCCAATTTGTGGACGTGCGGACTGGCGATGCCGCGCTGAGCTCTCGTGCAATTACTCCCGCTCGAACAGCGTATCGGTCGCCGCGATGAACCCCATATCGGGATGCGCGGTGCAATAGTCCTTCAGCTTTTTGGAATTGGCGAAGAAATCTTCGGTGTGGATTATCGGCGGATCGTCCTCGTCTTTGTAGTAGCCGTCGAGCCACGCCAGGATGACATTGACGTCGGCGCTGTTGGCGTCGAGAAACCGCTTGCAGGTCCATGTTGACAGATCAATGTCGTCGGCATGGGCTGGGACGATCCATGCCAGCGCGACGGCGGCGAGCATGGCTGCAAAATATTTCATCGCAGTCTCCTTCGATGATCATTCGTCGAAATGCAGATTCGCGGCCTTGACCACATCCTGGAATTTTACGATTTCGGCATCGATCATGCGCCGGAAGTCCTCGGCCGGACCGCCGCCCGGAGTCACCGCCAGATTCTTGAACTTGGCGGAAACATCCGGATCGTGGATCGAATCGTCCAAGGCTTTTTCCAGCTTGGCGACGATGGGAGCCGGCGTTGCAGCCGCCGCGAAGATTCCACTCCACAGATGCACGTCCACGCCGGGATAGCCGGCTTCCACCATGCTCGGCACGTTCGGCAGTTCCACCAGGCGCGCGTCGCCGGTCACGGCGAGTGCCTTGAGCTTGCCGGCCTGCACTTGCGGCACCGCCGGCGGCGGATCGACGATCGAAGCCATGGTTTGACCCTCGATGACGCTTAAGATCATTTCATTGCTGCTTTTGTATGGAATCATGACGCAGGGCATTCCGGTTTTGAGCTTTAATTGCTCCATCGCAATGACGAAGGCCGGCGACGTGCTTGGATAATTCGCCTTATCCGGATGTTGTTTGGCCCATTCAACCAATTGCTTGACATCGTTTGACGGATTGTTCTCTCCGACCACCAAGATCAGTGGGTAGCCGCCCATCAAAGCGAGCGGCGTCAGCGTCTTAGTCGGATGGTATTTCAGGTCGGGATAGATCGCGGGCGCCATCGACATCGCTCCGGTAGCGCCCACCAGCAAGGTGTAGCCGTCGGCGGGCTGGTTCGAGACATATTCGGCTGAAAGCCGACCGCCCGCGCCCGGCCTATTCTCGATCACGACCGGTTGGCCGAGAACCTCGGAGAGCTTGCCGCCGACCAGCCGCGCGAAAATATCGTTGCCGCCGCCGGCAGCAAAACCAACGATCAAGCGCACAGGACGGTTGGGGTAGTCGCTCTGTGCGCGCGCTGTCGCGCTTGCCGCGGCCAGCATCAAGCCCCCAATCGAGAGCGCGGGCATGCGCGCAATCAAGCGCCGCCGCGAGAAGTGACCCATAGCGTTTTCTCCCGTTATTTCTTGTGGTCCCACCGACCGCGTATCGTTAACACAGAAAGGGCGGATGCGCCCCGCTCAGGCGCTCATCCAGGCGACCAACGCCTCGTTGACTGTTTGCGGCCGTTCGAGCGTCGACAGGTGCCCACTATCGGCGATCACGACCAGGCGTGATTCCGCGATGTTGTCGGCAATCTCGTGCGATAGTTCCGGTGGCGTGGCCTGATCGTCGTCGCCGACCAGCACCAGAGTCGGACACTTGATCGCGCCAAGGCTGGGGCGCGAATCCGACCGGCTCATGATCGCCTGCTGCTGACGCAGAAACGCTTCCACGCCAGTGTCTTCGGCCATCGCGCGCACGATCCGCTTCAAGGCCGTGTCGTGGTGTCGATTGCGGTGCACGTAGATCGGAAAGGCGATGTCGGCCACTTCGGCGTAGCGGCCGCTTTTGGCGAGCGCGATGACCGCCTTGCGCCGCTCCGTCTGTTCCGGCGCTTCGCCGCGCGCGCCGGTGTCGAGGAGCGCGAGCTTGGCGACGCGCTGTGGCGCCTGGCGCATGATCTCGAAAGCGATGTAGCCGCCCATCGACAGGCCGACGAGCGCAAAGCGCGGCGGCGCCGCCGCTAATATTCGGCGCGCGATCGCGGCCATGCTGTCATCGCGCGTGTGGTCGGCGACCATGACCGGGCCGAACCGCCACAGCGCCGGAATTTGCTCGGCGTAGAGCCGGGCTGAACAGGTAAGACCAGGGACCAGCACAATCGGTAGCCCGTCTGACGTCGCAGGTGCCATGGGTTGAACTTTGGCTGGAGTTTCCGCGTTGCAAGCGCCGGCGAGATTACCGGCGGCGGAGAAAAAGTGAAGCGACCCCCGACTTGGCCGCGCTGCAAGCGCGCAATTAGTTTGCTGTGCGCCATCGGCGTCGCGCGCCAATGATGGTCGCAATCAGCGTTTTTATTTCCTGTTCCGGATCGGCGGCGCGCATGACGCCGCCCATCACGGCGATGCCGACCGGGCCAGCCGCGAGCACCTCGGCCGCCCGCGTCGCATTAAGCCCGCCGATAGCGAGCACGGGCACAGGCGCCGCGACCGCGATCTCCGCGAGCCCCTTGCGGCCGATTTCAGGACCATAACCCGGCTTGCTTGGGGTTTCGAATGCCGGTCCGGCAATCGCGTAATCGATAAGAGCGGGATCGATGGCTTCAGCTTCAGTAACGGTGTGGATCGATACGCCGATCAGCTTGTCGGCTCCTAACACCTTACGCGCAACAATCGCATCGCTTCGTGCGGGCAAATGCACGCCGTCGGCATTTGCTGCCCTGGCTAGCGTGGCGTCGCTGTGTAGCGACACCCGGGCACCGCGGCGCGAGGCGATCGGCAACAAGCTGCGAACGAGTGTAATCTGCTCGCCCTCGGACAAATCCTTCTCGCGCACACTGACCCAGCGGCAGCCTGCCACGATCGCGCGCGCCACCACATCAACCAGCGGCCCTCGCGCCTGCCGGCGGTCGGTGATCAGTAGAAGCGGCGGTTCTGGAAGCCTCACGTTCCGACAAGGCCGAATTGCGGGCTCGACGGTTCCGCATGCGCAATCTTGGGGATCCGGCCTGCAAGCCGCGACCCGCGGCCGGCTTCGACCGCCGCACGAATGCTCGCCGCCATCATCACCGGGTTACGCGCCTTCGACACCGCGGTGTTTAGCAGCACGGCGGAGCAGCCAAGCTCCATCGCAATCGCAGCATCGGAGGCGGTGCCAATACCGGCATCGAGCACCACAGGCACCGGTGACCGTGCGCAAATCATCTCGATGAGATGGGGATTGCAGATCCCGAGCCCGGAACCGATCGGCGAACCAAGCGGCATGACGGCTGACGCGCCTGCGTCGGCGAGCTTGCGACAGACCACCGGATCCTCGGTGCAATAGGGCAGGACGACGAAACCTTTCGATACCAATATCTCGGTCGCCCGTACGAGTTCTTCGGTGTCCGGATAGAGCAGCTCGCGGTCGCCAATCACTTCGAGCTTGATCCAGTTGGTATCGAGCGCCTCGCGCGCAAGTTCGGCGGTGAGCACAGCATCCTTCGCCGTCTGGCAACCCGCGGTATTGGGCAGGAATTGAATAGACTTCGGAATGAGACTGAGGAGGCTCTCGTCATCGCCCGCGAGGCTGATGCGCCGAATCGAAGCCGTCACCATCTCCGTACCGCTGGTAGCGATCGCATCGAGCATCAGCTGCCGATTTGGATAGCCCGCAGTCCCAAGAAATAGACGCGATTTGAATTCGCGGCCGGCAATCATGAGAGGATCGGACATCAACGTCACTCCGGTTAGCCGCCCTGCATTGCGCGCACGATCTCGATACTGTCGCCGGGCCTAAGCGCCGTCTCACCCCAGGCCGCGCGAGGAATAACCGAGCCGTTGAGCGCAACCGCAATACCGCGGCGATCAGTGTCGATCGCTTGCTCCACGAGCAGGCCAGCGATGGTCGCCGCATTCAAGGATACGTCCTGCCCGTTCACGCGGATCTCTCTTGCTTGTTCCATGGTCGTACCTATTCCCTTCGTGGAATCCGTTGTTGGACCTATTCCGCCGCTTGCGCGGGCGCGAACCGTTCGAAGCCGAAAGGCCGAATGGCCGATTCGACGGCGCCTTCGAGCACCAAGCGCGCCATGGCGTCGGCAGTGACCGGTGCGAGCAGAATGCCGTTACGATGATGGCCGGTGGCGTAAAGAAGACCGTCGACCGGGCCGCGGCCGAGAATGGGTGCGTCATCGCGGCTGCCGGGGCGGTGGCCGACCCACATTTCCTCTATCGGCAGTTCTTCGATAGACGGCACCGCGCGCCAGGCCGCCTCAAGGAGCGTGAGCACGCCGCCTGCCGTCAACGCGGCATCGAACGCTTTCTCTTCAACCGTGCCGCCGACAATGAGCCGTCCGTCGCGCCGCGGCACCAAATAGACGCCTGGCGCCCAGACAACGTGATTGATGAGCGGCGAAGCAGCATCCATGCGCAAGGCGAGCATCTGGCCTTTGACAGGCCGAACCGGTGGCAGAAGCTCCTGCGGGAGTCCCGCAATACCGCGCGACCAAGCACCCGCCGCCAACACCACCACGTCGGCCGGGACCCTCGTTTCGTCGGTCAGAATGACTCCGTCCGTGCGGCCGCCGGCGATTGAGATTTCTTTGACCGGGGTGTGCTCGCGGACAATCGCACCAACCCCTTCGGCTGCCACGCGCAGCGCTGACGCGAGTTTGCGATTGTCGACCTGATGGTCCTCCGGACTCCACACCGCGCCGGCGAGCTTGCCGGCAAGATGCGGCTCCCGTCGTCGCGTCTCGGCCGCGGTAATCCAATGCAGCGGCAGGCCGATTTTATGCTGGAAGACGAGGTGATGGTGCAGGCGCGCCTGATCATCGGCGGTGAGAGCCACGACCAGCGTACCCTCGGTGCGCAGCTCGACATCGACGCCGGATGACCGTTCGAGCTCAGCCGCGAATGAAGGCCAACGGGATTGGCTCTCGCGGCCGAGCGCGATAAGAGCCTCCTCCCCCGGTTCGGCTTCCGCGCAGGCGGCAAGCATTCCGGCCGCGGCGTGAGTTGCGCCGGCGCCGGCTGCCCCGCGATCAAAGACCTCGACCGACGCGCCACGCGCCGCCAGCCGCCAGGCGATGCCGAGCCCGACGACCCCAGCGCCGATAATGACGAGCTTTGGTTTGCCGAGGCTCCGAAAGCGATCGTTCAAGAGCTGGCTCCCTTCGCTGGAATGACCCAGACAGGTTCTACGGGTGTGATCTCAGCCGCGATTGGCGCGGCACCCCTGGCCGTATCGATCAAGGATGGGGATTTTCCCGCGTTTTTACAAGCGTCTAGGAATGAGGAATTGGCGGAATGGCGACCGCGAGACGCCGTTTCAGGTTGACTTTCGCCGAACCAACCTTATGTTGCGGGCGTCGCCAAGAGAGGCAGATTCGACCGCCCGGGCGCGCTAATTTCGCTTCAATCGATGATGGAGCCGCCGGCGGTCCTAATTGAGGGTCCATGTCGTTTTCCCAACTCGGCTTGTCCGAAAAAGTCGTTTCAGCCGTTGCCGCGGCTGGTTACAAAACTCCCACTCCCATCCAAGAACAGGCGATCCCCCACGTGCTCGCGCGGCGCGACGTCTTGGGCATCGCGCAGACCGGCACCGGCAAGACGGCGGCGTTCACGCTGCCGATGCTGACTTTGCTGGAACAGGGCCGCGCCCGCGCCCGCATGCCGCGCACGCTCATTCTCGAGCCGACGCGTGAACTCGCGGCGCAGGTCGAGGAAAGTTTCGCCAAGTATGGCGCCAACCACAAACTCAACGTCGCGCTCCTGATTGGCGGTGTTTCCTTCGACGAACAGGACTTCAAGCTGACCCGCGGCGTCGACGTCCTGATCGCAACGCCCGGCCGCTTGCTCGATCATTTCGAACGCGGACGCCTGCTGCTGACCGGCGTCGAGCTTCTGGTGATCGACGAAGCCGACCGCATGCTCGACATGGGTTTCATTCCGGACATCGAGCGCATCTGCAAGCTTGTCCCATTCACGCGGCAGACGCTTTTTTTCACCGCGACCATGCCGCCGGAAATTCGCCGCATCACCGAACAGTTCCTGCACAATCCGGTACGGGTCGAAGTCGCCCGGCCCGCCACCACCGTCGCCACCACGACCCAACTTCTCGCCAAATCGGGCCGCGAGCCACACGAAAAACGCGATACTTTGCGCCGCCTGATCCGGTCCGCCGACGGCTTGAAGAACGCCATCATTTTCTGCAACCGCAAGCGTGACGTCGCCACGCTGTTCCGCTCCCTGTCGCGTCATGGCTTTTCGGTCCAGGCGCTCCACGGCGACATGGATCAGCCGGCGCGGATGGCCGCGCTCGAGCAATTTCGCAAGGGCGAAGTAACGCTGCTCGTCGCCTCAGATGTCGCGGCGCGCGGCCTCGACATTCTGGATGTCAGTCACATCTACAATTTCGATGTGCCGTTCCATCCCGACGATTACGTGCATCGCATCGGCCGCACCGGCCGCGCCGGTAGAAGCGGCACAGCGATTACCATCGTCGCGGGATCCAATGATGCCAAAGCCGTCGCGGCGATCGAGAAGCTGATCGGCCAATCGATTCCCATGATGGAAAAGCTGCCCGGCGCCGCAGCCGCGCCGCAACAGCACCGGCTCGCCGCCGAGCCGCCACGCGGCCGGCACCATCCGCGACGTACGGGGTCGGTGGCGCGTATCGAGGATGCGAGGCCGCGCCGGACGCCGGCGCCACGATCGCGCGGCGAGGATGCCGACACCTCGCACTTGCCGGCGTTTCTGTTGCGGCCGGTCAAAGTCTAATAAACCGCGCGCCGCAGGCCCGCGGTTTTTGCCGCACCGAAATGAAGGATTATTGCTCGCCGCGTACCGGTTCGATTTGAACCGACTCGCCGCAGCCGCATGCCGCCGTCTGATTCGGATTGTTGAACACGAACTGCGCCGACAGCTTATCGACCTTATAGTCCATCTCGGTGCCGAGCAGAAACAGCACCGCCTTGGGATCAATGAGGATGCGCACGCCCTTATCCTCGATCACTTCATCCAGCGGTTCGATCTTGTCGGCATATTCCATAGTGTAGGCCATGCCGGCGCAACCGCCGTTCTTGACGCCGACGCGCACGGCGGCAATCGGACGCTCCGCCTTCGCCATGACCGCCTTGATACGCTCGGCGGCGGCATCGGTGAGCCGCATCACTTGAGGCTTAGGACGAGGCGTGGGCTGAGGAGCCGCCATTCTTAGTCCTCCATGCGCCGGCCCACTTCGTATGCCGACGCGATTTCTCCTTTGCGATAGCCCGGAAGCGCTAACGAATTCGTCACCTTCCGACTTTGCTTTCATGTAATGCCGCGCCGATTTCCCCGCAACGCGCGACTTTACCTTTACCACATGTTGAGCACCGCGCGGGCCTCGTCCGACATCCGGCTCGGGTCCCATGGCGGGTCCCAGACAATGTTGACTTTGGCCTCGCGCACGCCGGGCACTCCGGCGACGGCATTTTCCACCTGCACCGGCAGTTCCGCAGCTGACGGACAATTTGGCGTCGTCAGCGTCATGTCGATATTGACCATGCGGTCGTCGTTGATATCGACCTTGTAGATCAAGCCAAGTTCATAAATGTCGGCCGGAATTTCCGGATCGAAGACCGTCTTGAGCGCGCCGACGATTTCGTCGCTCAGCCGCGTCATTTCATCTGCCGGAATCGCCGAAGGCTGAGCAGCGCCCTGCTCCACCGTCACGCCGTCGGGATCGGTTTTGGTTTCTGTTTTGGGTTCTATCTTGGTTTCTTCGGTCATCGAGAAGCCCTATCCCAGTAAACTCTGGGCCTTCACAAGCGCCTGTGCCAGGTAGTCGACTTCCTCGTGCGTGTTGTACATGGCGAAGGACGCGCGGCACGTTGCCGTCACGCCGAAGCGCGCCAGAAGCGGCATCACGCAGTGGGTTCCCGCTCGCACGGCAACGCCCGAGCGATCGATAATCGTCGCCACGTCGTGCGGGTGCGCGCCCTTAAGCTCGAAAGACACGATCGGACCCTTGTCCTTCGCAGTCCCGAAAATGCGCAGCGAATTGATCTCGCGCAAGCGATCGTGCGCATAGGCCGCGAGTCCGGCCTCATGCGCGCGAATGCGCGCTTTGCCGACGGAGGCAACGTAATCGATCGCCGCGCCGAGCCCGATGGCCTGGACGATCGACGGCGTGCCGGCCTCGAATTTGTGCGGCGGATCGCCATAGGTGATGCGATCTTCGAACACTTCCCGGATCATCTCGCCGCCACCGTTGAACGGCGGCATGGCGGCGAGATGCTCGTATTTGCCGTAAAGCACGCCGATCCCGGTCGGACCGTACAGCTTGTGGCCGGTGAAGGCGTAAAAGTCACAATCGATGTCGCGCACATCGACGTCGAGATGCACCGCAGCCTGGGCGCCGTCGAACAGCACCAGAATGCCGCGGGCATGCGCAAGACGCGCGACCTCCTTGACCGGCACCATTGTGCCGAGCATGTTGGACATGTGCGTCATCGCCACGAGCTTGGTGCGCGGCGTCAACAGCTTCTCGAATTCGTCGAGCAAAAAGCGGCCGTCGTCGGCGACTGGCGCCCATTTGATGACGGCGCCCTGGCGCTCCCGCAGGAAATGCCACGGCACGATGTTGGAGTGATGCTCCATGATCGAGAGCACGATCTCGTCGCCGGCCTTGATGCGCTCGCGTCCGAACGTATAGGCCACCAGATTGATCGCCTCCGTCGCGTTGCGCGTAAAGACGATTTCTTCCTTGCGCTCAGCGTTGAGAAAAGTGGCGACTTTCTCGCGAGCGCCTTCGTAAGCTTCGGTCGCCTCATTGGCGAGAAAGTGCAGGCCGCGATGCACGTTGGCATATTGCGTGGTGTAGGCCGTGTCGAGCCGATCGAGCACGGCGCGCGGCTTTTGCGCGGAAGCTGCGTTGTCCAAATAGACGAGCGGCTTACCGTAGACCGGCATCGCCAGGATCGGAAAGTCCGCCCGGATGCGGTTGACGTCATAGGCGTCGGTGGTCATCGCCTCGTGCATTCTCAAAGCCGTCGTCAATTGCGTTCTCGCAGCCAATTTGCGATCGAGTCCATCAAGGCTTCGCGTAAGCCGGCATGTTCGATTCCCTCGATCGCTTCACCGAGAAAGGCCTGGATCAGCAGCGCCTCGGCTTCCGCCGGCGGAATGCCGCGTGCCATCAGGTAGAACCTGAGCTCATCGTCAAGGGCGCCCGCGGTCGCGCCATGGCCGCA
The DNA here is from genome assembly GCA_049285335.1 of Xanthobacteraceae bacterium. Lineage (GTDB taxonomy): Bacteria > Pseudomonadota > Alphaproteobacteria > Rhizobiales > Xanthobacteraceae > BOG-931. The sequence continues at coordinate 4,366 of JBAPZR010001161.1, read as the reverse complement.
CTGCACGTCGTCGGCAAAGATTTCAAGCTCGGGTTTGTTGTCGGCTTCCGCGCGCTCGGACAAAAGCAGCGCCTGCGTCATCATCTTGGCGTCGGTTTTTTGCGCGTGCGGGCGCACGATGATTCGGCCCTGGAACACGCCGTGGCCTTCGTCGTCGAGCACAGTCTTGAACACTTCGCGGCTCTGGCAATCGTGCGCGATGTGATCGACAATGAGCGTGGTATCGGCGTGCTGATGGCCCTTGAGCAACGACGCGCCACGAATTCCGGCCACGGTGCCTTCGCCGTCGAATTTCAGAAACAGCTGATTGCGCACCACCGCGCCCCCGGTGGTGAAGGTAAAGGAGTTAAAGCGCGCATGCGCGCCGATGGCCGCAGCGAGCGTCGAAACATGCAGCGCGTCCGCGCCTTCGCCGATGATCTTGACATGGTCGACATGGGCGCGGTCGCCGGCAAACAATTCAAGCGCGGCATTGACCTGATAATCGCTGCCGGCGGGTCCCTCATGGCTTTCGACCACCATGGCGCGGGCGCCCTCTTCTATAACGACGAGCGAACGTATAAAAGTCGCCGCGGGCTTTTCCGAAACGACAAAGAGCAGATGCAACGGGTGCTCGATCGTCGCGCCGGCGGCAATGCGGATCACCGCGCCGTCACCCATAAAGGCTGTGTTCAACGCGACTGCGACGTCGTTTGCCGGCGCGAGTTTGCCGAGATGGGCGGTAAGCGCGAGGTCGTCGGCTGAGAGCGCCTGCGCCAACGAAGCGACGGTGAGCCCAGGCTCCAGATTGCGCAAGTCTGATAATTCCGGGACAAAGACCCCGTCAACGAAAACAAGCCGGCGCGCTTCGATATCGCCGAGCAATCCGCCGGCGCCTTTTGCGCGCGCCTTGGCCGCGGCATCGGGCGGGGCGGCAAGCGGCTTCGCGTCGCGCATCAGCGCGCGCAAATCGGTGTATTTCCATTCCTCGACGCGCCGGTGCGGCAGGCCTTGTTTGGCGAACAGATCGAAGGCCGCATCGCGCTGCGCCGCGACAGCTTCGTCGCCCGGCAGCCGGCCGCGGACTTGCGAAAACGCCTGGGCCAAGCCGGTTTCGGCGGGCGTCTTGATGGTGGCGATTTCGGCGTTCACGCCATAACCTCTTCTTGATATTGCCGATAGCCGCTCGCTTCGAGCTCTTGCGCCAGCTCTTTGCCGCCGGTCTTGACGATACGGCCCTGCGACAGCACGTGCACGACATCGGGAACGATGTAGTTGAGCAGCCGCTGGTAATGGGTGATGACGACAAAGGACCGGTTCGGTGCGCGCAGCCGGTTGACGCCGTCGGCGACGATCTTGAGCGCGTCGATGTCGAGCCCGGAATCGGTTTCGTCGAGCACCGCCAGGCGCGGCTGGAGCAGCGCCATTTGCAGAATCTCGTTGCGTTTCTTCTCGCCGCCGGAAAAGCCGACATTGACCGCGCGGCGCAGCATCTCTTGATCGATGCCGAGCTTTCCGGCGGTCTCACGAACGGTTTTGATGAATTCAGGCGTAGAGAGTTCAGGCTCGCCGCGCTTCTTGCGCTGAGCGTTGAGCGCGGTGCGCAGAAAAGTCATGGTGGCGACGCCGGGAATTTCGAGCGGATATTGGAACGCCAGAAATAGGCCTGCGGCGGCGCGCTCGTCCGGCTCCATGGCGAAGAGATCGTGGCCGTCAAACAACACCTCGCCCGCCGTTGGCCGGTAGTCTTCCTTGCCGGCCAGCACGTAAGCAAGCGTCGACTTGCCCGAACCGTTCGGGCCCATAATGGCATGCACTTGGCCGGCGTCGACCGTCAGATCGAGACCCTTGAGGATTTCCTTGCCGTCGACCTCGACGTGCAGGTCTTTGATCTGCAAAAGCGACATTGAGTTAACCTTCAGTAGCTGTCATTTCTCAAAGCTCGGCATCGCAGCCTCGCTCTTTCAATCCGTTACCAAAGAAATGCCGTTGACCGTCATCGAAAGACGCAAGCAGCAAGCCTCAAACAATCCGGCCCGGACCTAGCCGACGCTTCCCTCCAGACTGATCGAGATCAGCTTCTGCGCCTCGACCGCAAACTCCATGGGAAGTTGCTGCAATACGTCCTTGACGAAGCCGTTGACCACGAGCGCGATCGCCTCCTCTTCGGAAAGCCCGCGCTGCATGCAGTAGAACAGCATGTCCTCGGAAATCTTCGAGGTGGTCGCCTCGTGCTCGAACACGGTCGAGGAATTCTTGGCCTCGATATAAGGCACGGTATGAGCGCCGCACTTGTCGCCGATCAGAAGCGAATCGCAATTGGTGAAATTGCGGGCGCCGGTGGCGCGGCGGTGCGCAGTGACAAGCCCGCGATAGGTGTTGCTGGAATGACCGGCGGCGATGCCCTTGGAGATGATGCGGCTCGTCGTGTTCTTGCCGAGATGCAGCATCTTGGTGCCGGAATCGACCTGCTGGTAACCGTTCGAGATGGCGATCGAATAGAACTCGCCGCGCGTGTTGTCGCCGCGCAGGATACAGCTTGGATATTTCCAGGTGATCGCCGATCCGGTTTCGAGCTGCGTCCAGGAAATCTTGGCGTTCTTGCCGCGGCAATCGCCGCGCTTGGTGACGAAGTTGTAGACACCGCCGCGTCCCTCGGCGTCGCCCGGATACCAGTTCTGAATCGTCGAATATTTGATCTCGGCGTCGTCGAGCGTCACCAGTTCGACAACGGCGGCATGCAACTGATTTTCATCGCGGACCGGCGCCGTGCAGCCTTCCAGATAGCTGACGTAGGAGCCGCGATCGGCAATGATCAGCGTGCGCTCGAACTGGCCGGTATTGCGCTCGTTGATGCGGAAATAGGTCGACAGTTCCATCGGGCAGCGCACGCCCGGCGGCACGTAGACGAAAGAGCCGTCTGAGAAGACCGCCGAATTAAGCGTGGCAAAGAAATTATCGCTGATCGGCACCACCGAGCCGAGATATTTCTTCACGAGCTCGGGATGCTGCTGAATGGCCTCAGAGATCGGCATGAACAGAACGCCATGCTTGGCGAGCTCTTCCTTGAACGTGGTCGCGACCGATACCGAATCGAACACGGCGTCGACCGCGACGCGGCCATAGCCGCCGCCTCCCGCCGCCGCTTCATCACCACTTGCCTCGCCATCGGATTTCTGCACGCCGAGCAGCATTTCCCGCTCGCGCAGAGGAATGCCGAGTTTCTCGTAGGTGCGCAGAATCTCCGGGTCGATTTCGTCGAGCGATTTCGGCCCGTCCTTCTTCTTGGGCGCGGCATAATAATAAATGTCTTGGAAGTTGATCGGGCCGTAGTCGACCTTGGCCCATTTCGGCTCGCGCATGGTCAGCCAACGCTTATAGGCATCCAGCCGCCACGCCAGCATCCATTCCGGCTCGTTCTTCTTCGCCGAGATAAAGTGGACGGTCTCCTCGGACAGGCCCTTCGGGGCCTTTTCCGATTCGATTAGCGTCTCGAACCCATATTTATACTGGTCGACGTCGATGCGCCGGACCTGCTCGACGGTCTCTCGCACTGCCGGCATTCGTCCCTCCGCTCACGGTTTCAAGGACCGCGGGTTGGATTTAGTCGGTATGGTCAGGTGGGCCTTGCTTCGGGTCACCCCCATCCGGCCTTTTTCCGCGTGATTACAAGCGCTTAAAAGGCCCTGTTTAAACAATTCTTGCAGTTATCAGGCTGCGATGCCTCGCTGCTCCTTAGATAATGCAGTTGCAAGCTTTCTCCAAGCGCCGAGGAACTTTTCTATATCCGCCTCGGTGGTGCTCCAGCCCAGGCTGACGCGGACGGCCCCTCGTCGTAACGGCGGTGGAACGCCCATGGCCGCTAGAACGTGGGACGGCTGTACCTTGCCTGAGGAACAGGCGGCGCCTGAGGACACTGCGACACCCTCCAAATCGAAACCGATTACGGCGGTCTCGGCCTTCATGCCCTCCAGGCCAAAAAGCGTGGTGTTCGGCAGCCGCTCGGCGGAAGGGGCGTCACCAAAAATCACCGTCCGGGGTGCGATAGCCAGCAAGCCTGCCTCAAGTCGCTTTCGCAACGCCGCCATATGCACGGCCTCCGCTTGCCGGCCTGATCGAGCGGCCGCGGCCGCCGCTCCAAATGCGGCAATGCCGGCGACATTTTCGGTACCGGCGCGCAGGCCGCGTTCCTGCCCCCCGCCGCGAATGAGCGGCTCGGAAAAATGGATGTCATCGCGCCCGCGAACGAGCGCGCCGACGCCCTTGGCCCCGCCGATCTTGTGGGCGGAGAGCGTCAGGAGGTCCGCGCCGAGCGTCTCCATATCGCAGGCAATTCGTCCGACGGCCTGCACGGCATCGACGTGGAGGACGCCGCCCGCCATATGCA
>JBAPZR010001160.1:0-9470 GCA_049285335.1 Xanthobacteraceae bacterium | reverse complement strand
GATCATCACGGCCGGAATGGCGGCGACCAGGCCGAATGCGGTGGCCAGCAGTGCTTGGGCGATGCCGGGAGCCACCACCGCGAGATTGGTGGTGTGCGCGCTCGAAATCCCGATGAAGCTATTCATGATTCCCCACACCGTGCCGAACAGGCCAACGAAGGGCGCGGTCGAGCCGATGGTGGCAAGCACGCCGGTGCCGCGCGAAACGCGGCGGCTGATCGCCATTTCGATCCGTTCAAGCTGCAACGCGATGCGCTCTTTCAAACCGTCGGCGCGCAAGTTCGCCGATAGCCTGATTTCCTGGCCGGCCGCCTGGATGAGTTGCGAGACCGGGCTGACGCCGCCCCGCAATTGGTCGTGCGCCTGTCCCAAAGTGGTTGAGTTGTTAAGAACGCGCAGGTCTCGCCGCACCGCGGCGCGCGCGCTGCGCAGCTCGAGCGTTTTGGCAACCCAGACGGTCCAAGTCAGGAACGAGGCGAAGGCAAGCCCGATGATCACCGCTTTGACAACGAGATCTGCGTTCTCGAACATGCCCCAAGGCGTGAGATCCTCCGGCAGCTCAGCGCCGCTGATCATGTGCTCGCCGGGTAGCGGCGCGGTCGCTGAGGGGGCTGCGGGTTGGGACGAAGCCGCGGGGGCGGTGTCTGTCGGTGCAGCCGCCGCGGGCGCCGGCGATGCAGCCGACGGTGGCGCAGCGGCAGAAGGCCCGCCTGCGGCTGTAGGACTGGACGATGGTGCGGCCTGGTTCGTCGCAGCGGGCGACATTGGCGGAGCGGCGGGAGCGGCGGTGGGAGAAGCAACTGGGGCGTACGGGGCCGGCGGTGGGTTTGCCTGCGCGCGGGCGGCGCCTGGAAGCGCGACCATCAGAGCTATCGCCATCGGCGCGAGGATGGCCGCAAACATAGCCGCAAGGCGGCCCCTGGCGACGCAATCAATCAAGTTCAATCGCCCTGCGCGAAATTCGTGCCGCATTTTCGCTAGTCCCCTCTTGCCGTCATGATCGCGTCCCCGCCAGGGACGGGTTTTCCGCGCCGCCGCCAAATCCAACTTTAATGTAACATTGTAGCGTTCGGCCAGAGGCACTTTTGGCGGATGGCTGTCAGACCATCGGGCTGTGGCAGCCTCCAATATCCTCACGCGAGGACTGCCGGTCTCACATTATTGTGTCATGACGCGGGCAGTCAGCGTCCTGCCCGCATCCGTGTGAGTAGTTCCGTGGTCGGATAGGAATCCGCCGGCAGCCCATATTTCATCTGCACGGCCTTGACCGCCTGCCGCGTCTTGAGCCCCAGAAAACCGTCGATGGCGCCGACATCGTACCCCGCGCGCGCCAGCATCGCCTGCATCGCCTTGACGTCGGCGAAAGGCAGCGGCGGCGGCGGATTGCCACGGTGAAACGGCGGCGCCCCGGCGATCCTGGTCGCCAGATACGCGGCCGTCGTCGAGTAGACGAGGGCGTTATTCCATTGAAGATAAACTTGGAAATTTTGATAGACCAAAAAAGCCGGTCCGAACCGTCCCATCGGCAAGAGCAGGGATGCTGGGAGGTCGTCCGCCGGCAGCGGTCGCCCGTCCGCAAGCGTGACCCCGTAGGCCGCCCACTTTGCACGCGGAAGCTTGATGTCGAGATCGGCCTGATCCCACGGCGTGTTCGCGCCGACGCGCACCTCGGTGAGCCAGGGCTCCCCGCGGCGCCAGCCCAATCCAACGAGGTAGTTCGCGGTCGAGGCGAGAACGTCGGGCGCGTTGCGGAGGAGATTGCGTACGCCGTCGCCATCATAGTCGACGGCGTATTGAAAATATTCCGACGGCATCATCTGCGTCTGGCCGAGCTCGCCGGCCCACGAGCCGATCATCTCCTGCGGACGCAAGTCGCCGCGCTGGATGAGCCGGAGCGCGTCGAGAAGCTGGGCGCGAAAACGATCGGCGCGCCGGCAGTCGTACGCGAGCGAGGCGATCGAGCTCAACGAGCGGTAATTGCCCATATTGGCGCCGAAGTCGCTCTCCAAGCCCCAGAACGCGACGATCACGGGGGCCGGCACGCCGAATTGTTTGTCGATCCGTGCGAACACCGGAGCGTAGGTCTTGATCAAGGCGGCGCCGCGTTGAATGCGGTAGGCAGCGGCCATGCGGTCGGAAAACTCGAGAAATGTTTGGGTGAATACACGCTGGCCGCGATCGATATTCACGATGCGCTGGTCGTAAGTGAGATAGGGCGCGGCGGTGGCGATCGTCTGCTGCGTAATGCCTTGCGCCATGGCCTCGCGTTCGAGGTCGGCGAGCCATTTGTCGTACGGGCCGCCCGTCCGGCAGGGCGCGGCCCGCGCCGCGCCGGCGAGGACGACAGCCGCGACGCAGACGAACGCGGCTATCGCTTGGCGTCGGCGCATTTTAGATACCAGTCGAGTATTTCCTCGCCAGTCCAGTAGAGGACTTTGTCGAATTTGCGCGCGTAGTCATAGATCGCTTCGAGATACTTGATGCGGTGGGGTTGGCCGCTCAAATAGGGATGAATGGCGAGCGCCATGATTTTTGCACGCTTTTCGCCCTCCGCATAAAGCCGGTCGAACTGATCGATCGTGCGCTTGGTCAAGTACTCGGCTTCGTGGTGCTGCACCGCCATCATCGGGATGTCGTTGAGCTCCATCGTGTAGGGCAGCGTCACCAGCGGACCGTTCGCGGTACGAATCGTCGTGGGCTCGTCGTCATAGACCCAGTCGCCGATATATTTGATTCCCATCGCGGCGAGTAAATCCGGCGTTTCAAGCGTCTGCGTCAGCCCCGGGCCGAGCCAGCCGACCGGCCGCTTGCCGCTGAAACGTTCGAGCACGTCGAGTGAATGCTTGATCATCGCCTTCTGGTTCGGCTCCTGATGGATCGGGCCTTGCTGGTAGGAATGCCCCATGAATTCCCAGCCGTCGTTCTTGGCTTCTTGCGCCACGCGCGCGTAGTCCTCGCAGACACGCGCATTGATTGCGAGCGTCGGCTTGATCTTGTGGCGCTTGAAGAGATCGAAGAAACGCCAGACGCCGACCCGCATGCCGTATTCGTGCCAGCTCCAATTCGGCACGTCGGGAAGCTGCGTTACGCCGGTCGGCGGCGCCAGAACTTGACGGGCCATCGGCTTGCCGATGTCCCAAACCTCAAGATTGACGATGCTCCAGAGCACAAGCCGCGCCTCGTTCGGAAGTCGCAGCGCCGGACGGTCGACGATCGCCGAATATTCGGCTCGCTCGCGCGGCAGCATTGCCCCACTCTTTCGGGATGTTTTTTTCTTCCTATCTTTCATATCCATGCCTAGCGCCTGCTCGCGTTTGGCTTGCGGGCGCGATGGTCTCCCATGCTGGACGGTGGCCAAGAGATTACACGGCCAAATCACATGTCGGTAGCCATGCTTAGGCGGGCCACGGTGATGGGGGCGATTCGAGGAAGCGATCACATCCGCGTTAGACGAGGCCGAACGGCATTGCAGTGTGAGACGGATAGTCCATCTTTGGAACCAATGCGCTGGGGTCTCATTATCTCCCCGGCTGTTGAAAAACCTTCGTAATCCCCGCCTTTCGCGGACCTTTATCATGCCCGGCTCGATTGCCCCGACCCGTTTGCGGCTTGCCAAGCCCGCTCCTCCCGCCGCTGGACCGAATTCCGAGGCCGATCAGCCGCTCGGCGATCGGCAGTTCTGGCTCAAAGCCTTCCGCGCGGTGCGCGCGGAGACCGAACGGCGCGCGACGCCGTTGTCCGCCGAAGACCAAGTCGTGCAATCGATGCCCGACGCGAGCCCGACCAAATGGCATCGCGCGCATGTCACGTGGTTCTTCGAGCAGTTTCTGCTGCGGCCTTATCTTAAGGACTATCGCGCTTTCGATGAGCGCTTCGGCTATCTCTACAATTCCTACTATGTATCCGCCGGCCCCCGCCACGCGCGGCCGCAGCGCGGCCTGATCACGCGGCCGGGCGCCGACGAGATCGGCGCCTATCGCCGCCACGTAGATGGCGCGGTGGAACGGCTGATCCTAACCGCCGCGAACTTCGATCAACTGGTCCGGATCGTCGAGATCGGATTGCATCACGAGCAACAACATCAGGAATTGCTGCTGACCGACATCTTGCACGCTTTTTCCTTGAACGAGACCGATCCCGCCTACGATCCGCAATGGCAGTGGCCGCAGCCGGCCGTTCGACCACCTCCTGCCGGCGCGCCGGTCGGCGGCATCCATACGATTGGCCACGATGGCAGCGGGTTCTGCTTCGACAATGAGCAGCCGGCGCACCAGGTCCTGCTGCGCCCGGTTGAGCTCTCGTCCTCGCTCGTGACCAACGGCGAATGGCTCGAATTCATGCAGCATGGTGGCTATGCCACGCCGACATTGTGGCTGTCTGACGGCTGGGCGACCGTCGAAGCGCAGGGATGGAAGGCGCCCGGTTATTGGCGCAAGGTCGACAATACGTGGCTTGTGATGACGCTCGGCGGCTTGCACCCGGTCGATCCCTCACTTCCCGTTTGTCACGTCAGCTATTATGAAGCCGACGCGTTCGCGCGCTGGTGCGGCAAGGACTTGCCGACGGAAGCCGAGTGGGAAGTCGCGGCGGAAAACAGTCTCTTGGCCGATCCGTTCGGCATCGTCTGGCAATGGACGAGAAGCGCTTATTCGGCCTATCCCGGATATAGAGCGGCTCCCGGCGCGCTCGGCGAATACAACGGTAAATTCATGATCAATCAGATGGTGCTGCGCGGCTCGTCGCTGGCCACGCCGGCCGGCCATTCGCGCACGACTTATCGCAATTTCTTTTATCCTTCCGCTCGCTGGCAATTCACCGGATTGCGGCTGGCGGAATATCAAGATTGAACGCGGTATCGAGTATTGCCATGCCAAGAGTTGCAGAGACCGCGTTACGCGCGGCGCCGCCTACCGACACTTCGGTCCAATTCGCCGCCGATGTTATCGCCGGGCTGACGGCAAAGCCGAAACGGCTGCCGTCGAAATATTTCTACGACCTGGCGGGTTCGGCGCTGTTCGAGCGCATCACGCAATTGCCGGAATACTATCCGACGCGGTGCGAGCTTGCTTTGCTGCGCGAGAACGCGCCGGCGATCGCTTCGTTGTTCCCGCCCGGCTGTGCGTTACTTGAATTCGGCGCGGGCTCGAGCAAAAAGGCGCGAATTCTGCTTGGGGCAGCGGCCACGATCGAAGCTTATGTCCCGGTCGATATTTCCGGCGACTTTTTACAGCAGGATGCGGCGCAGCTACGGCGCGATTTTCCGCGTCTTGCAGTCCACCCGGTTGTCGCCGACTTCACGCAAGGCTTTGAGATTCCTGCGGCGATTGCGCGGTTACCCCGGGTAGGGTTCTTTCCAGGGTCGACGATCGGCAATTTCGAGCCGTACGACGCGGCGAAATTCATGCGGCACGCGGGTCAAACGCTCGGCGAAGGGGCGGTGCTTGTGATCGGCGTCGATCTCATCAAGGATCCGTCGATTCTATGTCCCGCTTACAACGATGCGGAGGGCGTGACGGCGAAGTTCAACCTCAATCTTCTCGCCCGCATCAACCGCGAGCTTGGGGCGAATTTCGATCTCGCCGCCTTTGAGCATCACGCTTGCTACAATCGCACGCAAAACCGGATCGAGATGCATCTTGCCAGCCTCAAACGGCAGAAAGTGCGCGTCAACGGCAAGGCGATCAGTTTCCGGCACGGCGAAACGATTCACACCGAGAACAGCTACAAATACACAATCGAAAGCTTCAGGGCGCTCGCCGATGGCGCGGGCTGGTCGCCGTTAAGCGTCTGGAGCGACGGGCGGTTTGGGCTTCACGCGTTCCGCAAGACGGGCGACCAGCGAGCCGGATAAAATTTTTTCTTCACTCCCGCCTTGTCCTCCCTTTATCGTCTGACCTATGCCGATTTGCGAGGCCGACCCCTGGCGGCTGCAATATTTCACGCACGTCAGAACAGCGGCCAATATTCCGACTGAAGACAGCGACGCCTGGCAGTGGTATCCGGCGCATCGCTGGGTCTATGACAAGCTTGCAGTGGCGCTGAGCCAAGGGCTCGCCGCCGGCCCGCACGGCACGGCGCCGCCGGAATTTCCGATCTTCTCCAAGCCGATCGTCAATCTGCGAGGCATGAGCGTTGGCAGCTGCGTGCTCAAATCCCAGGCCGACTATGACGCGCACTACGCTCCCGGCCATTTCTGGATGACATTGCTGCAAGGCCGGCACGTTTCATCCGATGTGGCGGTGGTCGCGGGCGAGCCGCGCTGGTGGCGGCACGTCACCGGCAAACCGGCGGGCGAGGGCACGTTCGATTATTGGATCGTGCACGCCGAGCCCGACGCGGCGATCGAAACGCGCTGCGGCGCATGGATCGGAAAACATCTGGCCGGCTATACCGGGATGCTCAATGTGGAAACGATCGGTGAAACGATCATCGAGGCGCATCTGCGCTTTGCCGATCAATGGCCCGATCTTTACGGCCCCGGATGGGTGGAGGCGGTGGTCGAACTCTATGAGCGCGGCGAATGGAATTTTTCCGATGACGATCGCACCGAGGGTTACAGCGCCGTCCTGTTCGGTCCGCACGGGTGCCACTATCATCACCCGCCGCCGGCAACCGTCGAGGAGGTCAAGCACATGCCGGGCGTCACCAGCGTGCAAATCACCTTCCACGAGGATCGCGCTCCGGAATGGCATGCGATGCCGCCCGGCGGGTTCCGTCTCGCCATCGTCAACGGCTTCGATTTGCCGGCGGCGCTCGGCGCGCGGGAACGGTTGCGGGCTTATTTCAAGGTGTAGTGCGGTGCAGCGCGCCGCTTCTCGCCGGCCTGCTCAGTCGAGGAATAAGTCGCTCATCGTGGCCGACCACCGTTCTATGATCGGCCACGACTCGGCATCGTAGCGAGTAGGAGGGGCGCTACGACCTCTTTTCTTTGATCCTGCTCAAATTGATTCATGACAACGGAACTCATGTTGCACAGACTTGGTAGGGAATGTCGCCGAGCCGACGTGGACGCCAAGCCCCTTGTCGATGAAGGTGACCAGAAGTAATTTTCGATCGCTCGGGATCGAACTCCGAACCCCAGGGTTTCGGTGGCCGGGCGGAGCCGTCGCGGGATCCGAACAGTCCCGCGCTCGAAGTTGTCGCGATCAAGGGACATATTCATGAAAATCGTTGCGTTCGAAGGGCAGGGCGGCCCGCGTCTTGGCATTGTCGATCGTGATCAAGTCATCGATCTGCAAGCCGCCGACCCCAAAGTACCGAGAGATCTGGGCGAGTGGCTTGCAAAAAACAACGGCGATACGGGAACGCTTGGCAACATCGCGAAGTACGCTCCTTCAAGCACGCGCAAGCCGCTCTCGGCGATCAAATACGCGTTGCCGGTCGGCCGCCCCGGAAAAATCATCTGCCTTGGGCTGAATTACCTCGAACACGTCAAGGAAGGCTCGCAGCGCGACAACATCCCGAAATTTCCGACGATCTTCATGCGCGGGCTCACCTCGATGGTGTCGCACGGCGAGCCGATCATCCGGCCGCAAGTTTCCGAAACGCTCGACTATGAAGCCGAGCTGATCTTGGTCGTCGGCAAGCGCGCCAAGCATCTCACCGCCGCCAATGCCACGTCCTGCATTGCCGGCTATTCGTGCGGCAACGAAGGATCGGTGCGTGAATTCCAACGCAAGACCACCCAATGGGACATGGGAAAGAACTTCGACCGCACTGGCGGCTTCGGTCCTTGGCTCGTCACCGCCGACGAGTTGCCCGATGCCGCCAAGGGCCTGAAAATTCAAAGTCGGCTCAATGGTACCGTGATGCAATCGGACAATACCGACAACATGATGTTTCCGATTGTCGAAATGCTGGTTTACATCACCCAAGGCCTGACGCTCGAGCCGGGCGATGTCATCTTCACCGGCACGCCGTCAGGCGTGGGGCACGCGCGCAAGCCGCCGGTCTGGATGAAGAACGGCGACACGATCGAAGTCGAAATCGAAGGCATCGGCACTCTGCGTAATCCGATTGCCGACGAGAAGGCCAGCTGAGTGGTGCGTTTGCTGCGGATCGTAAGCGCGTTTTTGACGCTATGCGGCGCGATCGCGCCCGCGCTTGCGCAAGAGCAGGTCAAGATCGGGGTTGGCTCCGGCTTCGCCTTTCTGCCGCTCTATGTCTGCGAAGATCTCAAGCTGATCGAGAAAGCGGCCAAGGCCGCCCATCTCGACCTGCAGGCGCGGTTTCAGCGCTTCGCGAATATAGGCGAGCTGCACGATGCCATCGCCAAGGGTCAGATCGACACGGGCCCGTTCGGCACCGCGCCGCTGATCGCGGCATGGCAGCGGACCAAGGGCACGCCCGGCGAGATCCTCGCCGTGTCCGGGATTACCTCTTTGCCGCTTGCACTGCTCGGCAACCGGGCGGACGAGCGCTCGATCGCCGAACTCAAGCCCACCGACCGGATCGCGGTCCCGACGCTGACTTCGCCGCAAATGTATCTCCTGGAGATGCAATCGGAAAAAACCTTCGGTCAGTTCGACCGGTTGCTTGGACAGATCGTCGTGCTGTCGCATCAGCAGTCCATCGCCGCGCTCGTCGAAAATACCGGCCAGGTAAATGCGTATTTTTCGTCGCCGCCGTTTGCGCAGCTCGCGCTGCGCTCCGCGAACGTTCATGTCTTGCTCAGCTCATCCGACGTCGTGAACGGAAAGTCGTCTTTCCTGATCCTCGGCGCGCGGCGCTCCTATCTGGAGGCGCAGCCGCAGATGGCTCAGGTAGTCGAAAAAGCGATCGACGAGGCGGCGCGTATCATCCATGACGATCCACGCCGGGCGGCGCAGATCTATCTCACTCACGAGCCGTCGGTCACGTTCAACGGCGCTGCCATCGAAACGGTCGTCCGGGACGTCAAGGACGAGTTCGGCAGCCCGGTTTACGGGGTCCAGACGTTCGCCGATTTCATGAACCGCCGGGGCGAGCTGAAGACCCCGTTGCAGAGCTGGAAAGAGATCGTGGCGCCGGCCCTGTTGAATTCACCGAGCACGTAATGTCAAAAGGCCCGGAGCAAAACATCGCGCCTGCTGCTATTTCACGCTTACCAATAAGGTTTATCACATGGCCGATAAGACACTGAGTGTCATGAGCATTTGTGGCAGCCTGCGCAAGGGCTCCTACAACCGCATGGTCATGAACACGCTGCAGGGCTATGCGCCGGAGGGCATGCGCATTACCGAGGCGCCGTCGTTCGCCGCCTTTCCCCTCTATAACGCGGACGTGCAAAATTCGTCCGGTTTCCCCCCGCCGGTGCAGGTGCTTGCCGAAGCCGTCCGCGCCGCCGACGGCGTCATCTTCGTATCGCCGGAATACAATTACTCGATTCCCGGCGCATTGAAGAACGCGATCGATTGGGTCTCGCGCATGCCGAACCAGCCGTTTGCCGGCAAGCCAATCGCCATTCAATCTGCGACCGGGGGCGCGCTCGG
>JBAPZR010001159.1:0-2871 GCA_049285335.1 Xanthobacteraceae bacterium | reverse complement strand
TGTCGGCCCCTCAGTTTAATTTCCACTTAACCCGCGGTGGCCTTTTTTCGTTGGCGAGACGCAAAACTCTAATGTTTAGACGAACGCGACTCGGTTCCAAAGGCAGATTTCGACGGGTCGCCTAGGTTATCCAACAAACAAACAACACGTCAAAGATGTGAAAACTGTTTGTCTTTAAGGTGTCGCATTTTTATGCCGAATCAGTAGAGTCAATCAAACATGGTAAGGGGACAAACCATGGGTTCCACGTCGCTCGTAACGGTCAAGGACAGGTCATCAGAACCAGAGCTTGAGGGAGACATCCGCACGATGGTATGGGCTGATGCCTCAGGTCGAAAAGCCGTCGAGGGTGAAGATGACCAAATGTCACCCGGGAACCTCACAGCGACGCTGCGCGAAATATCAAGAGTTTCGATAGACGAAGTTGACGTCCTTATTCATGAGCTTCAAACGCTCCGACGAAAATTACAGACCGAACGCGAACGCATTGAACGTGACATTACCGAATACGCAACACTAAGCTCGCAGGCGTCCCAAGTAACAAAGATTGTCCTCGACGGCGTGAAGCAGCTTCCAACGCGAGCTTAACTGGTCGCAGTTGGAGGCGCTCGAAGAGTCGGATAGTCCCGTCCGGTGCGAGAACCTGTTCCCCCTCCGGCAGCTTCGCTACGTTGGCCGCGATCCGCCCCGCCTCGTCGCGGGAGCGCTGCAAGACGTTCAATTTCGAGATAAGGGATTGAATGGATATCCAGCGTAGACAAGATTGCATTCGATCTCGGCAATGGCTTCTGCGATCACGCTCTGCGGCTCGCCAGCATGGAGCTGCCGCTTCAGCTCGATGAGGGCCCGATTGGCATAATTGAGACGCCTGGCCAGGATCGTCGCGATGTAAATGAATGCGAGCGGATCTTTTGCGAGAAGCTCCTCATCGGCGATATGAAACTGCGAATCTTCTAAAGCACGCACATCTGCCGTGTGTGACTGGTCCAAAAGAATGGAGAGTTCGCCAAACACGGCGCCGGGCTCCAACACCCTGGCAATCTCCACGCCCTCTTTAACGACTGCGACAGTGCCTTTCTTGAGAATCATCAACCGTCCAGTCCTCGAACCGGCCGCAAGTACGGTCTCGCCACTCTGAAACGATGCGACCGGAAGGGTGGCGAAGTTTCTCTGAAATACAGCGCTGTCAGGGATCACAGACACGTCACGCTCCTTGAATCGACCGTTGTTCAGTATCGGGGCACGGATAAGTAAAGGACAAGGACGACATAGCCAGGGGATAACACCACCGAACGGGCCAAGTTTCGTTTCACAGAACCAAGATGGGCCGCCTCGTTAGCCTTTCGTACGCAACAGTCCCGGCAGCTTCGCTACGTTGGCCGCGATCCGCCGCGCCTCGTCTTTCGTAAGCAGCTCGCTGATCGACGGCCGGGGTTGTCGTTTGCTAAGTCAGTCAGGAACCATGGGTCGCGGCAGCACCACATAGCTGTAAGTTGCACCGTCCGATGAGCGGTACAGCGTCGGACTATTGAACTGCGAATACCAGCGCGGCCAACCCTCATCGGCCGGTTCGCCATGCCTCAATTGGCGCTCCAGCAAGGATACCGCGCCGAAAGCGACAGCGAAGACGGCGATGGCAAGGAAGAGACGGGTGCCGGTTGCTTCGATCTTTACTACTGCGCTTATCCCAAGATACGCGATGAGACCCATAAGAAGCCAAAAGCCGACTGTTTGCGCAGCGTCTCGCGTAATATTTTTCCACCCTCGCACCGCGTGAAAAGATGCGGGATCAGCCTCCACGTTAGAACGTAGGCGACGGTCGCGCACTTTTGCCGCTACCCGCTTCAGGTCAGCAATCGCTTGGACTTGCCACGCGCTAACTGGCCGTGGCAGCACGAGGCGATACGCTATCGGCCCGCTAAACTGCGAATACCAGCGCGGCCAGATTTCGGTTGGTTCACCCTTCGGCTGTGTGTCGGTCGGCACCTGGCCGCGCAATAAGTGGTCCAGCAAGACTGCTATGCCGAAAGCAACACCGAAGACTACGCTGACAAAAAATAGACGAGTTTGGGTTGCTTCAATCTTGACTACTGCCTTTATCCCAAAATAGGCGATGAGCCCAAAAGAAGCCAAATAGGCAGCCGTCCGCGCAGCCTCTCGCGCAATGCTTCCCCATCCATACGCCACAGTGAGTGCTCCGCTTGGCGCTCCTGCCGTCTTTCTTAGTTTAGTGCTTTTTCAATAGCTCCGGATGCTGATAGGTCAGTGGGTATTGGGGAAAACGGTGATTATGTTTGTCAGCGGCTTCCCGTTATGAGGGAAAATCGCCCGCATTGCATGAAATTCAAAATACGGGCGTAGCTCAACTGGATAGAGCGTCGCGCTGGCCGTAGTAACCAGGAAATTGGAGCGCGAAGGTTGTCGGTTCAAAGCCGACCGCCCGACCAAACTATTAAGCCCACCAGCTTCGGCGGTTTGGCGATGTTCGCAGCGATCCGCCGCGCCTAAGGTCACACTCCGATCACCGCTGCTCGACGGGAAGATCGGCAGGCTTGGCGCCTTTGAGTATTTTGTCCACGCAGCCTGCGGCGCGACGAAAAAAATCAGGAAAGTCCTGCCCATATAGCAGCAAGCGGAAGGCCCATTCATTTTGTCTGGGCCACACTCCCTTATCACCGATGCCACCTTACGCGGCGGCGTCGAAAGGGCCACCAATCTCCTGTGCGATGCGATGGACGGTGCCGGTGCCTACCCCGATTTCACGGGCGACTTTGAGGATGCCATTCCCTGCCTGCAAATGCTCTCTGATGCGCTTTTCAACCTTCTCGCTTATGCGAGGCCGACCCAGCGTCTCACCGGCTTCTACACGCG
>JBAPZR010001158.1:0-2120 GCA_049285335.1 Xanthobacteraceae bacterium | reverse complement strand
GTGCTGCAATACCGGCATTTTGATTTCCGCCAAACCGTCAACTTCGCGGTAGAGCCAATCAACAATGATGACTTGGACAGCGAACGGCTCAGGTGGCGGGGCCGGGACGATTGCTGGCACTATGCCGCGCAGTTCCATGTTTTCCTTTCTTGCGGTCGTGGCGTCTCAACCAATTCACCTCATAAATTGGCCATGTCGGCTTTACCCCCGAAAGCGGACATTGGAACTCGGTCGCGGCATGTCCGCTTAAGCGGACTTTGGCCGCTGCGCATAAATCTTCATTCCTTCCGATGAGGATTGCGACGATCTCCGCGCCGATTAGACTTGCGAACGTAGGAAATTATAGCCTCGGGGTGGTTATGTTTGACCCTGAGCGCAGCAACTAACGCGTCTTCGGCCTCGATGGTCAGAACTTCTGATCGGTTTCCCTGCCTAAAACCGACGATATACTCAGTCATGGTGCGACTTTCCCTTTAGCCGCAGCATATTCCCAAATGCCTCCCGAACCGAAATAATAAATCAAACAGAATTTAGAAAAACAAAAAACCAATGAAACCCTGCCGGCGTGGTGGAAACATGATAGGCTCCCCCCAGAGTGAGGATGACATTTGACCTATATCGTCAATGAAAGCTGCATCAAGTGCAAGCTAATGGATTGTGTGGAGGTGTGCCCCGTTGATTGTTTCTACGAGGGCGAAAATATGCTCGTCATTCATCCCGATGAATGCATCGATTGCGGGGTGTGTGAGCCGGAATGTCCAGTGGAGGCGATCAAGCCCGACTCCGAGCCCGGGGCCGAGAAGTGGCTCAAGCTCAACGCTGACTATGCAAAAACTTGGCCCAATATAACGGTCAAGCGAGACCCTCCCGCAGATTCAAAAGAATGGGAAGGTAAGCCGGATAAGCTTAAATATTTCTCGCCAAATCCGGGCACAGGTGACTAGCGCGCCAATCCGGTCCAATCTCCGCTTTGGGTCATAAGCAGACATTCTCGGAGATTTGCGTGATGTCCGCTATTCCCCCGAAAGCGGACATCGCCGAACATTGTCGTCCATGTCCGCTAAGTGCCACAGCCGGACGAACGGCACTGAAGCAAAAAATTGGGTGAAAGGGACTCGCGATTATCGGCGCGCCAGCAGGACCAGGACAAGCCCAATCACGGCGGTGCCGCCGCCGTAATAGATCTATTGCCGCGCGTTCACCACGAAGCTCTCGGCGGGCCAACGAATCAAGCCCGCGCCCTGGCCCGCCCATAACAGGCCCATTGCCAGGAGAAAGAAACCGATGAAGGTAAGAGCGCTTTTCATTAAATTTCTCCGATACCGGACAAGGGCCGTGACGACGTGCGACGCGACTTGTTGGAGAAGCGCTGGCACCTGGATTTCAGAATTCAAGGGAAAGCCGCCACCGTCAGACCCGCTGCTTCGGCCGTTTCACGGAAAGTCTTAACGTCGGCAAGTGGCATGGTTTTCTCGGTGCAGCCCATCCACTGTCTCGCCTGAGGCGTGCTTGCCGAAAACCTAACCTCGCCCGCTTCCCAGTCGATTGAAAACGTTATGTCCGCTGGCGTTGGCATTTGCTGTCGGGCCAATCGCAATGCAATTATCAGCTTATCGCACTATTCCGCGACAAGCGCGACGGCTGTGAACCACTGACCAACGGTGATCTAAGCGGGAGATTAACGCGCGACGAAAAGCTTAGATTGCTATGGGCGCAACGCAACCGATGCCCACGGAGACAACAAAGAAATTCGAGCAGATCGGAAACGTCAGCCAAGGTCGGAATGGTTTGTACTAAGCCAAGAGGGCACCGCGTCATGCAGTGCTGGCGTCACGTCGCGGCTCTGGGAGATCGGTGATATCATAGAGCCACTTTGAGACTCATGCGGTGCAGCAAAAATGCTGCTTGGCACGCCAAATAAGGTGACGGTGTCCTGTCGTCCTCAATGGAACTCAACCGGCGCGGAGCTGCCAGACGATGTGCTCGAAACACGGGAGACAGCACACCATGGCGAATGATCTGTTTGTTCATTATGCGGTGAGCGGCGGGGCCGAAAGATCAGGTCCTTTTAAGTACCTAAACGAGGCCATTCAGAAAGCCTGTGCACTGCTAAGGACTCA
>JBAPZR010001157.1:0-2269 GCA_049285335.1 Xanthobacteraceae bacterium | reverse complement strand
TGTGGTCACTGCCCGCGCGCTAATGCCAGGACTTGCGACGCACGGTGAAAAACCTGCGCCGTCGGCGACCTTCGATTTAATCGCACGACGTCAAGCTGACGCGACGCTTCCAATCTCTTTATTGTTCGCAAGGACACGCCACCCAAGAGGTGCGCGGTCTGGCGTCGGGTATACAACAGGCGCTCGCCTTGATCGGCTTCGCCAACGACTGATTTTGGTTTGGCCACGGTCCGGACTCCGTCTTTTGCGGAGCGGACCCACAAAAAATAAAACGAGCCGCTCCGCATTGCGAAGCGACCCTCGTATACCCCCCAAGGACCGCGCCATTCCCCCTTTAGCGACCGGTTTCAAGAACCGACAGGTGGTGCTCGGGGGCGGCTGATGAAATTA
Source organism: Xanthobacteraceae bacterium (assembly GCA_049285335.1). Lineage (GTDB taxonomy): Bacteria > Pseudomonadota > Alphaproteobacteria > Rhizobiales > Xanthobacteraceae > BOG-931. Next base: position 1,879 of record JBAPZR010001157.1, on the reverse strand, counting down.
TATATCTGTCATCCCGTGATTCCTGTCAACACCCGCCCGCGGCATTTCATACGACATTACTTACACCTGACATGGCTCGCGGGCCAGAAGTAATAAATTGTTGTATTTCATTGGCGTAGCTCGATATGTCAATTATTCGCTTCCTGATGCCACGCCAGAAGGCGGCGGCGGATAACCGCCATCGCCTTGATGAGCGCATAACCGACGATCGCGATCTCGACGATTCCGGCGAACACGCCGCGGGAATCGGCAAAGCGCGACGCGCTCATCATGGCGCCGCCGAGCCCGTAGCCGCCCATCGCCATCTCGGCGATGATCGCGACGATGAGCGCAATCGGCAGCGCGACCTGCAAACCGGTCAGGATCTGCGGCAGCGCCGCCGGCAAAACGATTTGCCACATCAATTCGCGCTCGCTGGCGCCCATGTTGCGACCCGACCAGACGAGCTCCTTGTCGACGCTGGCGATTCCGGCGAGCGTCGCCGTCACCACGGGAAAGATCGCGTCGAACACGATGATGGAGATTTTGGAGACGTCATAGACCCCGAGCCAGAGAATGATGATCGGCAGGAACGCGATTTTCGGCATCGGAAATCCGACTGAGATGATCGGATCGAAGAACCATCGCGCTACCTTGCTGCGCGCCATGGCGGCGCCGAGCGCAATGCCGCCGGCGGCGGCGATGAAGAATCCGGCCATGGCGCGGAGCATGGTCACGATAAGATTGCGCCAGAGCGCGCCGGAGATCGCGTCGGCATAGATACGTTCGGCGACTGCGGAAAACGGCGGCAGCATGAAGGCCGTGACCTTGCCGCTGCGGGCAAACACCTCCCAGGCAATCAAAAGCGCCAGGATGGAGAAAATGGCGGCGCCGCCGCGAAAAGCGACGTCGAAACGGCGCACGGCGTCTTGCGATATTTCCGTTTCAGCAGCCGCGAGCGAGGTGGTGTCTTCTACTCCCGCCATCGCAGCACCCATTGCATGAACAGCTGATAGAGCCGGTCCGCGGCGAAGCCGAGGAAGGCCACGGTCAAAACGACCGCATACATGCCTTCGTAGGATCCGGTCGATCCCAGATAGCCGATCAGATAGCCGAAGCCCTTTTGCGAAACGATCAGCTCCGAGCTGACCAACAGAATGAAAGCCAAAGCGAGCGCGGTGCGAATGCCGTTGAGCAGTTCCGGTAGAGCGCTCGGCATGATTACATCGAGCATCATGCGCAACCGGCTGGCGCCCATGCTGCGTGCCGACCAGACCAGCGCATGATCGCTGCCGCGTGCGCCGTTATAGGCGCCGATGGTGACCGGGATCATGCAGCCGAGAAAGATCAGCAGGATTTTGGAGCCGTCACCGAAACCGAGCCAGAGCACGGTGACCGGGATCAGCGCCGACTTTGGCAGCGGATAGAACAGCTCCACGAGCGGATTGACGAAAATGTCGAGAAGCCGCCATCGCGCCATGCACAGGCCGAGCCCGCCGCCCACCACGACGGCGAGGAGAAGCCCAACCGATCCGCGGTAGAGCGATGAGGCTCCATTGTCGATCAGTTCGCCGTCGCGCACGAGGTCGACCCATGCGGCCCCGACCTTGCTCAAGGGCGGCAGCGCTGAACTGTCGACAAGGTTGAGGCGCGCGACGATCTCCCACGCCAGAGCCAGAAGCACCAGCGGCAGATAGCGGGAAACGGTTTGCGTCATGGCTTGCATGGAGCGTGTTTCGACTTTGCGGTCTTGTCCTTGAGGACCGTTTGTTATTTTTCGTTTTGGCTGCTTTCCTTGTTGTGCTCCTGGCTCGTTGTTTGGCTCTTCTCTTGCGCCTTGATTGCCTCGTCGCGCACCAGGTTCCAAATCTCGTCGACCTTCTCCACGAATTCCTTGCGC
>JBAPZR010001156.1:0-4455 GCA_049285335.1 Xanthobacteraceae bacterium | reverse complement strand
TAATCGGGCAGGCCCCCGTTTCCCGTCGCCGCTGCGGCGCGGAGCAAACGGCACGCGGCCCGTCGTGAGATTACAAAATGGCCAACAAAATGCTCATCGACGCGACCCATCCCGAGGAGACCCGGGTGGTCGTTTTGCGCGGCAATCGCGTCGAGGAATTCGACTTTGAATCTGCGCACCGCAAGCAATTAAGAGGTAACATCTATCTGGCGAAAGTGACGCGCGTGGAGCCCTCGCTCCAGGCTGCTTTCGTCGATTACGGCGGGAACCGCCATGGTTTCCTCGCGTTTAGCGAAATTCATCCTGACTATTATCAGATACCGGTCGCCGATCGGCAGGCGCTGATCGACGAGGAGGAGCGCGCACAGCGCGCCGCCGATGACGAGGTCGATCGGCGCGTGCGCCGCCACCGCGGCCACGGATCGTCCGCCGCCCGCCGCGATGACGTCGCGCGCGGCGAAATCATCGAAGGCACCACCGTCGACGCGGCCGGATCGGAGCCCACGGAGGCTGCGGCCGAGCATGAGGAAGCGGCCGACCATTCCGAAATCGAGACTGTGGGCGGCGAGGCGACACCGAGCGTGGACGCTTCCGCACTCGAAACTCCTACCCCCGAATCCTCCCTCCTCGAAGCCTCGGTCGCAGAGGCACTGTCCCACGAGGACTTGCAAGCAGGCGCCTCGGCCGACGAGGCCGTTGGCGATGCGCCGAATGAGCTGACGGCCGAAGCGGCCGCGCCGCGTCCGGCGGATGAAGCCGGTCGGGTGGAAGCGGTCGAGCTTGAAACGGTGGAAGTGGAAACCGGCGGGTTCGGCGAATCGCTCGCCGCACCGAACGAAGCCGATGCGGCAGTCGCAGCCGCCGAAGCGCGTACGGCTGAAGACAATGGTGAAGAGGACGAAGCGGCCGAGGAGATCGTGGAATCCGTCGGCGGCTCGGACGCTCTCGAGGAGGTTCCCGATCGCGCTCCGCGTTATCGGCGCCAATACAAAATCCAGGAGGTCATCAAGCGCCGCCAGGTGATGCTGGTGCAGGTCGTCAAGGAGGAGCGCGGCACCAAGGGCGCGGCGCTGACGACTTACCTTTCGCTGGCCGGACGTTATTCGGTGCTGATGCCGAACACCGCGCGCGGCGGCGGTATCAGCCGCAAAATCACGAATGCCGACGATCGCGCGCGGCTGAAAGAAGCGGCCGCAGAACTCGAAGTGCCGGAAGGCATGGGCGTGATCCTGCGCACCGCGGGCGCCGCCCGATCGAAGATCGAAATCAAGCGCGATTTCGAATATTTGCTGCGGATGTGGGAGACCGTGCGTGATCTAACGCTTAAATCGACAGCGCCGAAGCTTGTCTACGAGGAAGGATCGCTGGTCAAACGTTCGCTTCGCGACCTCTACTCAAAGGACATCGACGAGGTCACGGTCGCAGGCGCCGACGCCTACCATGAGGCTAAAGAATTCATGCGCATGCTCATGCCGAGCCATGCCAAGAACGTAAAGCTCTACGCTGATACACAACCGCTTTTGTCGCGCTATGGCGTCGAAAATCAGCTCGACGCCATGTTCTCGCCGGTCGTGCAATTACGCTCCGGCGGCTACATCGTGCTCAACCAGGCCGAGGCATTGGTCGCGATCGACGTCAATTCCGGACGCGCCACGCGCGAGCATCATATCGAGGACACCGCCTTCAAGACGAATTCGGAGGCCGCCGACGAGATCGCTCGGCAGCTTCGCTTGCGCGATCTTGCCGGACTTATCGTCATCGACTTCATCGATATGGACGAGAAGCGCAACAACCGCACGGTCGAACGGCGGCTCAAGGAATGCCTCAAGCACGACCGGGCGCGCATCCAAGTGGGGCGCATCTCGCATTTCGGCCTGCTCGAAATGTCGCGCCAGCGCATTCGCACCAGCGTTCTGGAAAGCTCGACAGAGAAATGCCCTTATTGCGGCGGCAGCGGCCATGTGCGGTCGGTCTCCTCGCTTGCCTTGCAGGTTCTGCGCGCGCTGGAAGAGCACCTCATCAAGGGCGCGACGCATAATCTGATTGCCCGCACCCGGCCCGACGTCGCACTTTATGTCCTCAACCAAAAGCGTGCGCACTTGCGGAGCCTCGAGGAGCGCTTTGCCATCACCATCACGGTGAGCGCCGACGAAACCGTCAAAGCGCCGCAAGCCTTCATCATCGACCGCGGCGAGCTGGTCCACACGATCGAGGCCGCCAAGGCCCTTGCCGAGAGGACGCAAGCGGTGGCTGCGCCACTCGAGGAAGAGGACGATCTCGAAAATTTCGCCACGACCGCGGAGGACGAAGCCGAAGCGGAAGCGGCGGTCAATGCCGCTTCCTCGGAACAGACCGAAGGCGGCTCGCGGCGCCGACACCGGCGACGCCGACGCGGCGGGCGCAATGGCGATCACTTCCACGGCCAATCGCAGGAGCAAGCTGAACATATCCCGATCACCGAAGGGGCCGGCGATATTGCTGCGCAAGATCAAAATGGGCCGACGGACGAGGGCTTTGGCGGATCTGGAGACGAGCCCGATGCCAAACCCCGGGACGAGATGGATGACCAGCCCTCGGGAGAATCTTTCGGCAACGCTTCGGGCAATCTCGCTGCTCAAGAGCGAGCCGAGGCGAACCCGCAACGGCGAGACGATCGTCGCCGCCGTCGCGGCCGCCGCGGCGGGCGGCGCAACCGGCAGCGCAACGATGACAGCTACGCAAACCATGAGCCATCGGCACAGCCCACCGAGTCGACGGAATTCGATCCGGCCCAGCAGATCGCGTCGCTCCCCGCGGCTGAAGCGGGATTGAAAAGCGCTATCGCCGACCTCGATACCGTACCGCTGCATTCGCCGCCGGCCGGCGAGCCGCCTGCGCCCATGACGCCTGAGCCCGTGGCAACCGAGGTGCCGACCGAACCGCCGCGCCGGCGATCGACGGTACGTGAGCGCGCGCCGCTGGGCGGCAGCAACAGCGAAGAGATCACGACGAAGATCGAGACACAATCCGCTCCGCCCGCGCCCGAGCCGACCGTCACCGAGACGAATAGCGCGCCCGAAAGCGAGCGGCCGCGCCGCAGCGGATGGTGGTCCCGCCGCTTCGCCGGCGGCTGAGGCGATGAAAAGCGGCTGGGTCGATCGGGACGCCGAGGCCCTCGTGGCCGACGGCGCCAAGGCGGGCATCGACCCCGAACTGGCGCTTCGGATTTACACCACGCGACTACTCGGTCGCGACCGCCAGCTCGTACTGCATGGCGGCGGCAACACGTCGCTCAAGGCGAGGATGCGCGATCGCTTCGGCGAAGAGGTCGAAGTGCTGCGCATCAAAGCCTCCGGCGTCGACATGGCGACGCTCGGGGTTGACGGCTTGCCGGCCGTGCGGCTGCTGCCGCTCCAAAAGCTCCGGGCCTTCGACGAAATCGAGGACGACGAGCTCGTCAGCATCGAGCGGGCCAATCTCATCGATTCAGCCGCGCCAAATCCCTCCGTTGAGGTGACGTTGCACGCCTTCCTCCCGCACAAATTCATCGACCACACGCATGCGACCGCCGTGCTCAGCGTGATCGATCAGCCGCGGGGTGAAAAACGATGCACGGAAGTCTTCGGCGAGCGCCTGGCTTTCGTGCCTTATCTGAAGCCCGGATTCGGCCTTGCCAAAAAAGCCATCGAGGTTTTCGAAGGCGCGCCGGCTTGTGAGGGGCTGATCCTAAGCAAGCACGGGATCGTCACTTTCGGCGAAAGCGCAAGGCAATCGTATGATCGCATGATCGCGATGGTTTCGCTGGCAGAGGATTTCATCGCGCGCAATCGAAAATCTATCGCAGTGCGCGGTTCCCCCAATGTGGGCGACAAAGCCACGGCAACGGTCGCGCGGATCGCCCCGATCGTGCGCGGGGCGTGCAGCGAAAAACACGACACGATCGAAGGCGCCTGGCGCCGGCTCGTACTCGAATTTCGCACCGGCGACGCCGTTTTGAATTTCGTCAACCGCGACGATTTGGAGCGCATCAGCCAAGCCGGCGTGATCACGCCCGACCACACGATCCGCACCAAAAACTGGCCGCTCATGCTGACAACGCCCCAGAACGATCGTCTCGCCGATTTTGCCGGCGCGGCGCGCGAGCGGAGCCAAACCTTCACAGCACATTATCGCGCGTATTTCGCGCGAAATAACAACCGTGCCGGCGGCAACAAGATCGCGCTCGACCCGCTGCCCCGCGTCGTGCTCGTGCCGGGATTGGGTCTGTTCGGTCTGGGCCATTCCAAAACGGACGCCATCGTCGCCGCCGACATTGCCGAAGCGTGGCTGGATGGCGTGAGCGACGCCGAGGCCATCGGGACATTCGAGTCGATATCCGAAGCCGACATGTTCGACTGCGAATATTGGCCTTTGGAACAGGCCAAGCTCGGCAGGAACAAAGAGCTGCCCCTTGCCGGCCAAGTCGCCGCCATCACC
>JBAPZR010001155.1:0-2367 GCA_049285335.1 Xanthobacteraceae bacterium | reverse complement strand
GCTTCGGCCGTGTTGGGGTGTATATCGTGCATGAGGACAATACCCTTGCCCCGCTTTTCCAATTGGCTCATGACCGAATCGACCACCGGCTCCGGCTTGTGCATCGTGTAGTCGCGCGAGTCGATGTCACCCGAAAAGATCGCAATGTTGCGTTCGGCAAGATAAGAAAGGATCCGCGGCGGTTGCGCGAGGTAAGGGAAACGGAAGAATGGCGCTGTCTTTCCGCCGGCTGCGGCGCTTACGGCGCTGTTAGCCATCTCAATTTCTTGCTCCGCCTTTTCATAGGGTATTCGCGCCAGATCCTTATGGGACCAAGTGTGCGTGCCGACCGTCATTCCGGCATCGATCACTTGCTTAGTGATCTCAGGATGCCAGCTCGCCATCTGGCCGACCTCAAAGAAAGTCGCTCTTAAACAATCGTCGGTCAGGGCTTTCAACACGGCCTCGGTGCTGCCCGGCCGGGGGCCATCGTCGAACGTCAAAACGACTTCCTTGTCGCGAAGGAAGTCATACCCTTCGGGGTGCTGGATTAAGCCGAATCGAGGTCCCCCCGTCGTATCGATCTGGACGATGCGCGAAAGCCCAAGACCATCGGGCTTGTCGCAAGGCGGAATTGCGCCGGTTGTTGGCCCTACTGAATCTTCAGGGGATCGGTTCTGTGCCGGGCCGGTGGAAGGGGTTGGGGTGGGTTGCGCCTCTTGCACGTTAGCGACAGGGGACGCCACTGTCCCCGATGTACCTGCTTGGCCAATCTGACTGACAAGCTGATCTGCTGGCGTGGAGTGCTGGGCAGTCGGTGCGCTTTCCGGCGCCGAGGTCTGACGAGCGATGATTTGTGGTGCAACGAGGAAGCCAATCAGCGCCAGCGAAGTCCCACCGGCGAGCAGCGCGACGACAATCGCGAGATGTTTCAGGGCGGTCACAGTCATGGCCCTCCTCCAAACGCTTATGCGCGCCCGATGCACGTGCTGGCTGAAAACCCTCGTGGAACCTCGAGGGTTTTGTTGCAATCACTACAAATCGGCGTGAGCAATGGTGATAGCCCCGTAGACCCCGGGTCTATTGCACGTCGCGTGGATGGAAAATAGCTCAGCCAATCTAAAAAAGGCCGCGTCAGCTGTATGTTGTGTAGGCCGCATATTTTTAACTGAATATTTGTTCATCCCACCAATGGCTCCGCAAACGCACAACGGCACTTGGCATAACGCGCGGCCGACGCAATATTAGTGAACACATTCGCCTGGATTGAAGACGTGCGGGCTTCGATCAAATTCTTTGACTGGCTGCTCGCAGGAGCACTCGCCTGCCCGATTGTAACTGTGTCTCATGATGCCGTCTTGGCCGGGTGCAAGCCGGACCATTTCAAGCCACCATTCTTTATTAACAGCATGGGAGTTTGCGCGTTTGATCCTGAGACGTTGAGCTATGCCGGCACGCCGGTCCAACAAGCCATGTGCTTGATGCGCGGCATGGATGTGTCGAGAAACCTTTTGCCACGCTTGTCGAGCTTGCCAGCCCCGCTTGCCAGCCGCATCGGACAAACAACCGCATTGCCGTCGCGCGCGACACTCAGCAATTATCTTGCCCAGCAAGACCGCGAAGGAGCTTTGAGCGACTATTTATGGCTGCCGGTGTCGCGTGCCCACAACAACGATCTTGACTCCCCGATGGCGCGATATTTTGTGATCCACGACACCAGCGGACCGAACTATGGCCATCGCCCCTTCCCAGATGACATCGACGAAAGCCCGAAGCTCAACGATCTGCGAAACTTCTACTGCCCGGACGGATGGGGCAAAGCGCACGTTTTCATCAGCCGCACCGGCAAATTGCTCGTGGGTCATGATTACTCAGTTGCTTGGCGCGCAACGAAATTCGAGAAAGCGGCGGAGTTTGGTGGCGCGCTGCAAGGGCTATTCCTGCACAACGAACTCATTCAGCCACGAGGTAGCGTACCCGGGCACCGCAACGACGCGCGAACGCCCGATCCCGCTTTCACCCCCGCTCAGTACGATCGGCTCGCGCTCGTTTATGTCATCGCCAGCGTACGCGCGGAGCGATGGCTTATTCCCGCGTTCCATGCCGCGATCGACGCACAGATCCCTAACGGCCACGACGATCCGCTCAATTTCGACATCGACAGTTTCGCCAGGAGCCTGGACAGCCTGATGGTGACATTGGGAAGGCCCGCAGCGCTTATCACTTCTGGCGCGGTTTCGAATTTGCAAGAGCAGCCCACGCAGACCGAGCCGCAGCTCCAACAGGCGCCCACGAGTGCCACAGTCCCCACGTTGCCGAAGTTGGCTCCAACGATTGCCAACTGGCAGCAAGCCCTCGTCACTCGCCTTGCGCGCTTTCAGCGCTATC
>JBAPZR010001154.1:0-2650 GCA_049285335.1 Xanthobacteraceae bacterium | reverse complement strand
TCGCAAGGCCGAATACCACCACAAGGATCGCCGTTCGCAGCATTTTCCGGAACGCCGCCAGCGCCCATCGCTGTAGAAGGCGCCAAAGCCGCACACATAGCGACAGGTAGCCAGAAGACCCAGCGCCCGGTCATCGCTTTGAAACTCGTTGGCTTGTTGATGGCATCCGCGCGCGGCAAGCTAACGCATCCTGCAAACGGTGTCATCAACCGCGCCGTAATCTACCGGACGATCGCCGCTACTTAGTCGCGCGTACGGGGACCGAGAGGCGCGTGTAGTAATTGTTCACTCGGCATTGCCGATAATCAGGCGACGTCGGCGGTCCATAGATGCGGCACCAGGCATCATCGTAGCCGGCCAAAGCAGGCGCCGGCCAATGATCCTGCACCTGCCAAAGATACGAGGTAGCGAAAGTCTGCGGTGGACAGAGTCCCTGCCATGCACAGCCGTGTCGGCCACATTGCCACACACGATGGCACCACGAGGATGCGTTTGGCGGCGCCGGCCACGGTGGAAATCCGGGAGCGAACAATCCGCTCTCGCCAGCCCGGGCGGCGTGCGGGAGGACAGCGAAGCCGATCAGCGCTGCGGCTGCAAACGCAACGCGACGCCGAATCAACATAGCACCCCCCTTGTTGCACGCCGAGTATAGCCGGGACTATGGCAACCTCGCGGCTCAAAACGCACCGGAAGCTCAGATGCTTGCCGCCGCAATGAGCCCGGTCCAGAATTGCAATCATTTTGCCGAGCCTGGTGGCAAATCAACCTTGGAGAGTGATCATATGATTAAGGTGAGCGTGCTTTATCCCAACAACGCCAACATCAAATTTGACATGAATTACTATTTGGCGAAGCACATTCCGATGGTGAAGCAAAAGCTCGGTTCCGCCTGCAAGAGCGTCGATGTGGAGGAAGGCATCGCCGGCGGCGCGCCGGGCGCCGCTGCGACCTATGTCGCCATGGCCCATCTGGCGTTCGATTCGGTCGAGGCATTTCAAGCCGCGTTTGGTCCGCACGCCGAAGCGATCATGGGCGACATCCCAAACTACACCAACGTGCGACCGGTCGTGCAGATCAGCGAAGTGAAAATGTGACGCTGGCTCGAACCTGATCGCGTGACCTGCCGATCAGGGATATCCCTTGACGCCCTTGAGCACGGCTTGCGTGAAAATCGCGCCGGTCGTGTTGGCGCCGCTTAAATCCGCGTCCGTCAAATCCGCCCCGGTGAAATCCGCGTAGCTTAAGTCCGCGCCCGAGAAGTTACTGCGCGCGAGCTTGGCAAATTCGAAGTTTACGTGCGCAAGCGCCGCATCCTTGAAATTGGCGTCGTTCAAATTGGTCTGTGCGAATTCGGTTCGGATCAGTCCCATGGATTGATTTTTCGTATCCGCCGACGCTTGAACGTGGGAGAGATTTGCGCCGTGCATGTCATCGAGATTGAAACGGGCCGTGACCTTGGCGCCCGAGAGATTGGCACCAACGAAGCGAGCGGCCTCTTGCGGAAGGGTCTGCATGCCGGCGGAAACGATAAGGGTCTCCAAATCGGCGCCGGAGAGATCGGCATGGGAAAAATCCGCGCCGATGATCCAGGCGAGGTTGAGCCTAGCGCCCGGTAGCTTCGCCCCGACGAGCTTACTGCCGACCAGCTTCGCTCCACGCAGATCGGCGCCCGACAGATCCGCGCCCGAAAGATCGGTATGGCTCAAATCCAAGTCGTGAAGATCCGCACCGGCCAGCGAACTTCCAACGAAGCTTGCCGTTTGACCCGACGGCGTGGAAGCGAGTTTCGATTGCACGTCCGCGCGAGTGAGCTCGGCCGCTAGGACACCGGATGGCTTGAGTATCAGGCAAGCGATCCAGAACAGACTAAGGACTAGGCGCATGGCCGTTCTCCAACGCATTGGGTCAGCCGTTCATGAGGCAAGAGCAGTCAGAGCAGCTGCTGGTGCACAATGGCACACTGTATCGCGCGCCTGCGGAACGACGTCCAATAGCTCATCGAACCGCTGGCAGGAAAGTCCGAGCCGCTGTGCAACCTCGGCAACGACCCCAACGCCTATTCCGGCGGCTATGACGGGGCCAGCTGACACTGCGACGCACCGCGACATGACGAGCATAGCCGCGTCAGCGATAGCGCGTCTTTGGGCTTCGGAAAACCATCTCGCCAGCAAATCCCAAGTCAAGTCGTCCGCATCGGCGACATCGCTTCCCAACATTCGGGCGAGGCGCGCGCGCGAGGCCAGCACGGACTTTTCCCTGCCGTCGGTGGTTGGCATGAGATCGACGCCTGCGGGCAGGGTATTGAGAATGCGGTGGACGTCGGCCATGGTGGCGAAGTTTTCGTTGATCAATGACGTCCATACGCCGTTCAACGGCGCGCGCGGCGCGGTCGCCATCACGAAGCTCCGAACCAGCCCGGTATAAACGAGCTCGCCCGTCGCCAATCGCTCGGCATCGGTGTAGCCGCACGACACCACTTTGCCGTCCGCAATTGGCACAACATCGGTTGTTGTCGAACCGACGTCAACGAACAAAGCGGCTTTGCGACGCTGGGCGGCGAGGGCCGCGGAAGCATGCCAGTTTGCGGACGCAATCTCGGTGCAACGCTGTCGCGCTTCGGTCCCGCTGACGAATCCCGACGGACCGGCAT
>JBAPZR010001153.1:0-2836 GCA_049285335.1 Xanthobacteraceae bacterium | reverse complement strand
CACTGACGTTCGATCTGCGCTATTTCGCCACCACACTCTCAAAACAAAGCTGCTTTCTGATCACCGGAACCGGTCAAGCGGCCGCGGGATCGAACGGCTGCGACCCTGCGCTTGTCGCGACGCTGTCCTGGAACACAAGCCTATCCGGCCTGAAATAACGCGGTAGCGGTCGTCTTGAGACTAGACACCGGCAAAAAGCCCAGCCTGCAGATGAGCGGAGAATATTCGGAGAAGAAATGGTAGCATCCCACCGACCCCCCAATCTGGCAAAACCGACCCAAATTTTTTCCAAGGTTGCGAAGGGTTGCTTCCAATCGTTGTCGTCGCGATATTGGTCGCCGCCTCGATAGACTGGGACGAAGACGGCGTGAGCTTTTGGTATCTGGAGGCTTAAGGAAGCTCGACCGGTGAGCTGCAACAGCCAGGTTGGGTACGCGACACTTAGCTCCGGCGGCAAAATCTTTACTAGCGCGCGAAACCGAATTGTCTCCACAAATGGGGATGCGTTCGCCTGTAGACGAGCCAGCCAACATCGTCGGCGACCGGAAGGTCTTGCTGGCACGCCTCGCAAACCGGCTCGGCGGGAGGTCGAACGCGGTGGCGCGCGACTTCGTAGATCATCTTGCAGGTCGGACAGAAGTAGAGAAAAATCGTCCATTGCGTCCAACTCGATAGCCGCTCCGCGTCAGAATGCGGCGCTGAGCCGACACGTCCATTCCGACTATCGTCCGCAAAACACTAAATACGGTCAACTCATCCCGAGTGAAATGTCGTAAGCGTTGCGGCGTAGTCACACTCAAAGTTCGCTCCTCGACGCCCAAAGCGGCGAGTTCTGCAGTCGTGTGACCGAGGGCCTCATTAATGAAGCTACCCACTTCATTGCTGTATCCGACGGCCCGCGAACGACGTCTTATTCGTTTGGCGGGCGCACCACGCTACGGAGTCTTTACTGGCTTCATCTTACGGTGACAGGGAGGGGAGGGTTGTTAACGCGGCCCTCGCTTCTTCATTTTTTTTCGGTGGAGCTTCTGATTAGCGTCCCAATGTTCGATGGAAAATATTTGCGATGCCGACTAGGACAAGCATCGCGGAAATAATGACAAAAAGATACCATTCATATAATGAATTAAGGCTTACGAAATTCGGTGCGGCGCCTAGCCCAACCGAGCCGGCTATTAGACAAGCGGTTGCTAACAAGTCATTCGCGCGCGCCGGTTTGACCTTCTCTTTAAGTACAGAGAGCCTCTTTTCTACGTCAACTACAGCGAGGCTCTTGTCTAAGTAATGATATTTGTTTTTGAGCTGCTTCAGCTGGTGGTTCTCTTCCGCGAGCCTTTCGAGCTCAGCGATGAGCCTTTCCATCTCACCGATCAAAAGGTTGGTCACTGGTACGGACAGCTCTTTCGCATCGGCCAGCCCTTTCCCATTGGCGCCGCCGATTTTTTCGATAGGGTATGAGCCTTCGTTCCGCGTCGTCGATGGCGCAACCGGCATTTCCATCCCTGGAACTTTTGTCGGTTCTCTTTCCGTCATGCTGGATGGGAGCTCGGCAATGGCGATCGATAGTGCGATCCTTGCGGATGGCGCAAGCGATAGCTCCGCCTCTAGGACTTTGGTCGGTTCCCCTTCAGTCATGCTGTACGGGATCCGGTGGCGACCGATGGTCCGGCCCTCGGTAGTCGCTGCCAACAACAAATTTACCATATCTGTTTCCAGACAGAGCTGCGCATTCGGGTTAGTGGCACTAGCTTTTCGGACGAGATGACAACCTTAAAACATCTCGCGATTTTCGTCGCGCTGCTCGCGGCGAAACTTTGACAGCGATGATGTGGGACTTCCCTGGCGATAATGAAGCACAACCAGTCAACGTCGTCAGGCCTGGGCGCTGATGAGATGCATCGATCGGCACCAGCCTATCTAGGGCATCGCACGATCCAGAACACGACGCGATATACGGCGCTAGCGCCGGAGCGATTTAAGAGCTTTTGGCGGGATTGATCGTCGGCGTATTCACCGCCATCGGCGTCTCGGCAGACGATGGTTATCTTGGTGATTTCCTGGCAGGAGCCGTTCGTCTTTGTCGCTCTCGTGCCCTCGGCGGGAGGCCACCAACCCGGCTCGCATCTTTGAATTGCCTTTGCCTCTGATGCGTTAAACGGCAAAGCGCTCGTCAACTATTATACGTATAGATATGCACGGTGGATGTCGCTCCATTTCGGGAACCTTGCTCAGCAAAGACGAGGTGCGGCGGATCGCCAAGCTCCCCGTGCTATTCCGGAAAATCCACTGATTAGGAATGCAACGAAGCTACTACATTCTTAGTACCTCGTTTGCGTGCTTTAGCTAGCAAATCATTGACATTGTTGAATTCGTATCTGCTAATAAAATCAGGATAGCTCTCGCCAGAGAGTCAGGCCTCCGGTCTCGCGTCACCCCATCCCCCGACGCCGACCGAGGTCGGGGGCCGACCAATTTCACCATCAATTATCTTCATCATCGACGGCGCACATTCGCCAACTCGCTACCCCGCGTGTCGTTCCGATAAACCGCTCCGGGAGCACGTTAGGCAGACCAAGCAAGTCCGCAGCCACGCGACTGAGTATCACTTTGTCGTTTGTTACGATTAGCGACATGACCTCCGATGCCCATTGCTGAGCATCGCTTTCGTCATAGCCGAGTTCTTGCGCAGTTCGGAGATAAGCTTGATGCGCGGCCGACAATGCAAGCCAACGTTTTTCCTCGGGAGCGGCGGTGATCAACTCAACGACCTTGGGAAGGCCGATAACGGCAGCCGAAAAAACCTCGTCGTTTTCTAGATCGTCTCGCGTCATGCGCC
>JBAPZR010001152.1:0-1502 GCA_049285335.1 Xanthobacteraceae bacterium | reverse complement strand
CTATTAAGTACGTCACAGACCTCGTATTGAGGCGTGCTATCGTTCCCAATTATCCAGTCCGCGCGACCTCGACCGGAGGGTCCGATGGCGACCAACATCCCGAGGCGGAAATTCATTGCTGCGCTCGTTAGTTCATCGCTCGCGTGGCCGCTCGTCGCGCGAGCGCAGCAGCAGACGATGCCGGTGATTGGGTTCCTCAGCACAAGGGCGCCCGGCGAGGACGGATACCTCCTGGCCGCGTTCCATCAGGGCCTAGAAGAAGCAGGCTTCGTCGAGCGGCAGAACGTGGGGATCGAATACCGCTTCGCTGAGGATCAATATGACCGGTTGCCGGCATTGGCGGCCGATCTGGTTCGCCGTCAGGTCGCAGTAATCGCCGCGCCAGGCAGTCCCTCGGCACCGGCGGCAAAGGCGGCGACCACAACAATTCCGATTGTCTTTTCGATCGGCGGCGATCCGGTCAAGTTGGGCCTCGTCGCAAGCCTGAGCCGACCGGGGGGCAACCTCACGGGCGTAACCGGGTTGGGCGTGGAGCTAGAACCGAAACGCCTGGAGTTGCTGCATGAGTTGCTCCCCAAGGCGACCATCATTGCCGGACTCGTCAACCCGAACACTCCCGCCGCCGAGGTGCAATCGAGAGACATGCAGGCATCGGCGCGCGCGCTTGGACTGCAAATCCATGTTCTGCACGCCAGCACCGAACGCGATTTCGAGCCGGCTTTTGCAACGCTCGTACAGCGGCACGCCGACGCTCTCGTGATCGGTAACGATGCATTTTTCACGACCCGCAGCGAAGAGCTTGCCGCACTAGCGCTCCGTCACGCAGTGCCCACGATCTTCCAGTTTCGTGAGTTCGCCACGGCCGGCGGTCTGATGAGCTACGGTGGCAGCCTTACAGATATGTACCGACGGGTCGGCGTCTACGCCGGCCGGATTCTCAAAGGCGAGAAACCCGCTGACCTGCCGGTCCAGCAATCCACCAAGGTCGAGTTGGTCATCAACCTCAAGACCGCCAAGACGCTTGGGCTTATAGTTTCGCAGTCGATCCTCGCCCGTGCCGACGAGGTGATCGAATAGAGGGGTGCGACTTCCGCTTCGGGTCATAGGGGGACATTAAAGCGCGCCCGCCGGATGTCCGCTTTACCCCCGAAAGCGGATTGTTGAGCGCGCTCGCATGTCAAGTTTTGTGCCGGAAGCAGACGTAAGGCGACCTTAGACGCGGCCTTCCGGTCCGGGAAGCTTAGACCAATCGAGGCCGAGTGCTTCGCAGACTTGGCGAACCGAATGGGGGTCGAGATTATGGCTCTCACCAACTAGCGGCAGTTCGGCAGCCCGTCCTGCACGATGGATCACCAAGGTCCCGTGACCCTCTTCGTTTTTCGGGCTGCGTATCAAAGCGACACCCATGCTCGGCAAGCCACTTTCGGAAGGTTGCGTATTCCATTAGTCCTCTCCGTTGTTCGCTCTAGCGATGGCGCTCATGGCTGCCAAAAGCAGACTCA
>JBAPZR010001151.1:0-1638 GCA_049285335.1 Xanthobacteraceae bacterium | reverse complement strand
ACCGACGGCAAAGGCGGCTACCGTCCGCGCACGGTCATGCGCCACTGAGCTCCACGCGTTTAAATGACACGTAAGGGAAGAAGAAGGCGCGATTGCCGCGCCTCCTTGGTTCGTTTTTTACGCTGGCGATCGCGAGCTCAATCGTTTCAAGAAGAATCGATTGCAGCGCCAAGATATTTGACGAGGCATGATCTTTTTCGAAAAACCGATTTCCAGTTTTCCGGATCATGTCTTAGGGTATGCCGGTGGCCTGCGGCGCAGCCGGCGGAGCGTTCGAGGATTGCGGTTGCCCCTGCTGCTGCTCGAGCTTCTTGCGGGCTTCGTCGGCGCGCCGCTGCAATTCTTCCTGCAGCTTCTTCTGCTGCTCCTCGAAGACCTTGGGATCGGTCGGCGGACCGTCATAGGCCTTGGCGAAATCGCTCAACGGCAGCGTCAGACTGATCGGCTGTCCGGTCGAGTTGATCGCCTGGATGGCGAGCCCCTGCCCTTTTTTCATTTTGGCGATCAGATCGGCGTTCGCCTCGTAGTCGGCGATACAGCCGTTGGTGAAACAAATGACATAAGGCGCGGTCATCGGCTGGTTCGAGTCGACGATCACGCGCGTGCCGTTAATGAGCTGCATGCCGAGCGGCAGGGTGACGCGAAGGATTTTCTTCGGCTCGCCCTCGGGCTCGATCAAAACCGCGGCGACAATGAGCATTCCCGACTCGATGCGCGCGTCCTTGCCGGTGAAGCAGACTTGCTTGGCATTGGGATCGTTGTTCGGCTTGAGGCAGAACTTCGTCCACGGCGAAAAGATCAATTGAGGCGGTTGTTGCTGCTCGCCCTGCGCTTGCGGCGGCGCCGACGGTTGCGCTTCCGGCACGGGAGCCGGAGCTGCAGGCGCAGGCTTGGCCGGCGGCTTCTTCGCGGGCGCGGGTTTAGCGGCGGGCGCGGGCTGCTGCTGGGCCAACGCCATCGTGCCAGTGGCGATCGCAAAGGCTCCCGCCAGCGCAACGCTTTGCGCAAGATTCCGAGCGATGGCAGCGAGCGTCCGGCTCACCGGTCGAGCCGGCGCCGACACGTTCCGATAATCCATGAGATGCAGTCCCTCTTTGCTGCTGCCACCGGCAAATCGTCCCGACCGTCCGGGAAGACTTGCCTGGTCAGACTGGCGTGTTCAATTTTCGATGCCGGGCTACACCCGACATCAGTCCGCGCCACGCGGGGCCCCCAACTACCCGGTCAATCGACGCAGAATGCGGCAACAACGTGGCCCGGCCCAATACCTCAACTGGCCGGAGAGATCAAAGGCCAAAGTACGGCGATATGCGCAAAGCGCGCGCGGGTCTCGAAGGTCAAATGCCGAGCGAGTTTGGCGATGGTCGCGCCCAATCCGGTTCCAATTGGCCAAGCTTAATTGGCGCAGTCCTCGAACAATGTGCCGCGCGATCAATAAGCAACGGCGCGTTCCAAGCTATGCTGCATTCCATGATACATTCGCCATCGGTGAATCGAAGCGTTTCGAAATCGTTCTCGAAGAGGCATCCGCGAAGCGGCGCCGCCGAACTTCGCCTGCACACTGTTTTGTGCGCCTTGGCAATTGTATTTTCAATCGCGCCGCAACAAACGAAAGCCGCTGGCGCCATTGCCATGCAT
>JBAPZR010001150.1:0-7251 GCA_049285335.1 Xanthobacteraceae bacterium | reverse complement strand
GTGCAATAATGTCTGCGCCCGCGTCGGCCTCGATCAAAGCCTGACGGACCAGCACGGCGACCGTCTCGTCATTGAGAATGGCGCCATCGCGTAGCAATCCGTCGTGGCCGTGGCTCGTGTATGGATCGAGTGCGACGTCGCAGAGAATCCCGATTTCCGGTACTGCTTTTTTGATCGCGCGGATGGCGCGGCAGACGAGGTTGTCCTGATTGAGCGCCTCTGATCCGGCGTCGTCGCGTTTGGCGGGATCGGCGTAGGGGAACAGTGCAAGACACGGGATCGAAAGCTTGGCGGCGCGCTCAGCAGCGCGGGTCGCTTCGTCGACCGAGAGCCGCTCGACCTGCGGCATCGATGCGACCGCCTCGCGCACTTTGGTCCCGTCGACAAGAAAGAGCGGCCAGATCAGATCGTCGGCGGTGAGGACGTTTTCGCGGACCATGCGGCGGGACCACTCGGTGCGGCGATTGCGGCGTGGGCGAATTGGCAGATCGAGCTGCTCAGCCTTCGGGTCGGCCGGGACCGGCGCGAGGCGGCTTCGTTCGAGCGGGCGGCCGAATTTGATCGCCATAAGATTACACTCCAGATCACTCTCCATCTCCGCTCTCTTTTAACCCTTCCAATTCCAACCTGCCACTGACGCGCGACACGCTTTTTTCAAACGCCAGGAATGGTCCGTTGACCTAGTACGTCACCGGGTTACCGGGCCGTTGACGGAGGCCGTCACAGGCGCACCGGCCGGCTTGCAGGGATCGGCGCTTGACGGATCGGAAAGCTATCCACCACCGGGTGGCGAACCGTCGTATTCGTCAGGAGGCGGTCCGTAATAGGCGCCAGGAGCCGGTGGCCCAGGAGGCGCCCCGTAATAAGGACCAGGAGGGGGTCCCGAATACCCCGAATATGGGCCCGGAGGCGGTCCGTAATATTGGGCAGGAGGCGGTCCGTAATATGGGCCGGGAGGCGGCCCGTAATAGGGTCCGGGAGGCGGTCCGTAGGATCCGTATTGGACTTCGACGAGCGGCCCGTAGTGAAGACCGGCGGCGGAACCGGATTCGTAAGCGAGCCCGGCGGACGGCAATGGCGCCATAAGCGGCGGGGGTTGCGGCTCTGAAAGGAGAAAGTAGCGCGGACTACAAGACGACACCAGCGTCGCGGTCATTCCAACAAAGACGCAACTGATGAGCTTAGAGAATCCGTTCATAGTTACAGCCCGACGTTAGCGCTGCTGTGTAATCAAATACGAATTCGGAGATGAATCGTCGCCCGACCAAATAAATCGTTCATCTTTTGGTTAATGGGCCTCGCAGCCGCCAGGCTCGCGGGACACGTCTCAGGTGGCGCCGCGGAGCGGCTGGGTTTTTCAAACGCCTCGGATGATCCGTTGACGTGGCGCTCGTGTGGTGGATTTGAAGTTCCTACAGTTCTGCGGCACACTCGCATAGGAACTTCAAATCCAAAAACCACACCAGAACCATTAACTTGCTAGTGTTCTTTCGATTCCGAAGTTTGCTAAGCGTGTGCCGCAAGGTTTGGCGAATTTCGGAATAGAGACACTAGGCCGCCCCTATCGCTGCCTAGCGTTGTCGCCGGGCAAGTCCCGCCCTCACTCCGCCCTTTGATCCGCTAGAGCATTATCCCGAAAAGTGGCTATCGGTTTTCGGAGAAAGATCATGCTCAAACAACAAGCTAAAGCGAAATGCCGATTCAACCCGAAATTATTTCGCTCTAAAGGCAAGTCATGACCGATCAATCGCCGCGTCGGCCGACCCGGCCCAGCGACCTGCTCGAACCCGTCCAGGCGACGCAGGCGTCGGGCGGGACCTGGACCGATTATTTGATTCTGTTCCTACGCTTGATGGCCGTCCTGTCGCTGCTCAAGGGGCTCTATCACTGGGCGCAAGTCTTGGGGATTGGCTCGCCGCGCGATCAGGGCTTTGAGACGCACAGCATCGCCTGGCAAACCGCTACCGTGTTTTTTGCCGTGCTCGATCTCGTCGCGGCGGTCGGGCTTTGGCTGGCGGCCGCCTGGGGCGCGGTGCTGTGGCTCGCGTCGGTTGTTTCGATGGCGTCGGTGGAAGTGTTTTTCCCGCAAATCTATGGCGGCAGTCTCTTTGTGGTCTTGGTCGAGACGACGCTGCTCTGCACGTATTTGTTCCTCGCAATCGCGTCGGCACGGAGCAGGAATTAGTAATCAGGAATCAGCTACTAGTGATCAGGCTTTTTTAATTCCTGATTTTTGATCTCAGTGCCGCCCGGATGCGTTGCGGCGTTGCCGGCATTTCATCGATCGAAATGCCGAATGGCGAGAGCGCGTCGTTGACCGCGTTGAGGATCGCGGCTGGCGCGCCGATCGCGCCGCCTTCACCGAGTCCTTTGGCGCCGGTGACAGACGAAGCGGCCGGCGTTTCGATGTGATGCAGTTCGATCGGCGGGATTTCGCGCGCTGTCGGCGGCAAATAGTCGGCGAGCGTCGCCGTCTGGATATTGCCGAGCTGGTCGTAGATGATTTCTTCCAACAGAGCGTTGCCGACGCCCTGGGCGATGCCGCCATGCACTTGTCCGGCGGCGATGAGCGGATTGATGATACGGCCCGCATCCTCGACCGCGAGGAAGCGCTCGACGCACACGCCGCCGGTTTCGATATCGACTTCGACGATCGCGACATGGCACGCATTGGAAAAAGTGCCGGGCGGATCGTAATGTGCGCTTTCGGCAAGGCCGGGCGGCATCTTGAAGCGATGTGACTGATGATACGCCGCTCGCGCCAGCGTCGCGATGGACACCGAGCGATCGGTGCCCGCGACCCGCGCGTCGCCGTTTTCGAGCACGATGTCCTCGCGCGCAGCCTCCAGAACATCGCTGGCGATAGTAATGAGCTTCTCCCGCACTTTGCGTGCGGCAAGCGTCGCCGCGCCGCCGGCGATCACCAAGGAGCGGCTCGCGAATGTTCCCCAGCCATAGGGCGTGCGGTCGGTATCGCCGTGCACCACGCGGACGTTTCGCGGCTCAACCCCAATCTCGTCGGCGACGAGTTGCGCCAGCGTGGTGCGCAAACCCTGACCATGCGGGCTGGCGCCGATCCGCGCTTCGACCCGCCCGGACGGGTCCATCGCGATATCCACGGTTTCCCATCCCGGCGTGATCTCCATGCCGCGCGCGGCGAAAGCCGGACTGCCATAGCCGGTGCGCTCGGAAAAAGTCGCAAAGCCGATACCGAGAAACGAACCGGCCGCGCGAGCTTTTTTTTGGCGCGCGCGAAACTTCGGCAGATCGATCGTGGCCGCCGCTTTGTCCAAGGTCTCGATATAGGTGCCTTCGTCGAACATCAGCCCGGTGGCCGAGGTATAGGGAAAATGTCCGATGAGATTTCGCTTTCGAATGTCCACGGGGCAAAGGCCGAACGCGGCCGCGGCCTTGTCCATCAACCGCTCGATTGCGCAGGTGATGACCGGACGCGATACGCCGCGATAGGGCGCCATGGCGCAGGTATGAGTCGCGATCGCGCGTGCGCGGCATGCGTAAGCGCGCAGGTCATAGGGACCCGGCAATTCGGCCAGCGCCATCAGCGGCTCGACGGCGCAGGTCGTTGGGAAACAGGAATAGGCGCCGGTATTGGCGACGACGTCCGCGGAAAGCGCGATCAGCTTTCCGTCCGCGTCGAACGCTCCGTCGAGCACGACGATTTGATCGCGGCTATGAAAGCCGGCGATGAGATTTTCGCGGCGATCTTCGCTCCAGGCGACGCTGGTGGCGAGTTTCCTCGCCAGCCACACCAGCACGACATATTCGGCGGCGAGCGACATTTTCTGGCCGAAGCCGCCGCCGACATCCGGCGCTACGACGCGCAGATCGGATTCGTCAAAGCCAAGGAGGTCGGCAATCGCGGTGCGGGTGAGATGCGGCATCTGCGTCGTGCAAGTCAACGTCGTGCGGCCCGATCCCGGATCGAAGACCGCGTGCGCGGCGCGCGCCTCAAGCGGAGTCGCATTTTGCCGGCGGGAACGCGCCGTAACTTGGACACGCCGGTGCGCCTTGGCAAACGCCGCGTCGAAATCGGCGGTCTTGATCTTGCCGTCGACCACGACATTGCCGGCGTCGTGGACGTTCGGCGCGTCCGCTGACATCGCGTCGTCCGCGTTGACGACCGGTGGCAGTTCGGCGATTTCGACCTCGACCTGATCCGCCATGTCTTCGGCTTCGGCGGCACTCGGCGCAAACACCGCGGCAATCGGCTCGCCGACAAAGCGCACCACATCGCGCGCCAGGATCGGTTGTTCGATGGGTTGGTAATTATATTTATGCAGCATCGGCCGGATCGGCCGCGCGTCGAGATCCGCAAACCGAATGAGGCCAATGCCGTCCGGCGCGCTGATGCTGATAATCCGACCGGCGGCAACGGGACTGCGCACGAAGCGTACGAACTGCGCGGCCGGAAGATCGGCGGTAAAGCGGCCGCGCCCCTTCACCAGCGCAGGGTCCTCCAAACGGCGAATGGAGCGGCCGACCCACTTTAATCCCGAGCCGGCGGTGGCGGTTTTCATTTCCGCGTTGTTGGCCGCTGTCATGGCCTCTTTCATGGCCGCGACTGTAGCGCGGATGCTAGTGCATGATCCCGAAAAATGGATGCCAGTTTTCGGAAAAGATCATGCTCAAACAATAAGCTAAAGCGAAATGCCGATTCAACCTAAAATCATTTCGCTTTAGGGCGAGCTTCCGTTGGTCCTCGCACGGCTCAAAACCGCGGCGGTGCGCCTGCGAAAGCTTGGCCGATGACATTCTCCAGGTCGGCCTTGGTGGCCGGTCTTGGGTGAGTGATCTTGACGGCCGAAACGACTTCGATGGCCTTGCCGAGATCCTTCTCCGCAAGACCGAGATCTTTCAGCCCCGTGGCGAGTCCGAGCCGCACGTTCAGATCGTAAAGGCCGCGCGCCGCATCCTCGACGCCAAGCGCGCGGCGAATGCGCGCCATCGCCTCGGGCGCGGCCGCCGCATTGAAGCCCGCCGCGTAGGGCGTCGCCACGGCGTGAGTGTGGGCGTGGTCGAGATTGAACCATTGCCGCACGCGCTGGGCGATGGCGTGTTCGAGCCCGACCGCGGCGCGGAAATTCCCCGCGAGCCAGGCGCCATAGAGCGCATCCGTCCTGGCGTCGAGATCGCGCGGATTTTGCACGATACGCGGCAGGCTCGATCCGAGCCGGCGCACGGCTTCCTCCGCCATGGTTTGTACCACCGGGTTGGTGTCGATGCCGTAGAGACTCTCGACAGCGTGCGCCATCGCGTTCATGCCGCTCGCGGCCGAGACTCGCGCCGGAAGGTCGAGTGTCAATTCCGGATCGTAAATCGCGGTCGCCGGCAGCGCGGCCGCGCTTTCACCATGCACGCGATTGTCGGCGACGCCGATATACCAGCGCGCCGCCATTTCCGATCCCGAATAGGTCGTGACGATCGCGATGTAGGGAAGCCCGGTGGTCGCGGCGGCGGCCTTGGCAAGTCCGATCGGCGAGCCGCCGCCGACGACGACGAATCCATTGGCGTGGTGGCGTTCGATATCGGCGATGATCTTGTCAAACGCCTCGCGCGGCATCGTCTGGCCGGCGGTGTCGCAGAAACCGATGCGGCGATCCGCGATCGGGTCGGTGACGCGCCGCGCGAAATCGGCGCGCGAGCGCGAGCACAAAACCAACAGCCGTGACATTTTGTGAAATTCGGCTTCCGCGCGCAGTGCGGTCACGGCGCCGGCTCCAAATACGATTCGGACCGGATCGGATCGATAGGTGAATTTGGAAATCATGATCCCCTGGACGGTTCGCGCCGCGGCAATGCGTGCTGGTGTCAAAACTCATGAAAGCGTTTGGGAAAAGCCGCCGATCGACGGCACGAGGGATCACCATGTTATGAGTCTTGACGCTCGCTCTACTCCGCCTTGATGCCCGCTTTTGCGACCACGGGCCCCCACTTGGCCATTTCCGACGCGATATAGGCGCCAAACTCGGAGGACGTCATATGCAAGGGCGCGGCGCCCTGCTGATCGAGATATTTCATCGTGTCGGCCGAACGCAGCACGTCTTCGATCGCGCCATGCAGCTTGTCGACGATCGGCGCTGGCGTGCCGGCCGGCGCGACGATGCCCCACCAGTCCGCCGCGACATAGCCGGGCACGCCGGCTTCGGCGATGGTCGGTAAATTCGGCAGAATAGGGCTCCTTTGCGCGCCGCCCGTCGCCAGCGCCCGCAAGCTTCCCGATTGAATGCTTGGGACCGTCTGCACGATCGAACTGAACATCAGCTGCGCCTCGCCTGCGATCACGGCGAGCATCGATGGTCCGCCGCCCTTGTAAGGGACATGCACGATATCGACTCCGGCCAAGAGCTTGAACAATTCGCCGCTCAGATTTTGGAAACTACCGATTCCCGCCGACGCATAATTGAGCGTGCCGGGCTTCGCCTTGGCGAGTTCGACCAATTCCTTGACCGAACGCACCGGCACATTCGGATTGACGGTGAGAACGTTCGTCCCGGTTGCAAGGATCGCGACGGGGGTAAAGTCTTTGATCGGATCGAACGGCTCTTTGTAGATCGCGGGATCGACCGCATGCGCGAGCGATATCACCAACAGCGTATAGCCGTCGGGCGCTGACTTCGCCGCAACGTCGCTGCCGACAACGCCGCCCGCGCCGGCGCGGTTGTCGACGAAAATGGTCTGGCCGAGCTTTGCCCCGAGCTGGTTGGCGATGATGCGGCCGACCACGTCGTTACTGCCGCCGGGCGGGAATGGAATGATCAGCCGGATCGGCCGCGACGGATAATCGTCCGCGGCGGCCGGCGCCGACCAACAAGCGGTCACCGACAGAATGCCGAAGCCGGCCAAGATCGCTATCAGGGTCGAAACGAACGATTTCATCACAACACGTTCTTGCCAGTGTTATCGGCCGCAGCCGGCCGGATTAAAAACGCGCCGCGCCGATGGCGGATTGTTCACGAGCGCGCGTGGCGGCCGCAGTGGGCGCGGCGCAAAATTGCCCCCGCAATTGGGGCACACGCCTTTGAGGCGGTTCTCGACGCAATCGCGACAGAACGTGCACTCGAAAGTGCAGATCATCGCGTCGGCAGCCGACGGCGGCAAATCCTTGTCGCAGCACTCGCAGCTTGGACGAAGTTCGAGCATTCAAAGGTCTTCCGGTTCAGCCGTTTCGCCGAACACGTCGCGTCAAGATACAGCATTCGGCTTGATGTCGTGCACTTCCTTCGCCTTGGC
>JBAPZR010001149.1:0-5415 GCA_049285335.1 Xanthobacteraceae bacterium | reverse complement strand
TGAGTGAAAAATACTCACACACTCGGTCCAGCGAAGTGATTGCGGTCACACAGCGAGCACGCCATCCCCTCAAGCCGCAACACCAGCCGTGCAGCGACGCTCAGGACGAGCATAGCTTTGGACCCCGCTCACTAATCATCTCGCGTCGAGCCCTCAGCGCCTCAAGGCGCGAACTTATTCTAGCTTTATCCGATCGGGCGATCGTGTTCGCCAGCTCGGTATAGTGATAAGCAATCTGTCGGTAACGATATCGTACCTCAGAGAGCAAACTCCCGTCAGCCAGCTGCTCAAACTCGAGGGCGCGCGTTCTGTAAAGCCGCATGCTCTCAAAGTCTCCTAATACTGTCATGGTGCGCCACCGCTCAAGCAAGCCGAAATTAAGTTACGGAAAAATCAGGCGCATGGGGGTGTCCGAAATATCCGCTCGTTTCGCCTAGTCGGGTATCGAAGCCGCTAGCGGTTCTACCCAAGAACGTCTGTTGATAAACCAATAGAGTCGCTTGCCGCGACTCAGATCGGGTTGTCCTTTGTGATGTTGCACCAATGCGTTTGCGTAGCGCCAACCAGAACGGGGGTCCGACGATGGCTAAACGCAAGAAGCAATCATCAAAAGTCCAAAAGAAAAAGGGGGCTAAAGCGCGCCCTAAGGCCAAGAAACTGTCCAAGGCTGCGCGAGGAAAGGCGGCCGCGAAGCGAACTGTTGCCAGGGCTAAGCCCAAACACGCGCCAGCGAAGAAGCGGATGAAACGGCCTACCGCTCTGGTAGTCGAAACCGTCGCTGTTGAGGTGATCGAGCAACCGGCTCCGGGCGTAATAACCGTCACGGAAGTCGAGGACACGGAGCTACGTAAAGTAAGCTGAACCGAACGTCGCTGGCAGCCGCCCGCTCGACGGCCTGATAAAGACTCGCCGCTTCCCGCCGTCGTGGTCCGTCGAGGATAACGGCGCTTTGTGCTGTCTGTCACAGGCACCGGTACAGCTCGGGCGTATGTCTACAGTTATGTCGTCCTTTGCATATCGCTGCCCCGACACTGGGTTTCGCGTGGAAAGTTTTGTGTCCACAAAACCCACGAACGCCGACTATGAAGAGGTGACCTGCGTTGCCTGTGGCCGCGTCCACTTAGTCGAACCGACGACGGGAAAGGTGCGAGGCGAAGACACAGAATCGGGCAGAGGTTAAGGATAATCCTGCGGCTTGATGCCCGACAGCCGCTATCCGCCGCGTCTCATCACGCCTCGCCAATGTCGTCTATCTCACCGGTCCTTGCCCTCCGATAAATCCATAGCGGCCCCAAACCGTTGGTTTGGTCTTCAGTCCATCGGCGTTCTACGTATTGGAGCCACACCAGGGACCGAGTTCCTGTTCGCGTTTGGAGAAAAACCGGGCGCCACGCGAACCAGCGATGCCACTCAAACTGTGGGAGACTCGTCGGCATCTCCTGTAACAACATCCGCGTCGAGGCGGTTGTTCCTTAGGGGCCAGCGCGGCGGGAAGCGGCGAGCGGCCATCAGCTCGTTAGACCAGATATCACGGTTCGGTCTGCGGCCAGTCACTGTGTGTGACCTTGGTCACAGCGCCGGTTGGCGCTTTTGGCGCAACATGCGACGTTGCCCTCAAACCCTTGTGCGGAGGGTTTCATGCGTAAAATCGTGCTCTTCGTCGCGGTGCTGGGCGCTATCATGCTCAGTGCTGCGGCCTCCTTGACCCCGATCCTGCTCAAGACGCCGCGCCAGGCGGCTGCGGCGCAGATTGCGCCGCAAGCGATGGCCACTCCGGCGCCAGTCAAGCTTGCGCCATTGCCAGCTCGACTGCGCAATATGGACGATGATGACCTGATGGCGCGACCGTAACTCGGGAGCGCCCTGACAAGTCCGGCAGCTTGGCGAAGTTGGCAGCGATCCTTCGCGCTTCATCTTTCGTGAGCATTTTCGCTGTCGACCGCCGGCCGGGCTCTTCCTCGTAATGGAAGTAGCCAAGCTTTTGTCCGCTGCTGTCCTTCACGATGAAGACGGCGCCGATGTCCTCGACTGACCATGGCTGTGGAAAGCGGCGAGGTTTCAACTGATAAACATCGGTAGCAGTGATATCCCATGAAACGACCGGGGATTTTGAGGGGGTGTCCAAAATGCAAAAATGGGGGGTTGGTCCTGTTCGGACAGTGGCTGGCGGCTCAGGGGGGTTCTCAGGCCACGACTTTGTTCTTCATGACGAATACGGAAAGTCCTGTGTAACGTTCGGCTATTTGACGGAAAAGGATGCTGACGCTGGTCGTGAGCACTTGCAGGAGGTCCTAGCCAACGCAAAGTCCGTCGTTCGGGCGCCATCATAATCTAGGACAACTCAATGACTCCGGCAGGCACGGCACACGCTCGGGCTGCAGGACCGGGGGAGACGGTGCAAGCAGCTTGAATACGATGCCCTCGCAGCAAAAGGAAAGCCCCGACGTGTTTCAACACAGTCGGGGCTAGGCAACCAACGCCAACCGTCAGCGGCGTCAGTAATTCAACGAAATGCCGTTTGAGCGCTGCGGCTTCAGCGGCGATAGAGTGGTCGGCTCGGCTTCTTGCAGGGCGTGATCGAACTTCTCGTTAATCTCGCACAGTCTCACCCACGCCTGAGCCATATCAAGCAGCAAACGTTTATCAGTGGGGTTGGAAAACTCTCTGGCGATCTCGACGCAGTGGGCAGCGTTCTGCCGATACACGGTCACCAAATCGCGCACCATGCCACAATCCCCAACACTACGAACTTGGACCTAATAAAGGGCGACTGAGGCACTAGTTTGTTCCAAAAAAGGAAAATGAAACTTCGCACAGGCACACCCTACGACATTTTGATTCGAGATTAACGGATTGCCAACTGGGATTCAGTGCGTTTTTTCAAAGGCTCGCATTTCGTTTCGTCACATCTCCGACATAAGCAACAACGTTGGCCGCGATGCGCCGCGCTTCTGTCTGACAAGGTCCTGCAACAATAATTGATCGGGGTCGCTCAATCCGGCGTGGTTTTGGGATAACAGTGCTTGCAATTCGAGAAGCACAGGATTGGCTCGTGGTGGCCCGAGTTTTGGACGCGACTGCTTATCAGTTGGCAACTCGAAAGGCTCTGCGAGTTCCTCCGTAAGGGTCGCCTCGAATACGTTCCAAACCTCACTGTTGTGCTCTTGGATAACAAGTTCGATGCGGCGCAGCGCGCAATCGGCTGCTAGTGCCGCACTCCACAACGCGTCCATGAAGTGGGGCGGCACCTCGATACTGCCGTGGTTATGGTTGAGGCTGAATGCGCCGATCCGATCATGCGCGACTTCCATACTCGAAGCCAGTGCGGCAATGATTCGTCCGTGCTGGCCAGCTGCGGTCAATTCCTTCAATAGCTCAATTTCGTTTCTAGTGAGCCTAACAGCCATCGGATGCCCAGGGTCAGCGCCCCCAATCCTCTTCTGCCTCTCGCTTCACGGCTGGTGCTGTCGGATTCTTGATCTTGAGCCAATGCGGAGAACCCGAACGATAGCGACAATCCCCGGATGCGGGCCGCGCACTAGCTTTGCCAGCTTGTGCTTGCGGTGCTCAATGGGCGAGTGGCGCAGATCCTCGCCCTCCAGTTCGATCAGATCGAAACCAATGAGCACGGCATCGTTACTGTGGCGCTGCCGGCGGATTAGATCGAACACAGCGAGGCGAGACCCCTGGCATCCGTGACGATGGCTTCACCGTCGATCAGGAACGAGTGGGCGGGCAGTAAGGAGATGGCGGCAGCGGCAAGCGGGAAGCGAGAGGTGAAGTCGTCGCCATGTCGGCTGATGAGTCTAACACCGGCGGCATCACGCCTCGCCATGATGCGGAATCCGTCGTGCTTGATCTCGTGAATCCATCCAGGCCCCGAAGGCGGAGCCTTAGCGGGGGAAGGTAGACAAGGGTCGAAGAACCCAAACTGGGGGCGGATACGCTCATGCAACAAAACCATCGCCGTTGATTAGGGCTGCTGGCGCAAAGAGTCGAATCGCACACCGCGGCCCCGGTCTTATGGAGATGTTTGGCGTCGACGTTCGGTTTGTGCGCGCGCCGCTATCGAACACTGACATTCCTCCCGATAGGCGGAAATCGACGCCAGCATGAATTGATGCAGGCGCGCCGAGGTGTCATCGAAGCTCGTAAGCAGTGTAACCAAGGTCACAGAGAAATTGTCGGCGAAGGAGTACGCTTTGGTTACCGATCCAGGTCTCCCAGACCGCCATGTTCCGGTTCCCCGGGCTGGGGTCAATCCAAGACAGGAGGCTGATGTGTACGGCTTTCACGACTTCGAGACAGCTACAGAGCTGGCTGAGCAGAAAACCAATGAGACTGGCAGACCGCATTGTGTGTTACCCGCCGAGGACGTTGACGGCCCAGGAGGGATGTTCACTCTTGGTGTGTACCCACAAAGCATGGAAATTCCCGGTTTCATTAAGAAAATAATGGGGACTTTGGGGCGCTAGCGCTCCGTTGTCACTTTTGAAAGAGGGTATCTGCAGATCACGACCCCCGCCCATCACAAGGCGCGGGGTCGTGCAAATAGCTTGGCCCGTGCTTCAGTTTCAGGTTCGGCGTACCTTGAGTGCTGGATGGACGACTACTGGACTTGCTGCATGTTGCAGGGCCTGGAGGAATTGATCGAGGAGCGCAAGAAGGGTCTGCCCTCCGTACTTCGGACCCCCGGGAGGCCGCTTAACGCCACGGCCACAGTCATTGAGACAGCAACTTCTCAGCCAATGTCCACAGGGCGATTAGTGTGCAGGCTACCACAATGACCCATCCGATTGCCGCAACCTGAAGGGGGACCATGTTATACCTCCCTATCAGCCACCTCGATACATATGCATGTGCCCTTTAGGGCGACAGCCCAACCATCTCGGCGAGGCGGCTTCCTGGTCCAAGCGCCGATTTTGTTCCCGCAGCTGGGCGACCTACCGCTCAACCTGCATTAAGTGCAGCTACCCCGGCGCCGGATACAGCCGTAACGCTCCGGCGAGAATTGTGGTTCACGACCTTTCAACAATGTCTAGCCAACGTAAGTGGGATCGGCGGCTTTTGCGAGCGAAATACGCAATACCAACCTGCACTCCCTGGCTCGCATCCATTGACTAGGGAGCGTAGGCGCTATCCTTATTAGCCGTCCACGTCGTCGAAAACGGGTCAAGGACCTCGAATGTAAGTCGGATGAGATCGCTGTTTTTACTCAGCGTAATCGCCACAGCGACCAT
This sequence comes from Xanthobacteraceae bacterium, assembly GCA_049285335.1. Taxonomy (GTDB): domain Bacteria; phylum Pseudomonadota; class Alphaproteobacteria; order Rhizobiales; family Xanthobacteraceae; genus BOG-931. The sequence continues at coordinate 175 of JBAPZR010001149.1, read as the reverse complement.
GCTCGCCACAGGCGCCGAGGCCCAAAATTACCCATGGTGTGCGCTATATCGGGACGGTGTTTGGAATTGCGGGTTCACAACTCTTCAACAATGCGAAGCCACTCGTAGCGGAAATGGTGGGTTCTGCTTAGAAAATAATACATATCAACCACTGCCCGGATCACGTCCGTTGAGT
>JBAPZR010001148.1:0-1527 GCA_049285335.1 Xanthobacteraceae bacterium | reverse complement strand
CGGCCAAAGCGCTCGGTATCACCTTTCCGCAAACGCTTATCATCAGTGCCGACGAACTGATTGAGAGGGCATCTTGGTGCAAGGGGTGCAACGTGCCTCCTTGCTCCACAACACCCCACACCTGGGTCGCTCAGCGGACGCGCTTATGACGCCTTCAGCAGCGTGCCCACTGAGGTCACTGTTTATGGATAGGGCCGTGTTATTGGTGTTCGCGACGACGGCGGCGTTGCTGTGGGCTTGCGCGTTGGGGTAACAGGGGGTGGCGGAGGCGGAGGAGGCGCTGCGACCTTCTCAAGGATTGCTTGGTTGGAGGTAAGGATTTCCTGGTTGGAGGTCCGTAGCGTGTCGATCTGGTGCACCATTTGGTCTTGGCTGGCGGCCAGTTGGTCCACCGTTTGTCGCAGCGCGCCAAGATCCAGCACCATCTGATGCACCTGCTCCGGGTCGATGGGCGGAGTAGTAGGCGCCTTCGGGACAGGCACGGTCTGCCCAACCGTTGCCACTTGCGTCTCCGGTACGGATATCTGAACAGCAGTGCCTTCGGGATCGGCAGGTGGTTTCGTCCAGCCAAGCGACGAGCCAAGTTCCGGAGCCCGTGTCATGATTATCTGCTTGGGTACCTCGCCGTAGATTTGCCAAGCCAGGGTGCTACCTACACCAATACAAATTGCAACCAGGTAGGGGGCGAACCCTCGCGAGCCTCTCTTTTTCATCTCGCTTTCTATTGCTAGGAGACGATCATAAACTGCCTTTCGTTCCGAGGTCCCGTCGTCGAGGTGGTGACTGATTCCCAAGAGAACGTCATCCCACTCCAGGGGTTTCGGCTGATCGCCTGTACCTTCAAGATTTTTGAGAAGGACACGTAATCGTTCGTCAGACTTGTCAGGCATATCATCAGAGCTCGCCACAGCGGCTGACTGGCGTACTGTGGTTTCTGCTTTCGCAGCCCTTTTGTCAGTCGGGTTCATCGGCGCGCTTCCTGCTAGGTCGCATGGTAGCTAGGGCTACAGTTTCAGCAGATGGGCGGCTTAATTACGGCCCTTTCTGGGAATACCGTAGCCAGCGCGCGCTCGACCTCGAGCCTAAAAATTTTCTAGCAAAAATTCCAGATACCCCTTTTTCTAGTACATCCTATTCGATTGGTCATCAGACATGAACAATTGGAGGAGATGAATTGCGCGTCCGCTGAGTGGATTCACCCCGGCCACCTCTGCCAATCAGTTTGGGTTTTTCGGAATTGCATTGAGTACATTATACGCCGCCATTGGACGGCGGATGCCTTTGAGGTTGAATTCGCCCACCGGATCGACGGTCACAGCATTCTCGACCTTCGTGAGCACCCGAGGACTAATCAAGATTTGCCCGGGCTTTGCTTCATCGCAGAGCCGAGAAGCAACGTTCGATACCGTACCGATGGCGGCATAATCGAAGCGTCCCTCAAAACCAATGGTGCCGAGTGTGGCAAAGCCGTGTGCGATGCCGATTCCGAAGCCAATGTCGTGCCCCCACCGATGCCAAGTCTCAGTT
>JBAPZR010001147.1:0-2348 GCA_049285335.1 Xanthobacteraceae bacterium | reverse complement strand
TTCTCGGCGGTCTCAAGCACCATGTCCAGGAGTACAACCGCGCTACCGCCCGTCTGGACGCGGGCTTGCTCTTCCTGGCTGCCGTTGCGCTTGTGAGTCCTTCGGCAATAGCCAAAGCTGACTTGGTCCCGGGTTCAGCGTTGACCCAGAAACTCAGCGTCGCGTTGGCTGCTCTGCTGATCGTCGGATACGGGCTTGGTTTGCTGTTCTCCCTGAAGACGCACCGCGAGATTTTTGCCGGCGCGGAGCACGCCGAGGCGAGCGAGCCTGCGTGGCCCATTGGACTGGCCTTGGTCACGCTGGCCGTGGTCACGGTGCTCGTGGCGCTCGTGAGCGAGATATTCGTCGAGTCGGTGCAGAAGGCGGCAGAGACGTTCGGGATGAGCCAAGCGTTCGTCGGTTTCATCGTTGTGGCACTGGTAAGCGCTGCGGCCGAAATGGCAGTAGCATTTTCCGCAGCTCGCATGGACCGGCTTGACCTGAGCGTGGGGATCGCCCTGGGGAGCGCTTCCCAGATTGCGCTATTCGTCGGACCCGTGCTGGTGCTTCTTAGCTACGCGATTGGGCCAACGCCGATGGACCTGCAATTCTGGCCCGGCGCGGTCGTGCTGGTCTTTGTCGCCACGCTCGTCGCGGCGTTCATTACCAGCGGCGGACGTTCGGCCTGGTTTGTTGGCGTTCTGCTGTTACTCGTCTACGCGGTCTTTGCCATCACTCTCTACCTGTGGCCGCCGCCGGTGCAGTGACTTGACTCTTCGTGAAATGAGATGAGTTTACTACGTATTGCGCCGTCCGAGACGCTCGGCGATGCGTCGAAAAGGTTGACGAGATGACTGCTGATTCGCTCGCAGTTATGCTGACTACGTGGCGGCGCATGAATCGCAATGGACTAATTCATCCCGATTGCAGCGGCCCTTAATGTCGTGTCGCTTGTTGAGCTAATCGGAAACGCTACCTCAAAACTGGAACCATGCGGATCTGTTTTGGCGAGGCGCAGAAGGCCACCGTGCGTTTCCACGATAGTTCTACAGATGGACAGCCCCAGTCCGGTACCTGTGGATTTCGTCGTAAAAAACGGCTCGAATATGCGCTCTCGGTCTTTGACGCCTATTCCAGGTCCGGTGTCTTGGACATAGAACGCAACAAGTTTGCCATCGAAGCCCGTCATTACCTGCATATGTCTTTTACTGGGTGGGACGCCGCGCATCTCGTCAATCGCATTTTTGACCAAGTTCAGTATCACTTGCTGTATCTGCGTGTGATCGACGTTTATTAGCGGAAGATTGTCATCGTATTCCGTCGTTACAGATACTCCCTCAACTTGCAGATCGTGGTCGGTCAGTTTCAGCACCTCGCGAACAATATCGTTTAGTTGAAGCATTGTGCGGCGAAGGGGCGTTTGTCTAAACAGCTCGCGAATGCTCTTGAGTATCTCTTCTGCGCGATTGACAGCGTCTGTCGTCGAATTAAGGCACTGGCGTATCTCTTCGATCTCTGGTCCAGGCGGCACTCGGCCGAGCCACCTCAAAGCTGCACGGCTCTGCATTGCGATTGCAGTTAGCGGTTGTCTGACTTCATGAACGATTGCGGACGTGGCTGCTTCAATAGTCATGAGCCGATCTGCGCGTTCACGTCGCAAGAGTTGGATCGCGTTTGCTAGGCGAGCATAGAGGGCCGTGGATTCTCCGAGCAGGACGATCAACAGAGTAGAGCTGGCGAGCAAGGCAAAACCGCGCCCGACGTACCAGCCAAGAGTAAATCGTACAACAGGCGAAAAAATCGGCAGCACAAAATTAGGCCACCACACAACCAAAATCGCCATCAGCCATAGATCTAGAATCGTGCGTCTGTGAACAAACAACACCAGCAATGCTGTCGCGCTCAATATCCATAGAAAGGCATCTAACCCTTGGGCGACCACAGTCTGTGTGGTCACACTTATGAATAGAGTTGGCAGATACTCTGCGCGCTCCGTTACGATCCACGTGAGTCCGACTACTACTCCTAAAATACATGCAATGGTGACGCCAATGGTGACAGCGTTCGATTTGATAGACGGCTTAACAGCTTCATCCACATCTTTCTCATCCACACCTTTCGATGCTGCTGCATCCGAATACCGGCACCAGCGAAACGTGGGAGCCGCAGATTGCAGGGCTTTCACAGGCCGGATATCGGATCATCGCGTTCGACCGGCGCGGTTGGGGCAAAAGCTTCGCTGGCGAGAACCCTGGTGCAGAGTCGGGAAGCGTCGCCGAAGATCTCGATGCGCTGGTCGGCTATCTCAAGATCGAGCGCTTTCACCTGCTCGGCGTCGCCGGTGGCGGCTTTATTGCGATGGACTATGC
>JBAPZR010001146.1:0-1971 GCA_049285335.1 Xanthobacteraceae bacterium | reverse complement strand
GCGAGATCGTCGAAGGCGACGCCGTCGTGATCGCGATGGGACCGTGGTCGATTCTGGCGGCGCGCTGGCTGCCGCTGCCAGCGGTGTTCGGCTATAAGGGACATAGCTTAGTGTTCGAAACCGGTGGGACCATTCCAGCCGAAGCATTGTTCCTCGAGTGCCGCGCCGCGAACGGCGAAATCCTGACCCCTGAGTTATTTCCGCGCGCGGACGGCACGACGTGGGTGTGTGCGATCTCTACCATTTGTCCGCTGCCGCTCGATCCAACCGATGTTGTGGCTGATGACGGTGCGTACGTGCGGCTCGAAGCGTTGTGCCGGAATATCTCGCCCGCCCTCGCCGCGGCGCCGATCAAAGCGCGGCAAGCGTGCTTCCGGCCGGTCACCGAAGATGGCCTTCCCGTTATCGGCGCCGTGCCAGGTATTCACGGCGCCTACGTGGCGACCGGCCACAGTGTCTGGGGCATGCTCAACGCGCCCGCGACCGGCGAGGCAATGAGCGAACTGATCATGGACGGCGGAGCCCGTCGCGTCGACCTGGCACCATTCGCGCCAGGGCGCTTGCCGCCGGTTGATCCGGCGCGTCTGCGCGGCGCCTCAGGGTAGGCAGTCGGCAAACAGACCGAGTCTCAACGGGCGGTCATCCTCGATCAGATTGGCGCTCTCTTTGAGATCCGTGAGCTGCTTGCGGCGTGAACATGCCGGCAATAGGAATGCTCAAGATGGAATTTGACGCGGAACTTTATCTTCATCCTTCCACCATGACGGATAGACGATGTAGCCATCCTTGTCCTTGGGCCAGACGATTTGCGTCTTAACAACATACCTGGTTTCCCTGTTCTGTTCCGTGTCGGCAATCGTCATTGGCAATACTTTGCCTAACAGACTCAGGAACGCCGCCGGATTGGCAAGCGCCTGAAGCCGAAGGTAACCAACGATGCCGTCCTCGCCGCCAGCTTGTTCTGCGGCCTCTAGTATTGCCTCTTTCAAGGCACTGCTGATTTTGTTCGGCGTGCCTTTTTTTCTGCCGCCGGTCTTCGGCGTTCCCTTCGGTCGTCCTAACATCTAAATGCCTCTACTTTAGAAATTGCGCCAGCGTCCAGGCCGTAAGCCACCACCACAGTGATGCCTGCTGTCGGCAACACCGTATATGGTGCTGCGCTTTCACAACTTCAATGCTGTAGCATTGCAGCACTATAAGCCGATCCTAATCGATACTCGATCGCTAATCGCTTAGGGCGATCCATTACCGCCCCTCCGCGCGCTTACAGCCCAAGGGCGTCGCGCGAAGCTCAGTTCCTTGCACCACGGGCGAGGTCAAGCGAGGCAGTAGCAGGTCCGCTTCTCACCACGTGGATCACCTGCACCTTGCCCTGATCCACCCCACCTCACTTTACCGAGTGATGGGCACCCGTGGCGTAATGAAAGCGGCCAGCTTACACGTGTTCTCCTAGGGTGCTGCCCCGCCGGTCCTATTAAGGTGTCCGACAGGGTGCCGTCGCCCAGTGCGGCCTCGGGGTGATCAAGTCCCGAGGGGTGGCCTACCATGACTCATTTTCTCGTAAGGGCGAGATTGATCTCGTAGAGAACGTCGTCCACGCGCCCTTGTACCAAATACTCCTGTTTGCCTTGCATGATGATGCGGCTTGCCGTGGGCACCGAATCATGCCCCGGCTCACCCCACCACAGATCGACCTGGGTTTGAAAACCCTTGGCCGTTCCGTACGCATCCTGGTAATGCTCGATCACGTCCACGCGGGCAGGATCAAGTGCTAGGCTCCGACGCTTCGTCGCATCGAGCGCCCAGGTCTGAAGTAACACCTTATAGGCCATCGGCCCCTCCTCTTCTGCAATAACCAAACGCCGTCGCGCAACTGTGGTCGTTCGCTTTCGCTGCCACACTACTTCCCAGCTATTCAGTAGGTTTTAGAGCGCCACTTAAGTCTCAGGAAAGCGTCCATCTGCCGCCTAT
>JBAPZR010001145.1:0-1576 GCA_049285335.1 Xanthobacteraceae bacterium | reverse complement strand
GCTAAAATTGGCGACAAGCTTACCACGCGCGACTTTGGTACTGGCACCCGGGGATTTGCAGCATCGGAAGACGCGAATGTCGCAGTCTGCGTTACACCGGGAACAGAGTTAGCCTTTGCTCATAAGGTTAAGCGGCTGCCGGCTAGATTGTGGGCGTGGCAAGACCAAGAGACCAAACACACGACAGCGATCTTTCGACAGATCAACAAAGAAAAAATAACAGCGCACCACGATGCGCTGGAATTTCCAGACGGCCAGGTTGTGCTCCTGACGTCTCTGAGTGAGGGTCAGCAAGCTTCGGTTCTTCGGTTACCAGCGGAGCCTAAGACTGCCGTTGAGGTTGAGCCCCAGCGGCGTACAGCTTACGTGGGCTGACCGTTCGAGCAGGAAGTCGGCTGGGAGCGCCGGGCGCTGACAGGTTTGCTCCACCTAAGCAAAGCTGAGGCATAGGAGGAGCACACATGACGACAAACTTGAAAGAGATGATGGATGTCGCCAATGCGGCAGTGCCGAGGATCATGCCAGCGCAGGCGCAGGACATGGTTGCACAGGGCAATACCCTTATCGTCGACGTACGCGACGCACTGGAAGTACTGAAGAGCGGCAAGATCGCTGGCGCCGTGAACGTTTCACGCGGCCTGCTGGAATTTCGCGCCGACCCGGATTCGCCCTCGCACGACAAGAGTTTTGCCAAGGATAAGAACGTGATCGTCTATTGCGGCTCCGGCGGTCGCGCGGCGCTCAGCGGCAAGGTTCTCAAAGACATGGGCTATGAGCGCGTTTACAACCTCGGCGGGTTCAAGGACTGGGCCGAAAGCGGCGGCGCGGTCGAGAAGTGAGCGACGTTTTCGCGCGGCCGCTTTTGCACTAAGCGGACTCACGATCGCAGTTGTGAAAGCGTGTGGCACGGCACCTAGTGGGGCGGCGGATACGCTGCATCCAGTGTCTGAAGCTCCTGCGGCAGAGATGCCAAGAGCCCTGTCCTAACCGTAATGTTTTCGGGGCTGCCAGGTGCATCGGCTTTTGCTGCGGCCATCGGCGTCGATTCAAACGCTGGAGGGCGTACCGTAAAGTTCCCTGATGGCACCATTGTTCCGGCGCTGAGGGCAGGCAGCGATGAACTAAGCGCCCCGCAAAGTCCATTGAATTCGCGCCGATTTAGCAATTCTGCACCTCCATTCTTCACCACATGATCTGAACATCGATCAGCTGAGCTCCACTCGGCTAGCTCACCGCGAAGATCGGAGCGTCAAATATATTGCGCAATTTCCGGAATGGCTGCTTGTGGCACAAAGCGAACATGGCGGTCGGAGCAGCACGGTTCGAACATCAACGACAAGCCTACCCCGGGAGCATTACACCACGAAGGTGAAAACCTCCAATCAGGGGGGACAACCAAGATGCATGTTCGTTTAGGACACGGCTGCAAGCGGTGGCGGTATCTCCGGGCGATGATCGATTACCTTGTCGACTAAGCCGAAATCCTTGGCCGTCTCTGCCGTCATAAAAAAATCGCGCTCCAGCGCCTCTTCGATCTTCTGCAGCCGCTGGCCAGTATGCTTCATGTAGATCTCGT
>JBAPZR010001144.1:0-2010 GCA_049285335.1 Xanthobacteraceae bacterium | reverse complement strand
GTCTAATTTCATTCAGCGGACATTCATATGCGTGGGCCCCTAATAGGCGTTCCGGGGGAGGACTAAAAACCCGGAGATTAGCCATGAGTGAAAAAAGTATCTCGCGTCGAGGCGCGCTTTCCCTTCTCGGATTAGCCGCCGCGTTGGGCTTTGCGGTGCCCACCACCGTGCTAACGCCGTCAGATGCTGAGGCTCAAGCACAGCCAGCCGCTCCAGCACCAGCCGCTCCAGCGCCAGCCGCTGCAGCACCCACGACTCCAGCGCCAACCATGACGCGGCGCCAACAACGGCGCGCCGCGCGGCAACGAGGTCGGGAGATGCGGCGTGAGGCGCGACGCAACGCTCGTCAGATGCGGCGTGAGGCACGACGCGGAATGTACATGCGGTCCAACACACCCACAAAACAACAATAGATGGGACTTCAGCAGCAACGAATGGCCCACTCGGCCCAGTCGGTGGGCCTGTTGTTTTTTGGCGTCGCAACAACTCCGGCAGCTTCGCAAAGTTTGCCGCAATCCGCTTTATGCGATTATTTGAGCTTGCTTCCTCATGGCTCAGTTTCCTCCTCTAACTTTTTGAGGACTGCGAGCAAGCGAGCTGGCAATTCTTCGCTAATGCAGGAATCATAAAAGTGTCTCAGTTGCTGGCCAATTCGCTCTTTAATCTCTTGGTCCAGCCCGTGGTTCGGTGGGCGCTTCTCTGACATAGAACAGGCTGTGTATTTAGATCACTTCCATATTTGGCTAATTAGGAACGCCGAGACTCGTTCCTGAACAAAAATTAATTGTTGTTCCGAAACTGGAACTTCAGTGTGCATGGGGGCAGGAATAAGCTATTATTTCACTTATCGACGACAGGTCGATCCCAAGGCGTCGTTGACTGAGAGACCGAATGGCGCCCCCCGCCTACGACTATTTCGGAGCGCAGTCATTCCGATCCGACATTTCTCGCGGGCCAAGCCTTTGAGCTGGAAATCATTCGGCAAATGTCCATCGCGTTGGAAACCGTGTGCGAAAAACTGGAACTAAACCTGACCGACGACCCCGCCGCACGACTCGTCGCGTCCAAGATCATTGAACTGGCACAACGCGGTGTGCGGGGCGCGACACTCATGCCGCACGGGCATTTGATAAAATCTGTCGGCGGTCCGTCTGGATTAAACCAAGCTCTAAACCCGTTCACGTCGCTTGGCATGGCGAGCCTGTGCATGACGTGGTTGCGGCAAAGCACATATCCGACGCCAGTCGCCTATCGGGAAACAAACCGCGGCCTGACAGGTTGGTTTGCGAAACGGCGGAGGCGTTCGCGCATTCCAGTTATGGCTGGCTTCGCGAAGTTTCATACTCCATACCGCTCATCGGATTTCGGCCCAAGCGTAACTGCGATCCAGCGGCATCTCGGCGCCGTTGAAAAGGAGCTCGAAAAGATCGGGCGCGTCGTGTGCCGCCGAAGATCGGCGATACGATTTCCACGATCCTCGGCGATATGATTGATCGCTTCCGGTAAGGCCGCCAAATGGCCGGCGACCAGGCGGGCGCCTCGGCAATCAACCGCTTGATCTAGAGGCCAAATATAGTAGCGACGCGGTGTGGCGGATTACCGATGAAGTCGAGGACCGTCCGGAAGAGGAATTCGTGAAGTCACTTTGGCAGGCACAGTGCCGGGGCGCGACCTCATGGCCAAAACGCTTCCCCCTCGGCCCGATCATGCATCATGAGGAGCCATCGGCACATTCTCTCTTCCGTTGAATGCATAGCATTGCATGCCACGCTCTGCTGAACCTGTGATAGCAGCGTCTCCGAATAGCTGACGAAGAGATCGCGCACGTATTCGCTGTGCTTGAATTCCGATTGCAATAATTCGATCGGGCAGCGGACTATGTCGCCCTCCAGTTGCACAAGGCATCGATTAAAGGAGACTCGGCTATACATGGCCGCGAAGAGACCGAATGCTCCTTCGCGCCCAATGTTTGCGGTCTCAATTGCCGAGCCGTTCTCCAAAACGGTTAGC
>JBAPZR010001143.1:0-6924 GCA_049285335.1 Xanthobacteraceae bacterium | reverse complement strand
TGCCCGATCGGCGTAAGGGTTACACCCAGAAAGCCGTTGTCGGCGGCCACAAGGTTTATCTGCGCACCGGCGAATATGACGACGGCCGGCTCGGCGAGATCTTCATCGACATGCACAAGGAGGGCGCGGCGCTCCGTTCTCTCCTCAACAACTTCGCGATCGCGGTTTCGCTCGGCCTGCAATACGGCGTGCCGCTCGACGAATATGTCGATGCCTTCACCTTCACGCGCTTCGAGCCGTCAGGCCCGGTGCAGGGCAACGACTCGATCAAATACGCGACCTCGATCCTCGATTACGTGTTCCGCGAGCTCGCGGTGAGCTACGCGTCGCGCTTCGATCTCGCCCATGTCGAGCCGACCGAAGGAAGCTTCGACGCGCTCGGCAAAGGCGTCGAGGAAGGCAGGCCCACCGCCGACACGCGTTACGTGTCGAAGGGCCTCACGCGCTCGCGCACCGACCGGCTCAAAGTGATGCCGGGCAGCGCCGACACTTCATTCTCCCCTGTAGGGGGAGGGTCGTCCGCGGGAGGCGGACGGGGCGGGGTGACCAGCATCACCGCGCTTTCGTCGGCCGGCCCGCGCGCGGAAGTCTCAGGCTCGACGGCGCTCAAGTCCGAGCCCGAGCAAAAGCTCTCGCCGGCGCAGGAGCTCGAGCACCGCACTGAAGCGCGCGCCAATGCGCGGGCCGCGGCAGCCGAGAAGCGCGCCGAAGCCAAGGCCAAAGGCTACGAAGGCGAGGCTTGCGGCGAATGCGGCAACTTCACTTTGGTGCGCAACGGTACGTGCCTCAAATGCGACACGTGCGGGAGCACGACGGGGTGTTCGTGATTCTCTAACTCGTGAATGTCCGACTCGTCATGGCCGGGCTCGACCCGGCCATCCACGACTTGAAATGGGCGGCGATGCGCCGCCCTCCCGATTAGGATTCAAGTTTGAGTAACAGGCTACCAAGAATGGGTCCCGAGCTTTCGGATGAGAAGGTCAAAAATTCAACGGCGCAAAAATCTTCTTGGCCGATTGAATTTGCGACCCTCCACTCACCGCCCCAATGGTTTGCGACGGCAGCAACGACAATTGTTATTTTGATTGTCCTTGTCCTACTCGTACTCGCGGTCATTTCGGTTGCACGCTTGACACTTGACCTGATAGGGACCGATTCGCAGCGAGCATCGGAGGCGGTCAAATCGTTGCTACCGATCGCGGCAGCGGTCATTGGCCTCCCGCTAATTATCTGGCGTCTTGTGATTTTGAATGAACGTCGCCTAAGCTCCTCATGCCTCCATCTCAGCATGGATTGCCGGATCAAGTCCGGCAATGACAAGGAAGCGCGTATTTAAACGTCGCGCCCAAGGACGACTTGGGAAATGCGCCCTCTCCGGTTCGTCCGGTAGCCGAAGCGATTCTCTTCCTTGGTGCCGGGCCACAGCAGCAAGCACGCACCGATCGCTGCGACCAGCAAATAAATCGCTTGATCGAAACCGGATACGTCCACGCCATCGCTGGCCAGCGCCGGCGGGACGAGCACCCCGAGGAGCTGGACCGGCGCCACCCAAATGGCGTGATAGCCGGAGAAATTCATGTCGTGCAGCCGGCGCGCGACCAACGACGCAAAGCTCACGACAAGAGCCACCAAAGCGGCGACAAAAATGAGGATTCCGAGCCACCACAGCACGCCGTGCAAGAACAGGGTGAAGCCGACGACCGAAAGCAAACCAGTTGCGATTCCAAGGCCCATGCCGCGAAGGAGATAGGATAAGCGCCCGATCCGGCCCGCGAACGCGAAAAACATTTTGATCATTGGTCCCCCGCATTTCTCGCTATGGCGATCACAAAAATCGCATGGGGGGTGCGATGTAGCCAGCGCAGCCGGCATGAAAAAGATTCACTCGGTGATCCGGACTGTTGATTCACTCATCAGTGCACCGAAAACGAATTGCCGGGCCTTCGCCCGCCGAAGGGGCTCTGCGTGAGGCCAGAAGAGAATTCGCTGCGGCCCGCAGGCGGGTCGAGCCGGCAATGACGTCCCAAAGAAACATCGCACTCACTCATCCGCCGGCGGCGGGATTCGGATTTCGTGGAAGTGCGCCGCGTGCATCGCGTAGACCTCGCGCACCAGGATGTGGGTTGCGACCTCGTTCTCGGTGCGGCCGAGTTTTCCGAGCGTCGCCAATAGGACTAGATAGTTGAATGTCTCGATCGGGAGCGTCAGGCTCAATGCCCTCGCCTCCGAGCGGTTTTCCGGTCGCGCCATGATCGATACGCCTCAACGCCTCAGAGTTAAAACTGGCTTATAATGCCATTTTAACCCTTGGCAGGCGAATCGAATCGTGCAACTTTCGATTCGGCGAGAGTTTCTCGCTCAACAAGATGAAGCGACCCCGGTTTGTCCGGCGTACGGGCGTCATTCTCAACGGCGGGCTTGCATTGCCAAGCGCGGATGCGGCTCGGTGATAGCGGCGTAGAGCGTCATCGCTTCGTCTTGAATCGATTGCCGCTCTAAACTCTTGAAGGGGCATTTCTTTTCGAACCAGGTGCCCGGCGCCCGCTCACCGAAAATTTGCGCTCGGACCTTTTGCTCTCTCGCGGTTGCCTGTTGCGCGCGAAAGCCATCGCCCTGTCGGCGGCCCAGAAGGCCGCGGCAATCGCGAGGCCATTTCCATGAGTATCGAAACCTGGACCCCTGAGCGGGTCGAGCAGCTCAAAAGCTGCGTCGTCACCGGACTGACCTGCAGTCAGATCGCCGCCGAAATCGGCGTCAGTCGAAACGCCGTTATCGGCAAAATTCATCGGCTCGGCCTGGCGTCGGGGAGGCCCGCGGGAGCGCAGGCGCGAACCAGCCCTCAGCGCCCTCGTCACCCGCGGGTGCCGACACAGCGCCGGCTCTTGCGGCTTGCTTTCGCGCAAACGCCCTATTGCGGCGTGGAGGCACTGTCGGATGCGCCGGTCGATAGCGCTCATCCCTGCCCGCTGACCGAGATCGCCGAGCACAAGTGCCGCTGGCCGATCGGCGATCCGGCCCGCGCCGACTTCGTGTTTTGCGGCAACGACGCGATCACAGGCTTCGCTTACTGCGCCGGGCACGCCCGCCTGGCCTATCGCATGCCGGCACGGCGACACGCCTGATCCAGGAGGTCTCCGCTGCCTCCCTCTCCGACGGGGCGGGGAGGGTTTCTGGGGTGAGGAGGGATGCTGAGCGCGAAACTCGCTGCCGCTCCCCCCTCACCCCTTTTTTTTGCATGATCCCTTCGACATTAATGCGCCACCCCGATTTCCGCGCTTTGATGGCGACACGAATCGGCCTCGCTGCTACGTTTCATCCGCCTTCGAATTTTTGTTGCCGGCGAAGGATGGCTTGCTGTGACTCGCACCAACGTCCTTTATCTCGTCATCGGTGCGCTTTCGATCGCGGTGGCCGTGCTGAGCTATCAGCTCTACCAGGATCGACATCAGGCTGAAGGCGTGCATATCGACTTCGGCCCCAACGGGCTTTCGATTCACGGCAAGTAAGCGCGCCTCTCCAAATAGACGCAGCTCTCAAATCAACACGCGTCCTCTCGCGCGCGCTCGAACCCGAATCATTGCCCGTCGCGATAATATCCGCCGCCGCCCCAGAATTGACCCGACCATGGCTGCCCGGCTTCCGCCGGCTGCGTCCATTGCGGCCGTTGCCTGCGAACGATCGCGCGGCGGCGGTCATAGTAGTCGTAGACGCGGTTATAAGCGCGATCGCCCGCCCCCCGCGCGCCCGCATTGGATGAAGACTCTCGCTCGCGTTTTCTCGCAGCGCGCGCGTGGCGTCGCGCGTCGGCGCGATCGTCGTCCGCCGACGCCGCAACGCCGGAGTTCTTGTGATCCGTTTGCGCGCTCTTTTCCTCTTCGGAGTCGCCGGCTGCTGGCGCAACGGCCGGCGGCGGCAACGGCGTTATAACTTTATGTCCGCGCATCAACGCGTTGGGCCATCGCGTCGGCCGCGGCTCGTCCTGCGGTGTAGTTTGCGCTGATATCTGCGCTGTCGTGGAAGCGGCCACAGCAGGCGGCGGTTGGATTGGCGTTTGCGGCGCGGCTGCGGCAACTGGCGGCGACTGTGTGGTAGCGTTCGGCGTCGTTGCGCCAACGATCGTGACCGGTTTTGCCGGTGCAACGGCCGCGGTCGCATGACCATTTGTACTGAGGTCCGGGCGAGGCGGCGGCGCGAGCGCGCCATTGATCGCAAAAACGACAAATCCACCCACCACGGCACCGGCAACGGCCGCAATGGCGACGGGCAAGATCCGCGCGGCGCGAACGAACAAACCTAAATCCGGATAAGCAGCAAGCGGCATGGCCCGCTCCCTCCATCACCCGGCACGCCACAACAGTTAACGCTAACGCGCGAAATCGCGCCGACGTTCCTTTAACCGTCCTCATATTTTTGCAGCGCGGAATTTCAATCCGGCATGAATCGACGTTATTTACGAGAAGTTTCAAAGAGTTGCGAGAGGCCGCTCACCGGAACGACTGACCGCTTTGCGGGTTTTCCATTTGTGTAGCGTCACCGAATTATTTGCGCTGAAACGATTACGAGGCGACCGACAATGACTGAAGACGAACAAGAGCTTTTGGAAAAGCAACTACACGCAGTTGCCCCTGCTCCGCGCGACAATGGCGTGTTGATGCTGGCGATAGCTACTGTATTTTTTGCCGGCATGGCGTTCGGCGGCTTTTTGTTTGCGTATGACGGCCAGCCGTCCTTGCACCTTGCGTCGAACGACGCGCGCGCGGCGCTCGCCGCCGCGCAGGGGCCGCCGCCGTCGACCGTGCGCTAATAGAGACTTGCGGAGACTTGCGGAGACTTGCGGCGATCGCCTTATTCTTCCGGCTCCGTGGTGAAGAATAGCGGATAGCCCTTGCTCTTGCCGAGTTCGGTGCCTTCCTTGGCCTTGGTCTCGGCGACGTCGCGCGCATAGACCGCGATCACGCAGGCCCCGCGCTGATGCGCCGTCATCATTACGCGATAGGCTTGGTCGACATTCATGCGGAACACCGCCTTGAGCACGAGTACAACAAATTCGCGCGGGGTGTAGTCGTCGTTGAGCAGAATAACTTTGTAGAGCGGCGGCCGCTGTGTCTTGGTGCGGGTTTTCGTGCGCGGCGCAACGACGGTTTTGGACATTCCACAGCCCTCGAACGCAGGCAGCACACCCGCAAAAAAATATAGCCACTCGGACAACGCCATCCACTGCGCGTCGGTTGCGTCGCTTCGAGAGCCGATCCCTGTCCGCCGCCGGCAAATGCGGGTGCGCTATCCTCGACCCCGGTTGAGGCTTGCGACCGAGCGCGTCGCGACCCGGCGTGGCGGCTTTCGTTCGACCACGACCGCGCGCAACGTTCCGGTGCGTCCCGGCACAGTCACGCGATTGTCGTCCCCGGAGCGCTTCATTTTGAGGACGGCGCGCCTCGCTTCCTGGGGAGAAACGGGCATCAGCGAAACCACAATCTCGATCTGCCTCTCGACGTCCTCGGTCAGCCCTTGCGCCGCAAGCACGGCGTCCTCGACCGTCGGCAAATCAACCCGCACCCGGCGCCGGCCATCTTTCGTATTCCAAACATCTCTCATGTCCACACCTTCGGCTGGCGTTATTTCTGGTTCTTTGCGTTTGTCGAGTGTTCGCAGTCTTCCTTCCGATTATCAGGGATATACCGCAGTGCAGCAATAGAATTGTGCGTCGCAATCACAGCAATGTTAGCGACTGCGCGACAGGTCGCGGCCGCTGTGCAAATCCAATGATAGGCCTTAAGTGAGAAACCGGCGTGACGGAGCGGAGCGGCGCCCCCCGCGATCGGTTGTCCCTGGTCCGAAGTTCGCCACAACTTGCGGCGCGCTCTTGGCGAACTTCGGAATCAAAAGGACACTAGCAAGTTTATAGCTCTAGCATGGCTTTTGGATTTGAAGTTCGTACACGAGCACGCCGGGGAACCTTAGGAGCTTCAAATTTCACCACACTAGCGGCCGGGCATCTCGCTGAACAGCACGCCGCCCTTGGCCTTCGATGTTTTAGGAGTTTCCACCAAGGAAACGGTGACCTGATCCGCGGTCGTGCCGGCATTCTTGACGACGGCTTGGGTGATGTCTTTCACGAGACCGCGTTTCTGTTCGAGCGTACGACCCTCCAACAGATAAACGACGACTTCCGGCATTGATCCCCCATTGTTATCGGGCCACGCTACGCACCTGTTCATGAGTGTGTTCAAGAGCGCGCGACAGGCTTGCCTCGACGTAGAGCACGTACTATCGGAAAGTTCCGGGAAGGCACAACAGGGGAGCTTGCAATGAAGCGTTTTGCTTTTGCCGTTAGCGTGTTGGTACTTGGTTTTGCTGCGTCGACGCCGGCGCGCGCCGATTTTTCCGTGGTGAGGTTCGAGTCCGGATTTTGCCGGATCTGGTGGAATAACAGCGCTAGTCCGATCGGCACCGGCTGGGCCCGTGTCGCGACCGCGTCGGATTTCGTGAGCGCCTGGGCCGCTCAGGACGCCGCGGTCAAAAAGGGAAAGTGCAAGTAACTCCCCTTGAGCTAGCGCAGTTGCGCTAGCCTCTCTCGTCGTTCAATTTTACTCACCGCCCGCCAACATTGACGGGCGGTTGGAGTTTTATTGGCAGCGCGAGTCCGGCGATCGAGTGACGTTTCGCTATTTCAATGAGAAAAACTCATCGGGCGCAAGAAATTCGGCGTGAAACGCGCGTCGCGTTCTGTTGAAGAGCTGCGCCGAACCCACGGTCAGCGGTTTGAATAATCCCGCGATCAGCGATTTGAGTAATTCGGTCGCGCGGCGTGAGCGACGAAGAACCGTCGGAAAAACGTTCCCAACCCGGGAAGCGGCGTTTTCTCGTAGGCGTTGTGATGCTTCACTTTCTTCTGCGCCGCCTGCTCTTGGGCGGTCTCTCCAC
>JBAPZR010001142.1:0-31491 GCA_049285335.1 Xanthobacteraceae bacterium | reverse complement strand
GCTCACGAGTGTCCCGATTCCGAAGTTCGCCACACCTTGCGGCACAGTCTTAGCGAACTTCGGAATCGAAAGGACACTAGCAAGCTTATAATTCTAGTGTGTTTTTTCGATTTGAAGTTCCTATCCGAGTGGCCGCAGAAACCATAGGAACTTCAAATCCACCACACTAGGAAACCGGGCCAAAAACGGCGCCAGGAACCAGCCCATTATGATCGGGCATCGCGATCAATTGGCCGCGACAGCGACGCTTGGCAACCGGACTTTGCGCAGACCAGGGGTGCGCGGTGGCGCGGCGACACTTTTTTGCGCGTTAACCGCGGCGGCGGGCTCGTTTCGGCAATTTCACCGGCCAGCTGACGATATAGTCCTCCAGTTGGTCATCCGGCACTTCGAGCTCGGTCGCTCGCATCCGCCCACGGACCGATACGCCGGCGGCATGGACTGTTTCGGGGTCGCCGGAGACGAGCGGATGCCACCAATAGAGGTCCTTGCCCTCGCCAAGCAGCACATAGGCGCACGAGGGCGGCAGCCAATGAATGGTCTTAAGGCTTTCCGGCGTCAGCCTCACGCAATCGTCAACCAATGCGAGCCGGTTTTCATAGTCGCGACAACGGCAAGTTTGCCCGTCCAGCAACCGACACCCGACGTCGGTGTAGAAGGTCTTGACGGTGTCCTCCTCTTCTTCGAGCTTATTGAGGCAGCAGCGGCCGCAGCCGTCGCACAGGCTCTCCCATTCCGAATCGGTCATTTCGGCCAACGACTTGCGCCGCCAAAATGGAACTTGCTCGGCGCCCTCGCGATTACTTGTCACGGTCTTTCTCCAGACGCCTCAAGCCTATGCCAAATTTACCCCTAATTTGCATTCATTGTGCCGATCCCGCCCTTGGGTCAATTAATCCATGGCCGGAAACCGGCGGGTTCGCTAGAAAGGCGGGTGCCTTGATTTCTGCCGTTGCTCGGAGCGCACAGCCGTGACCGACATGTTTCCCAATCCGGGCGAGGACTGGCGCCCCAGGCTGAGGCGGCTACTTCTCGATATCGACTCCCGGATCGACTCGGCGATATTTCAAAGCGGCAAATGGGCGCGCGAGATCTACGAGCGATTCACCGCATTCATGGATCGCTTCCATGTCGCCGGCTGGCGGCGCTGGCTGCTGGTCGAGCCGTTCTCGGAAATGGCGACGCTCGGCACCGGCGGGCTTCTCGTTCTGGTCGCGCTCGCCATTCCCGCATTCCGCCAAACCTCCGACGATGATTGGCTGAAGAAGTCCGATCTCGCGGTCACCTTTCTCGACCGCTATGGCAATGAAGTCGGCAGCCGCGGCATCAAACACTCCGAATCGGTGCCGCTCGATGAATTTCCCGACAACCTGATCAAGGCAACGCTGGCGACCGAGGACCGCCGCTTCTACGACCATTTTGGCATCGACCTGCAGGGCATCTTTCGCGCCTTCGTCACCAATACGCAGGCCGGAGGCGTCGTGCAGGGCGGCTCGACGATCACCCAGCAACTGGCCAAAAATCTGTTCCTCTCGAACGAACGCACCTACGAGCGCAAGATCAACGAAGCGTTTCTGGCGCTTTGGCTGGAATCGCATCTGAGCAAAAACGAAATCCTCAAATTGTATCTCGACCGTGCCTATCTCGGCGGCGGCTCTTACGGTGTCGACGCGGCGGCGCGGTATTATTTTGGCAAATCGGTGCGCGATCTCAATCTGGCCGAGTCGGCGATGGTCGCCGGCCTGTTCAAGGCGCCGACCAAATTTTCACCGCTCGTCAATCTGCCGGCCGCCCGCGCGCGCGCCAATGTCGTGCTCGACAATCTCGTCGAAAACGGTTTCATGAGCGAGGGCCAAGTCTATGGCGCGCGGCGCAATCCGGCGACGCCGATCGACCGCGCCGTCGAGGATGCGCCGAACTATTATCTCGACTGGGCCTTCGACGAGATGCGGCGGCTCGTCGACACGCTGCCGAAATCGGTCACATCCCGTTCTTTCGTCGTGCGCACGGCGCTCGACAGCAACCTTCAGCATTATGCCGAGCGTGAAGCCGAGTCCGAACTCCGGCAATACGGACGTGACTACGGCGCGAGCCAGGTCGCGGCCGTCATTGGCGATCTCGACGGCGGCGTGCGCGCTATGGTCGGGGGTCGCGACTATGGCGCGAGCCAATTCAACCGCGCGACCGATGCGCTGCGCCAACCCGGCTCGTCCTTCAAGCCCTATGTTTACACGACCGCCCTGGCGAACGGCTTCAAGCCGTCTTCAGTGGTCGTCGATTCGCCGGTATGCATCGGCAATTGGTGTCCGCACAATTATTCCGGCGGCTATTCCGGCTCCGTGACGCTGCTCGAAGCCATCACCCATTCGATCAATGTCATCCCGGTCAAATTGTCGATCATGCTCGGCAACGGCAATCCCAAGCTCGGCCGCGCCATGATCGTCCAGACCGCGCGCAATTTCGGCATTCATTCGCCGCTGCCGGATACGCCTTCGCTGCCGATCGGCGCCGACGAGGTCTACGTCGTCGAGCACGCGATCGCCTATGCTACTTTCCCCAATCTCGGCCGCGCCGTGGCGCCTCACGCCGCACTCGAAGTGCGCACCGATTCCGGACAACTGGTCTGGCGTTTCGATCGCGACGGTCCGAAACCGAAGCAGGTGATCAGTCCCGAAGTCGCCATCGACATGATCAAAATGATGAACTCCGTGGTCGAAAACGGCACCGGCCGGCGTGCCGAGCTCGACGGCGTTCCGACCTGCGGCAAGACCGGCACCACCAACGATTGGCGCGACGGCTGGTTCGTCGGCTACACCGGAAACTTCGTCGGCGCGGTTTGGATGGGCAACGACGACTATACGCCCACCAAACGGATGACGGGCGGCACCCTCCCCGCGGCAACCTGGCACAACATCATGTCCTACGCGCATCAAGGCGTTGAGTTGCGCACGCTGGCGGGCCTCTCGCCTCCTTCACACGCGCCGGCGCTTGCCGACACGTCCTTCAAGGGGATCGAGCAGCCGGTGCTGCTCACGCGCAAGGGCACCGAAGCGCTCATTCAAGCCGAGCGCATGTTGGATGATGCTCTCCATACACTGACGGTTCAGAACGCGCCCACGGGATCACTCGGCGCCCTCGACGGCGGCGCAAGCAATCAGGGGGACGCCGATACTTTAGCAACGGCGGCGAACCGCGAGCCACCCGCCGATGCCCGCCGTGACTGAACCTTTGCGTTCGCGCGATCGATTCTAACGCAGTCAACAATGCGCCTTTTGTTCGGATCCTGTTTCACTTTCCTGATCGCGGCCGCCGTCGGCCTTGGCGCTACTTGGTTCACGCTGACCCACGGCGTGGCGTTCGGCGCCTTAACAATCGGAGCGTGGACGGCATGGCCGAAGAGCGGCTCGGTCGATATCGATCCTTACGCGCGCGCCATCATCGCGCGCAGCGGGGAATTGCCGACGGGAATGGGCGACGGCGTCGCGTTCTATGCGCGCACCGACGACGTCGGGAATGCGCTCGACGGTCGCTGCACTTTTACGATCAGCGGCATGACGCCGACCGCGCGCTACTGGACACTCACCTTGTACGATCCGGAAGGCCGGTTGGTGGCGAACTCGATCGATCGGCATGCCTTTACCAGTGAGGAAATCGTCCGTGATAGCGACGGCCGGTTTACAATCACGGTCGCGCCGCTCGCCCGTCCCGGCAATTGGCTGCCGACCGGCGGAATTGAAAAATTCACCTTGCTGTGGCGGCTTTACGACACGGCGATTGGAGTTGCGACGCGCACGACCAAAGAGGGTCCAATGCCGTCGGTTACACGAAAGGGCTGCGGATGATCCGCGTGCTGCTATTGGTTCTGGCCGCGATATTGCTCGGCGGCATCGTGCATCTGTCGACGGTGCTCGCTATGCCGCAAGCGGCGAAGCAAGACGCCTATTCGCGGCTGACCCCCCTAACGCCCGTCAATAAGATGGTGCCGCTTGCGGTCCCCACCGCCGAAGCCGAGGTCATGCCGTTCATGGATCCGGCTTTCGCCACCGCTGTCTGCCGTTACGATCTGTCCGGCGGTGCTCTCAAGCTCGTCGCGCCGGTAAGCCAGGCCTATACGTCGGTCACCTTCTACACGCGCAAGAGCATTGCCTATTACGCCATCAACGACCGCGCCGCCGGCCGGCGCACCATCGAACTCGATCTCATGACCGCGGAGCAGCACGCCGAGGTTCCTGAGGAAGAAGACGTCACCGCGGCGGATCGACTAATTATCGAATCGCCAACGACGGTGGGGTTGATCGTGGTGCGCGCCTTGGCGCCTGAACCCGGCCTTATGCCGATGGCGCGTCAGGCGCTCGCATCTGCCACCTGCTCTATCCAGCCGGTGCAATAGCCGTTTTCTCAAGCGCGCATGCGCGGCCACTTCGAACCATGCGCAAGCCGCCGCACGCGAAGCACCTCAGCGCCGTCTTGCGCGCCGCCGCCCACCGCTTTCCGCCGGTGGCCGCTCATGAGGCTCGAGGCCGCCCGTATGCGAATCGGCAAATCGTTCGATGCGAATGACCGGCAGGATGATAATCGTTGCCGATTCATCCGCCGCACGGCCGAAGCGCACGATGCGTCCTTCGTCCGGAAATTTGATGATAGTGCCCACCAGCCGCTTTCCTCTGCCGCCGGCAAGGAGCGTCATGCTCCGATGCGCGAAACCGACATCAACGCGATTAAGCGACAGGCAAGGTTAACGGTCTGTAAATCCGGAAACGTGGATCATTGAATTTGTTAGGCGATGCGACGCCTTACGACACGCTTTAAGACGCGCTCTTGGCGCCCTGCCGAACCACAAGTACGGGGCGACCGCTGCGCATGCTCCTTACCGCGAAGCGGACTCTGCCTTCAATCGTTCCAATGTCAGGAGCGCGATCGCAACCGGGGCCTGATCGGGAATAGCAAATACCGAACTGACATTGATTTCGCAGAGGACGTAGCTGTCCTGCCCCGAGGCGGTGCGGGGTCCATAGAGAAAATCGGCGTCCCAAATAATTGGTAGAGACCCGGCATCGATTCCGAGGATCGTCATCATCTGAGGCGTCCACTCGATTTCCATCTTGACTCGGAGCGCTTGGAACGGTGCTGCATCGGGCGCGTGCATAATGCGCGGGCCAGGTTCTGCCGCCGGTGAACCGTCGGCGCGCGGAGGGATGAGCGCCTTGACGAGTTGATGCCCGAAGCCGACGACTTTATCGACGCCCATGTAGCAGCGAACCATCCCCTCCGGCAGACGCGGCTGAAATGGCTGATCAATGATGCATCCGCCAGAATCAAAATACGGCTCACATCGCACCATGAATTCTTCGAGCGACAACGTTTCCGGCATGCTATCGCGACGCGCATGTAGCACGGAGACGAAGTTCGGTTCGGCAGACGCTTCATCAATCAACTCAACCCTCCAAACTCCCTCGCCGCCGTTTCCGCGGTTTTGCTTGAGGACACGCGGCCCACGCGACCGAACGTTTGGCGGAAAGCCGACAAGGAAATCTGTCATCGTCCGGTACAGATAGGTTTCCGTGCCCCAGCCGAGGTGTTTCGTGCGGTGCAGGATCTCCTTCACGCCCATTTTCAGGATCACATCGGGGTGGGCGCTAACCCAGGGCCCTGTCGCCGCTACATCGCGCAGCACGGCGTCGAGCACTTTTCTGGTTCGTCCTTCATCGACTGGATTGACCCAAACAAGTACGGCATCAAATGTCAGGAGCTGCTTTCGTACCTCGTCGGCGATATCGTCGGCGTAGACGACAGGCTGCGCATCGATGCCGAGCGCATTCAACTCCTCAAACACGCGGCGATAGCGATTGTTGCAAGGTGTCGCCGTCAGCCTTGTTTCGCGATCGCCGCGCCAGAGGATCGCGACCTTGTATCCTTTCATGGTCCCGTCGTCGCGGTTGTCTTTGCCGGCCGGATGTGGGTTTCGTACTGCGTCGGTGTCACAGCGCGTGGCACTAACGATCAGTCGATCATCGGTGTAGAAAGCGTCAAGCTCGCGAACAGCGACGACGGCCGGCGCCGCCGCGCTGCGAAGGCGAGCGTAGAGTTTTTGCGCTGAGATTGTGTGGGCCTGTCCGTTCATGCGCAACCTCCTCGGCAAAGCGAGTGCTGCGCAGAGCTTGGACGGCTGCCGTCTGACGGGGAGTCTGCATTTTCCCCGTGAAGCTAACCTAGGCTTGGGCGAACCATGACGCAAGAGCGCGGCGGCGAAGCTTTGCATCTTGACGAACGCGCTTAGATGGACAGATAAATCGGCGCCGGGCTTGATAGCAGTCGCCCGGTATTTCAGGCATTTCGCCCAAGCACTGCACTTTGGCCGCTCGTTGGGCCGAGAGCATGGGCGAAGACCTTTCCAGAAATCTCGATCCGGCAGCGGCATTGGAGCAACCAATGCCTATCACCACGTACGGTGTAGCCGTACTTCTAATCGGCATAGTCGAAATGATCGGCGCAGCAGAAGCCGCTGGCCCAGAATGTGCGCCCCGCTTGGCGTTCAAAGAGATCAGATTTTCAGAAATGCGACCGCCGACCTTAGAGCGAAAATGGACCGCAATCATATCGGTCGATGCTTCACGATGTCAGGCGAATTCCAGCGGACACTTTGAAATCGTTTTCACACGGATTAGCGAGGTCGCACCCGATCTGGACTTTCGAGAACAGTACGCGTGGCGACCGCCGTCGGTCGAAATTGCGATAAACTTTGCAGCTACCGAAGCGGTTGAGCAATATCGGATCGAAAATGTTACGTCCTGTGCTTGCCGGGAATGAGCGCAACAGCTGTGGGGGCTCGGACCTTTTGTAAACAAAACCTTAGTCTTAACGGTCTGTAAACGCCGGCCGATTAGTCTGCGCGTCAGACTCATATCGAGCCATGCCGTCGAGTAGTGCAGATGGAGAGCGCGAGCCTCTCAAGGTTGGATTATCTGACGCGTCTTGAACTTCGAGATGACGTCGATATGCGTCCAACTCTGCTGCGCGTACTCACGGATCTCTACGTGCAAAAGCCGGCGCACACACTCGCTGAGGAGCGTCACTACACTGAGTTGGCGCTGCGCCTGCTCGACGCGGTGGATGTCGCTACGCGGCAGGCGGTGGCCGAAAGCCTTGCCCGCTACGCCTGCCCGCCGCGTCCCGTAATCGAGCGGCTTGCGCGCGATTTGCCGGACGTCACGGCGGCGGCGCGCCGGCAACCCTACGGTCGTAAACCGGGACTCCTTGCAGAAGCGGATGGACCGATCCAGGCCGGCATTGCAATCGAGCTCAACGAGTTGTTCCTAACCGCGAGCGCTCACGAGCGTCGGCTCATTCTCCTCAATCTCGAAATAGTCGCTCCGCTTCCCGCCGGCAGCGTCAAGCTGTCGCGCGACGGCGATGTTGGCGAACGGCTGGAAGCCGCCGCGCTGTCGCGCAATAGGGAAGCCTTCGCGCAGCATCTCGCGCAGGCCCTACAAATTTCGCGGACCCAGGCCCACCGGCTCGCCGACGACGAGCTCGGCGAACCGATCATAGCGGCGGCCAAGGCGCTCAATATCAGCCGCGAGGTTCTTGATCGTATCCTCCTCTTCGTCAATGTCGCGATCGGCCATTCGGTCGAGCGTGTGCGCGCGCTTGCTTGCCTATTCGATGAACTTACGGTGCAAGCGGCCGAACATATGGTGGCGATCTGGCAGGCATTGCCGAAGGCGGAACGTCCGGCTGAGCGGCATCAGCCGCTATTTTGGGATGACGATGCCCGCTCGCGCGCCCGCCCCGCAAAGTCTGCGGTGCGGCATACGACCGCCACGCAGCAACCGGCCGTACGGCGCGACGCCTCCTAGTGTGGTGGATTTGAAGTTCCGAAAGTTCCGCGGCACGCTCGTATGGGAACTTCAAATCCAAAACCCCCACACTAGAGTTATATACTTGCTACTGTCCTTTTCGATTCCGAAGTTCGCGAAGAGCGTCGTGAATTTCGGAATCGGGACAGAAGCTTCTCTAGTGAACGATATCGAGAAAGTGTCTGCCGGTCGGGGCCTCGACCTCGACGATCCATAAATCGGAATCGAATTTCAATTCGCGCGCCAAATAGGCTTCGATTGCATCATCAGGCGCGGGTTGCGACGGCAAACAAGGTGTGAAGATGCGGTCGGCCGGGCGAAAATCGAGCACGCTCTGCGGCGCGGGTCCGAATAGCTCCGATGTGCCGTCAAGCCGACAGATTCGCACGAACACCACCCCGGCCTCCTCCGCACCTCGCCGGCGGACGACCGCAGCGCTGCCTTCGACCTGGCACCGCCGCAGATAGGCGGCAACCCATAATGCGGATTTAAGGCGCATCGTCGTCATCGTTCCCGCGTTCGCACGGACCGATCCATCGGCGCAGCCTATCAGCTTTTTCGGAAGCGTTTATTCGATCGGGTGGCCGACCATCGCGGTGAGTTCGCCTATCAACCGGTCCGAAATTCGACCGGTAATTGGCAGATTGTGCTCGCGCTCGAACTTTTCGATCGCCGCCGTTGTGGCATCGTCCAAGGTCCCCGACGCCTTGATTTGACCGTAGCCGTATTCGGACAAAGCCCGCTGCACCGCTGCGATGCGCGCGGATGGGTTGATCAGATCGGCGATCGGATCGTTGCGACGCGCCGGCGATGCCGACTTTTCCGGCGGAGCATTCGACGCGGTCGCCGGGTGGGTGGGGCCACCGGCCGGCGCAGTTTTCGGTGCAATGGGTTTGAGCGAATCCGATCTTCCATCCGAAGACTTCGAAGTGGTTTCGAAGGCCGGCATGGGATGCATGGCGGATTGCAGAAAGGCCGCGTTCACGATGACAATGAAACTCGCCCCGACGGCGGCGAGAATGGCGAACGTATCCACGGGACGGCGGACAACTCTGCTCCAGGCGCCGACAACCAAAGCGCCACCCGCGCTTGCCGCGCGCGCAGAAAATGTCAGGCGGCGATTGCGGCGGTTACGCACTTGTCTTCACCGTTGTTTTCCCGGAGCTTCGGCACGTCGAGCGTATTTCGCGCATGGCAGCCGGCATCGGGCGGGAGATGGCCGTCTCCGATAGCGATCTAGCAATCGGTCGCTCCGCGCAGGCGCGCGTCGTCGCTTTTGCCCGTTGGCAATCGATCGGCAAGCGCACGGTCACCCGAGTGCCCTCGCCAACGCGGCTTTCGATGATCAACGCTCCGCCGTGCAGGGCAACGAGATCGTGAACGATCGACAGACCGAGCCCGGTACCAGTGCGTCGGCGCTCGTAAGAAGCGTCGGCCTGAAAGTACGGCTGGCCGATCCGGGTCAAATTCTCGTCGCTGATGCCGACGCCGTTATCCTCGACGACGAAAGCGATGTCCTCGGCCTGCGCGCAAGTTTTGATCGCAACCTTGCCGCCACGATCGGTAAATCGGATCGCGTTCGATAACAGGTTGATGAGTATTTGGCTGAGCGCACGCTTGTCGGCGACGATCTCGGGTAAATCATCGGCGATCGTGCTCTTAAGACTGAGCCCTGCCTCGGATGCTCTGAGCGCGAGCAGCTCGCAGCATGCGGCGATAATCGGCGCAGGTGCGAACGATTCGGGCGCGATATCGAAGCGACCCGCCTCGATCTTTGATATGTCGAGCATGCCATTAACGACCGACAACAAGTGCTGACCGGACGTGTTGATGACGCGCGCATATTCGTTGCGGCGGCCGCCGTCGAGAGCCAATGCGTTCTCCTTCATGAGCATTTCGGAGAACCCAATGATGGCGTTGAGCGGAGTTCGTAGCTCGTGACTCATGGTGGCAATGACGCCCGCTTTGCGAGCGTCGGCCGATTTTGCCTCGCCGTTGGGTTCCAAAAGCGCTTGCTCGTGCTGCTTGCGTTTACGCGCGATCATGCCCGCGCCGAACGCCAATCCGGTTGCATAGACGGCCGCGAAGATGACGCCGAGCCCGGCAAGCGCCGGATGGGCGCTTAAGATCGCCGGCGCAAGCCAATGGGCTTCGTCGAGCAGCGCCAAAAGGCCCGCCGCGCCGAGTGCAAAGATCGTGGCGGCCGCGGCAACCCGAGGCGATGCCGATAGCGCCGCTTCGAGCGGCACGACGATGAGCCAAACCGCGGTGAATGAACTGACCCCGCCGTTGAGCGCTGCGATCAGCGCAATCAATATCGTCGAAGAAAACGACGACAGAGCATGTGCGGTTTCGTAGCGCCCGGTGCGCGACAAGAAGTAGGCAATGAGAATGGGGACAATGGGCCAGGAAAAGACGAAAACCTCGACCGCGGTCGGAGCATTGCGGATGAGAAGATAGATCGGAAGCGACGCCAAGGCGACGATGCTGCCAAGAATTCGTGTCGCGATAAACGCGTAGTGCCGCGTCGCCGTCGGCGCGTCTTGCCGGACCGCCGGGTGCACCAGCGTTTCGATATAATCTCCTATCGAGGCGAACAGGGCCACGGTCCCACGCACGTCCGACATTGCAGACGCGCTCCCCAAATTTTTTCTGGAGCGATGGTGTCAGAGGCCGCTTAAACGAACGCTAAGGGCCGAAGCACGGGACCCGCTTTGGATTTGCGGTTTGGGCGGAGAGCCGCAGCAAAACCCCATCATGGTAAATCGGCCGTTGCCTCGAACGCCCGCGAAAATCGCATATGTTGCACCAGATCGGCACAGTGGCGCGCGAAGGCTTGCCGTTTTGAGGCTCTAGAACCCGCAAAAGGCGGGCTAAACTGCGAATTTCTTTCAAATTTTAGGTAAACTATATTTTTTCCAATTGCTCGAAAATTTGCGTCAAATATGCGCAAAAACCCCTCCTTCGCGCAAACGCCGCCTTTATCGATTGCTGGTAGCTGTTCGGGACATGCGGCATAATCTGCTGCAGGGGATCTGGGTGTCATGTTCTTTTTGTTGCGAATGGCTTTCTGGCTCGGCCTCGTGCTGATCCTGCTGCCAAGCGGTTCGTCGCAAACGCCCCCGGCAAAACAGGTCGGCGCGTCGGACGCTATTTCGGCCGCATCGGCGACCGTTGGCGACCTTAGCCAGTTTTGCTCGCGACAGCCTGACGCTTGCACGGTTGGCTCCCATGTCGCCTCCGAACTCGGCACCCGGGCTCAGGCCGGGGCGAGGATGCTTTACCAGTTCTTTACGACGAAGCTGAAGACAAACGGTTCAGGGCCGACGAACGGCGCCGCCACGCGGCAAGGCGCATCTACGGCGGATTCCTCGCAGAACACGCTTACCTCGACAGACCTCGTCGCACCCTGGCGCGGTCCATCCCCGCACAAGGAACCCAAGCACGTATAAGCGTGGCACGGCGACCTGGAAACGGTCCGGTCAACTCGCCGCAGCCAGCCGAACGTATCGACCTGTTGCGCGTGTCTCTCTATATATAAAGGGCAGCTGGACACACGTTGAGACTGCGGCGCAATGGCTGACATCGAAGAGATCATCGATAACTTCGCGGCGCTCGACGATTGGGACGACCGCTATCGCTACCTAATCGAGCTCGGCCGAGAGTTGCCGCAACTCTCGGAAGCGGCGCACAACGACGCCAACAAGGTGCAAGGTTGCGCGAGCCAGGTTTGGCTTGACACGACCGTGCGTCCGAACGGCGCAAGCGGTCCGGTGCTGACCTTCGAGGGCGACAGCGACGCCCATATCGTCCGCGGCTTGATCGCCATTCTGTTTGCGATCTACTCGGGTCGGACCGCGCGGGACATCCTGGTGACCGACGCGGTCAAGCTATTTGAGAGCATGGGTTTGCGGGAACATCTGACCCCGCAGCGCTCGAACGGGTTCCGTTCCATGGTGGAGCGCATCCGCTCCGATGCGCGCGTGGCACTCGCGCCAGCGGCGTGATCGCGGCCGTTACGCAGCAATCAACTTGCTGAGCGATCTAGACCGCCGTGCTCGAGGTGCTGGCGCAGTTCGGTGATTGAGTCAAAGCGTAATGTCCCCTGTGGCAATTGCGCTTCGATCGACCCATCCGAATAGAGCGTATAGGCCATGCCGTCGACGACGCCCGATCTGAGCACCGAAATCGGCACCGGCTCATCATAGGCCATCGCAGGCGAGGCGGCCGACGCGGCCTCGGCGGCTCGCCGGGCCTCCATGGCCGAAACTCCTGAATTTTGTATCGGTTCGGTATCTAAGCCACGGACCGGTCGCGAGCCCTTCGTCCACATCGTATCGGGCCCCTGCGGCTTCGATCGTTCCGTTGCAGCGGTCGAACGCGCGCTAATCGACAGGCGTGGCGGAATTCGCGTTGCCGCCGCGCCATTACCCCGCCTGCCAAAACGATCCGCATCGGTTTCGTTATTTGCTTCACTGAGCGCTGGAGGCGCTGGCCTTGTCAGCGGCGCATACGGTCTGTTGCCGATGCGAGCGCTGTCCGGCGCTTTCTGCGCGACAGTCCGCGCCGGCTCTTCATCGCTCGCGTCTGCGGTAAGCACAGCCGGCGTGGGCGCCTGTTTCGTTTGGGGCGGATACGCAAATATGCCCGCTTCGCCGGACTCGTCGGAGGTCTCGGGGGCGCCTGCGATCGGCATTTGCACGACGTGTGGCATGGCCCGCGCCGCAAGCGCCCGTTCGATCTGTTGCAGGGTCCGTAGCGCCATGCCGAGGCCGACCAGGAGCAACCCACCGACGGCGGCGACAACGCCGGGCGTGAAAAGGCTTGCGTCGAACGTGCCTTCCCGCAGCGACAGACCCGCGCCCGCGAGCACGATGCCGGCGACGCTCAGGACCGCGCCGAAACCAAACAAAACCAAATACATACGTGCATCCCCGTTCGCCGGGTGGCCGGCGAACAATTTACGTCGATATTGTGACCACGCTTCGGATTTCGCGCAAGCGTTTATTGCACCCTGCCAATGCCCGTACTGCGTGTTGTCTCAGACCGTCAGTTGGCGACCGCCAAGATACGTTGCTCAACCTGCGACTTGGCCCTATGAGTTTGGCCCTCTCTAGAGGAACCATTCACGTTCCCAGACGGTTGCACCGGGGAATATTCCAACCAACTCGCATTCATATTGAGGAGCACACCTATGGCATTCACCCTGCCCGACCTTCCCTATCCCTACGACGCGCTGACGCCCTACATGTCGCGCGAAACCCTCGAATTTCATCATGACAAGCATCACCAAGCCTATGTGACTGCGTGCAATAACCTGTCCAAGGGCACGGAATGGGAAAACAAACCGCTCGAGGAGGTCGTCGTCGGCACATTCGGCAAAAATCCGGGTCTGTTCAACAATGCCGCCCAGAATTTCAATCACATTCACTTTTGGAAATGGATGAAGAAAGGCGGCGGTGGCGACAAGCTTCCGGGAAAACTCGAAAAGCAGATCACCTCCGATATCGGCCCGTTGGCGAAGGTGAAGGAAGACCTCATCCAGGCGGGCGTCACGCAGTTCGGCTCCGGCTGGTGTTGGCTCGCTGTCAAGGACGGCAAGATCACGATCATGAAAACGCCCAACGGTGAGAATCCCCTAGTCCATGGCGGCAAGCCCATTCTCGGCTGCGATGTTTGGGAGCATTCTTACTATATCGACTATCGCAATCGGCGGCCGGACTACCTGAAGGCGTTCTTCGACCATCTGGTCAATTGGGATCATGTCGCCGAAATGTACGAGGCGGCGGCGAAGTGACGGTTCCGGCAATTAGCATCCATCGACCGAAGCGGGGCTGACGCCCCGCTTCTTATATCCGCGCCCTGCGTCTCCCCACTCGCCACTCCGCCGCCCACAAGATCAGCCAAAACATCGCTGCGCATTGCCGCATTGTCAGGGCGGCTGGTGAGTTCCATGAATGAGCCGCCAATCGGGGACCGGGCCGAGCGTGGATCAAGTTGCGGTAACTCCCTTCGTCTTGCGATCGAAAGCGATCCCATCCGAGCGCTGGCTGGACGGGCTGGCGGTGGTCATTCTGGCCTTGGTTGCGGCCATCGCGCTTTTGACGTTTCGCGACTATGGGCTCGGTTGGGACGACTACACCCATTCTCAATATGGCGGGCTGCTCGTCTCGCTCTATCGTTCCGGCTTTAGCGACCAGCGGGCGCTCTCTTTCGTCAATTTGTACATGTACGGCGGCGGTTTCGACATTCTCGCCACGCTTGCGGCCAAAGTCCTGCCGTTCGGTTTGTTCGAGACGCGCCGACTTCTGGGCGCGGCCGTCGGCCTCATCGGTTTGTTTGCGACGTGGCGGCTGGGGCGGCGCCTTGGCGGACCGCTCGCCGGCCTGCTCTCGGTCTTGCTGCTCGCGACCTGCCCGCTCTACTACGGCCACATGTTCATTAACGCCAAGGATGGGCCGTTTGCCGCCATCATGACGATCGCTCTCCTCGGTCTCGTTCGCGCGTTCCAGGAATATCCACGCGCCTCGGTGCCGACGATTGCGCTGTGTGGTTTAGGGGTCGGCCTCGCCATCGGCGCGCGCGTATTGGGCGGCTTCGCGGTCATGAACGCACTCCTTCCGCTGCCATTCATCCTCGCAGTCAGATCGCGCGCGGAGGGTTTTAGACCCGCATTGAACGAAAGCGCCTCGTTTCTCGTGCCTTTCATTCCGACGGTCATCTTTGCTTATCTCGTCATGGGTCTCGTCTGGCCTTGGAGCGTCGTTTCACCGCTCAATCCGTTCCACGCGGTGGAATATTTCTCGAATTTTTTCGAAAAGCCGTGGCGGGAGCTTTTCGACGGCCAGCTCATTCCCGTCGTCGACATGCCGCGCAGCTACGTGCCGACGCTGTTCGCGCTGCAAGTTCCCGAACTGACGCTTGCGCTCGGGCTTTGCGGCGCGGTCATTGCGCTCATGGCCGTCGTCATTGGTGCGGATCGCGATGCGGCCGGCACTGGACGTCGCGCCGCGCTATTGTCGACGCTGCTCGCCGCACTGCTGCCGATTCTGATCACCGTTGCGGTTCGGCCGGCAATGTACAACGGAATTCGTCACTTCATCTTTGTGTTGCCGCCAATCGCCGCGCTCGGCGGGTTGGCCGCCGCGCGTATCGCCGCCCGCCTTCGGCAATATGGCAACACCGCGCTCGGCGCAGGCGTGCTTGCGTTGTGCGTCGGCGTCGCCTCTCCAATTGCCGACATTGTGCGGCTGCACCCTTATGAGTACACCGACTACAATCACTTCGCGGGCGGCGTCAGCGGCGCGCGGCAAGATTTCATGCTCGATTATTGGGGTTTGTCGCTGACCCAGGCGTCGCGGCGGTTGCTGGCCGAAATTTCCGAACGCCATGACGCATCGCCGCGGGGCCGATGGACCGTCGCGGTTTGCGGTCCCCATCCGCCCGTCGTCGTCGCGCTGGGGCCGCAGTTCACGACGACGTGGGATCCGCAAGGCGCCGATTTCGCGATGGTGCTCGGCGAATTCTATTGCGCCAAGCTCGACGCGCCGGTCTTGTTCGATATCGAACGCGAAGGCATCGTCTATGCGCGTGTCTACGACCTGCGCGGCCGCGCGATCTCGTCGCTGCTAAGCGTGCCGGGAATCGATCAAACGCACTATTAAGTATTGGCGCTAGTGTCCTGATTCGGAAGTTCGCCACGCTTTGCGGCACGTTCCTAGCGAACTTCGGAATCGCAAGGGCACTAGCAAGTTAGTAATTCTAGTGTGGTTTTTTGATTTGAGTTCCTATACGAGTGTGCCGCCAAATCGTAGGAACTTCAAATCCACCACACCTTCAAATCCGCCACATTAGGCGTTGACGGCCAAGCGCTCGGTTTCGACCGGCGGCAGCAATTTCGGCGCAACAAAGCGGCCCTGCTCGAGATCTTCGATCTGCCGATCGATCTGCTTCATGACGTAGCGCGAATAAGGACCGACATGGAGATAGAACGCCATGAGCGTGACAATCCCTCGAACCGAGTTGGGATTGATCGACATGCACTTCGTGAAGGCTTTCCAGAACCGCTCGCGGCCCTCGGGCAGACGCGACATCAGTTCATGAACGAGCTTGATGGTGCTCACTCTGCCGCGGATATCGCCTTGCGGTAATTCCTTGCGCCGATCGGAGCAGTCGAGCATTGCCGCGAGCCGCTCCAAGCGGCCGCAAAACGCGTCCGGATCGTAGATCTTGTCGATAATTTTGCGGTAATCGTGCAAGATTTCCAGCCGCGACCGTTTGGTTTCGTAATTCACTCCGGCCGTGCATTGATCGCCCTTGCCGGCTGGAGCCGCATCGTGATCGACGTGCAAACGGCCCTCGCGCGCCAGCCGACGCGTCAGCTGGGTATTCGGCAGGGCATAGAGCAGACCCACCATCGCGATCGGGATATTGGCTTGCTCGATGAGATCGATCATCGGTTGTGCGACGGAGCCTTTTTCGGTGTCGAAACCGACGATGAAGCCGGCGGTGACCGACATGCCCGCCCGATAGATCTTGTGAACGCTTTCGGCAATGCTGCGCCGGGTATTTTGCTTCTTGCGCGCCGCCACCAGCGTTTCCTCGTCTGGACTTTCGATGCCGACGAAAATCGCGAAAAAATTCGTCTTGCGCAGCATTTCCAAGAGTTCACCATCGTCGGCGAGATTGAGCGAAGCCTCCGTGGTGAATTCGAACGGATAGTCGTGCTCCTTGATCCAAGTCTCAAGGGAGGGCAGGAAAGCTTTGATCGCCTTCTTGTTGCCGATGAGATTGTCGTCGACGAAATCGACGTGGCCGCGATACCCGAGCTTATAAAGCGTTTCGAGCTCAGCAAGCATCTGCGCATGCGTCTTGGTGCGCGGCGCGCGGCCGTACAGTTCGATGATGTCGCAAAATTCGCAGGTGAACGGGCAGCCGCGCGAAAACTGCACGCCGATGTAGAGGTACTGGTCGAACTTCAAAAGATCGAAACGCGGAATCGGCGTCTTGGTGACGTCGACCTGGAATTTCGGCGCTTCGAAGGTGCCCTCGCGCTGGCCGTCCTCCCAGGCGGCGATGAATTTGTCGATGATTCCCTCGGCTTCGCCGACGACGCGGAAATTCGCGGCGGCGTAGCGGTGCGGGCTCGAGCTAACATCGGGGCCGCCGACGACGACCGGCAAACCGCGGGCGCGACACATTGCGATGAGATCGTGGGAGTCCGCTTGCTGAAACAGCATCCCACCGGTCATCACCATGTCGGCCCAGGCAAGATCGCTCTCGGCAAGCTCCTCAGTGTTGCGGTTGACGAGCCGCACCTTCCAGGACTTCGGCAGCATCGCCGCGACTGTGATCAATCCGAGAGGAATCGCCGGATAGCGCGCGCCAACGAGCTCGCACGCTTCGGAAAAATTCCAAAACGAATCGGCCATGAAGCGCGGATAGACCATGAGCACATTGCAGGCGGTTGCCGCCGGCAAAGCCGCGATGTCGCTGCGCTGCTGTTCCAAGAAACCCCCACACCCCGTGCTGCGAGGCACAACATTCGCAGTATGGCGTTATTGCCCGAGAATTCAAGAACAAAGCCGTTTTCCAACGGCCCTTCCCCGGAGCCGAGAAAGCTTGCACGAACATGGCCTTACGACCGATTGCTCCAAGCCTGGTCGAGTTCCATCCGCGCTTCACGGGCTGCCGAGCCCGTCCCGCCGAAACGCAGGCGACGGCTTCGCGGCGAGTCGGCGGAGCGAGGCCGTGCGGCAAAGTATTTACTTCAGCGGGGCAAAGTCCTGATTGCTATAGGGCAAGAGCCGCGGACGCTGGATCACAATGAAACCGTGATCGAGCGTGGTATGACAGGCGGTGCAACCGGCGCTCAGCTTGTCGAAAGCAATCGCAAATGCGGCGCTATTCTTGCTGTCGATCGACTTTTTGAGCTTGCTCATCGCCTCGCCGACGTGCTGGCGCACGATGTCGCCGCCGAGGAGCTTGGTTGCATCGTCAAAACCATCACCGAGTTGATCGATCTCGTAATCAGCAAGCGGCCAGTTGGCAGCGCTGCCGGCAAACCACAGCTTGATGTGACGCATCTGCTGCAGCACCATGATCTCGCCCAGCCCGGGAAGATCAGGCTCAGCGGCCGGCCTACCCTGCCTAGCCGCCTCTTGCGCCGAAGCCGCTCCGGCAGCGATAACGGCGCTCGCCACAATCATGCCAATGACAGTTCTCATTAAATGTCTTTGATCGGAGTTAACTCGTCGGCGAGAGGGTTTCGGTGCAGACTTTCGCGTAGGCTTTCTGGCAGGTCTGATAGAGCGGTGGACAGGCTTTCGCCGCGCTGAGACCGGCCTCAACGGACTTGATTCGATCGGCCGCCGCCCGCGATTGCTCGTCGTAAATAAGCACCGCATCGGTCCGCTCGATATTGCGGTCGGTCATCAAGAAATGTTCCGCGCCGCTGAAAAACGCCGTCGCGGTCCTGATCGCGTCGTTGAGCTTCTCGGTGTATTCGGTGTTGACCTTCGGATCCGGGTTCACCGCGCGAGCGTGCACAGCAACCGCCGTATAGAGCACATTCAGCTTGAAATAGATGCCACCGCATTGCGCGAGGGCTAGCCAATAGGGATGGCCGCTGAACGCGCCCGGCGCCTGCACAACGGTATCCCGTTTGTCGACCGACGCCGCCGGCGCGGGATGTTCGGTTTCCTTTGGCTGGCGTTCGCGATGGTGACGTGTCTGCGCATATACGCTTGTTGCAGCGAGGAGCGCCATGACGAACAGGATCGCTTTGACGAGGGCCATCTTCAGTGAGGTCATCTAGCTTCGCACCACTCGCGCTTTGACACGGTTTTCCAGAGAATGGCGTTGTGATTATGCACCTTCGGCCTCAAAATTTCTCGACCCAGGGCCGAAGCTCGATCTCCCACGCCCATGCGCTTCTCGGCTGCCGCAGCACATGCAAATAATTCTGCGCGATGGCGTCCGGGTCGAGCATGCTGTCGGGCTTGTCCGGCGGCACAGGCCGGCTTTGGCTGCGAATGCCGCCGTCGATGACGATGTGCCCGATGTGGATGCCATGCGGCGACAATTCGCGCGCCATGCTTTGCGCCAGCCCGCGCAACGCAAACTTTCCCATGGCAAAGGGCGCCGACTGGGCATAGCCCTTCACGCTCGCCGATGCTCCGGTGAAAAGGATCGCGCCATAATTGTGGGGCAGCATGCGCTTGGCCGCTTCCTGTGCAACCAGAAAACCGCCAAAGGCGCTGACCATGAGCGACTTTTCGACTTCGGCTGGATCGAGCGCGATGAACGGGCCACGCGTGCGATAGCTCGCATTGTAGACGACCACGTCCGGGTCGCCGAACGCTTCTTTTACGTCCGAAAACAGCTTTGTGACTTCGGCGCGCTGAGTCGCGTCGCAAACAAAAGCACGCGCATCCGTCTCCTTGGCCAGCGCTTCGAGATTGCCCGCGCGGCGCGCGGCGACCGCGACTTCCATCCCCTCTTTGGCGAAGAGGCGCGCCAGCGAAGCAGAAAGCCCCGAGCCGGTGCCGACAATCAACGCAGTTTTATAGTTTTCAGTCATTGGTTCCTCTTGATTGCTCGCGCCGCCGTTGCCACCTGCCTCCCACCTGCCCATCGAGGCCAAGCAAAATGCAGCGCCTGCTCATTGTACTGGGAGTGGCCCTTCTGCTTGCCGGCATTGCTTGGCCGTTTCTGTCGCGCATCGGGCTCGGCCGGCTGCCGGGCGACATCGCGATCCAACGTGGCAATACAAGCTTCTATTTCCCTATCGTCACCTGCATCCTCATCAGCATCATTTTTAGCGCCTTGATGTGGCTGTTCAACCGCTAATCGTCAATCGATCACCGCAACGGCGTTGATCTCGACGAGGCAGCGTGGATCGGTGGCAAGACGCACGACCTGAACCGTGGTCGTTGCCGGCTTTGTATCGCGAAAGTACTCGCCCCAGACGCGATTGAGCGCGTCCTGATCGGTCAGGTCGGTGACAAAACGGTCGGCGGTGACCACGTCCGAAAAATCGGCGCCGACGGCGTGCAAACCGTGCTTGAGATTTTCCAGCGCCGCGCGCGCCTGACCCGCCATGTCGCGCGGCATCGCGTCGAATTCCTCGGGCCGATGCGGATGATGGTGATATACCGGCGCCGCCGTGACCCCGGCCAAGTAGACGGTGGTGCCCCCTTTCACCTTGATCGCCGGCGCATAGGGCATCCACAAATCCGGCGCGTCCGGCCAGTGAACGTGTTCGATGGTTTTGGGCATGATTGTCTCCAAATTCACATCCTGAACACGCCGAACCGCGTTTCGGGGATCCGCGCGTTGAGGGCGGCCGAGAAACACAGCGCCAGCACACGGCGGGTTTCGCTTGGCGTGATGATGCCATCATCCCACAGCCGCGCGGTGGCGTAGTAGGGATTGCCTTCGGCCTCGTATTGGTCGCGGATCGGCTGCTTGAATTCTTCTTCCTCAATCTCGGACCACTTTTTGCCCTCGGCTTCGAGATTGTCACGGCGCACGGTCGCGAGCACGGAAGCCGCCTGCTCGCCCCCCATCACCGAAATCCGCGCGTTCGGCCAAGTAAACAGAAAGCGCGGGCCGTAAGCGCGCCCGCACATTCCATAATTGCCGGCGCCATAGGAACCGCCGATGATGACGGTGATCTTCGGCACTCGCGCGCAAGCGACCGCCGTGACCATCTTGGCGCCGTCCTTGGCGATGCCGCCGGCCTCGTAATCGCGGCCGACCATGAAGCCGGAAATATTCTGCAGGAAGAGAAGCGGGATGCGGCGCTGACAGCACAGCTCAATAAAGTGCGCGGCCTTGAGCGCGCTCTCTGAAAACAGAATCCCGTTATTGCCGAGAATGCCGACCGGAATGCCATGAATATGCGCGAAGCCGGTAACGAGTGTGGTGCCGTACAGTGCCTTGAACTCGTCGAATTCGGAATCGTCGACGAGCCGCGCGACGACTTCGCGCACATCGTATTGCTTCTTAAGGTCGAGCGGCACGATGCCGTCGAGTTCGCGCGTATCGTATTTCGGCTCGATTGATTTTCGCAGCGCCACGTCGTTCGTCTTCTTGACGCCAAGCGTGCCGACGATATGCCGGCACAAAGCGAGCGCATGACGATCATTCTCCGCATAATAGTCGGCGACGCCGGATTTTTTGGCATGGACGTCGGCGCCGCCAAGCTCTTCGGCAGTGACAACCTCGCCGGTCGCCGCCTTCACAAGCGGCGGCCCGCCGAGAAAGATCGTGCCCTGATTGCGCACGATAATGGTCTCGTCAGACATCGCCGGCACATAGGCGCCGCCCGCCGTGCACGATCCCATGACGACCGCGATCTGCGCTATCCCGGCGGCCGACATGGTCGCCTGATTGTAGAAGATCCGCCCGAAATGCTCGCGGTCGGGAAAGACCTCGGTCTGATGCGGCAAGTTGGCCCCGCCGGAATCGACCAGATAAAGGCACGGCAGGCGGTTCTCGCGTGCAATATCTTGCGCCCGCAGGTGCTTCTTCACCGTCATCGGATAATACGTGCCGCCCTTGATAGTCGAATCGTTGCAGACGATGACGCATTCGCGCCCGGCGACGCGGCCGATTCCGACGATCAAGCCGGCGCCATGAATCGAATCTTCATACATGCCATTGGCGGCGAGCGGCGATAATTCCAGAAACGGCGTGCCTGAATCGATCAAGGTCATCACGCGCTCGCGCGGCAGAAGCTTGCCGCGCGCGAGATGCCGCTCGCGCGCGCGCGGTGGACCGCCTTCCGCGGCTTGCACGCGTCGCGATTCAAGTTCCGCGACCAGTTCCCGCATCGCCGATTGATTGGCACGGAATTCTCTGGAACTGCAGTCAATCCGTGAGGTGATAGAAGACACCAAACTCCTCGCCAGTTTCATGCGAACCAGGTTCGCGTGAACAAGTATTCAGAAACGAACTTTCTTCTCAACAACTATCGGGCGCGACAAACAAAATATCCCACGGAGAAACTTTGCCGCCTAGTGGGCGTTACCAGACAGTACCGCGACCCGGCCGAAATGCGCTGGCGCGGAACATTCAATGTACGCGATGCCGGAAGGAGAAGCTTAATGAGGCACAAGCAGAATACATTCTTGGCGGGCGTGGCCGCTCTCGCGCTGTTCGCAGCAAGCGGAGCGTTCGCACAGCAGGGTCAGACTGAGCAGAAAGGCGGCGCTGCGGCAGGCGGCGGCATGCACAGCACTCAAGGCGCCAAAAGCCCGGGCGGCATGAGCCAAGGTGGCATGAACCACGGCGGCATGAAGCAAGGTGGCGCGGCCGGCCAAAACGCGCAAAGCGAAAGACAGCCCGGCGCAACCGGAGCGGGTGGGATGGCTACCGGTGGAAAATCGCCCTCGGCGTCTTCCAATCGCAGCGCGCAGGAGCTCAATAAAAATAATAAGGGCGCCGGCACGACCAATCGCACGGCGCAAGGACAGCAGCGCGGCCAGACCAATGCTCAGTCCAGGACCACGCAGTCCCAGAACGGCCGGTACGCGGCGCAGCCGGAGAATCGGAACCGTCGCGGCGGAGCCACAGCGCAGCGCAACGAGTCGCTGAAGGGTCTGCAAGGCAACACAAAGGTGCCAATGCAAGGCGCACAAGGCGCGCGCGGCGCAGGTACCAACGTTTCGCTCAACGACCAACAGCGGACCCAGATTCGCGACACCATCATCAACGCTCGCGGCGCGCCGCGCGTTGGTAGCGTCAATTTCGCCGTGAACGTCGGCACGGTGGTTCCGCGTGGGCACCTGCACTTGGTCCGCGTTCCGGAAACCCTGGTGCGGATCGATTCCGGATGGCGCGGATTCCTCTACTTCGTCTACAACGATGAAGTCGTGATCGTCGATCCGCACGACATGAGGATCGTCGAGGTCCTGCCGGTATAACCACAATAACAGAGAGAGCGAGAAACTCGGAGGGCGGCCATCTGACCGCCCTCCTTTTTATCGCCTGCGTGCTTCGGCACCACGCGCGCACCGATTAGGCGCGAACTTCTTGCCGCTGGAAGATCACATAGCCGATGACGAACAACAGGATCGCGGTTGCGATCATGCCGACCATCTGCGGCCATGCGATCAGGACGCTCTCGCCGAGCGGCAGCGGCGCGCCAAGGACCGCGCCCTGAAGCTGGCTCAAATAGATCGGGCCCAGCGAACGGGTCGTCGGATCAAGGAGCGCCACCACAACTTCGGCGTAAAGCGTCGACGGCGAGAAGCGCGCCAGTATTTGCTCCAACTCGACGGTGCCCGGCGTCTGCAGCCCGAGCGCCATGTAGCGCGGATCCGGCGGCACGAAGATTTGCGCCAGCGCGCCGGCCAAGACCGGCCATATGAAGGTCACGAGTAGCCAAAGGCCGAGCGTGACCAGCGCCGCCGTCGCCGCCGAACGAAATACGACCGAGAACAACAAGGCCAGCGCCAGCCACACGCCGGCATAGACGATCGTGACCAAAAGGAAGACGAAACTGCGGGCAATTTCTTCCGCACCGGGCGGAATGCCGATCATGAGCAGTCCGAGCCCGATGACCAATAGCCACAGCGCGATCAGGCTGATCGAAAGCGTGACGAGGCCCGCCAGGAATTTCCCGAACAGCAGTGCGTCGCGGTAAATCGGCTGCGATAAGATCCGCGAAAGCGTGCGGCGATTGTGCTCACCATTGACGGCATCGAAGCCAAGTCCGATTGCCATCAGGGGAACGAGAAACGACAGGAACGAGACGAACGACGGCAGCGGATCGCGCGACGTCGTAAACAGCCGAAGGAACAGGAACGGGTCCTCCGCGGTCGTGTCCTTGATCTGCTGGATCGCGCCGTAGAGCGCCGCGAGCGCGACGAGCACCACAAGCCACTCGAGGACGCGCATGCGAATGCTTGTCAGGTGGTCGGACAGCTCCTTGAGCATGACCACGCCGAGGCCGGAAAAAGCGGAGCCCTCACGCTGCATGGCGGGTCCTTTCCAGCGTGCCCTCCTCGGATCTTTCTTCAAAGTAGCGCGTATAGATCGCCTCAAGGCTCGGCTCCTGGACGCCGAGGAATTTGAGACGGCCCTGCATCGCAACGACTTCAGCCGCCGCTTCAGGCCGCACATCGCGGTCGGCGTGGAGGCGAAGCTTGCCGATGCCGGGTTTTTCGACCGCACTGACGCCGGGAATAAGCGCGAGCCGCTCGGCCAGGCCTACGCCGTCGGCCTCGATATCCACCACATAGCCGCCGCCCAGCACTTCCCGGCCGAGTTCGGCCACCGAGCCCATCAGCGCGATGCGTCCGGAGCTGAACAGCGCGACGCGATCGCAAACGCTCTGCACCCGTTCGAGCAGGTGCGACGACAGCAGGACAGATACGCCCTCGGTCTTAAAGCCGCGGATGATGCCGAGGAGCTCGGACGTGGCGTGCGGATCGAGTCCCGACGTCGGCTCGTCGAGAATCGCGATCTGCGCGCCCTTCATCAGAATCTCAGCAAGTCCGAGCCGCTGGCGCATGCCGCGCGAGAAGGTGCCGACGCGTTTGTCGGCGAACTCGCCAAGCCCGACGCGCTCCAGGGCTGCGGCAATGCGCTTTTCGCGCTCGAGGGAGCGAAATCCGATCAGCCGCGCGGTATAGCGCAGATTATCGGACGCCGTCAGATTATCGTAGAAGCCCACAGTATCGGGCAGGTAGCCGACACGCCGCTTGACCGACAGCGGCTCGCGCGCCGGGTTGAAACCAAGCACGCGCACCTCGCCTTCCGAAATCTCGGTCAGACCGAGCAGCATCAGGATGGTGGTTGTTTTGCCGGCGCCGTTGGGACCCAACAGACCGAAAATCTCACCGCGCCCGACGCTAAACGAGATGTGATCGACGGCGGGCGTCCCGCCGTAGACTTTGGTGAGGCCTTTTGCCTCGATGACACTATC
This sequence comes from Xanthobacteraceae bacterium, assembly GCA_049285335.1. Lineage (GTDB taxonomy): Bacteria > Pseudomonadota > Alphaproteobacteria > Rhizobiales > Xanthobacteraceae > BOG-931. The sequence continues at coordinate 6,699 of JBAPZR010001142.1, read as the reverse complement.
CGCGCTCATCGGCGTCCGAACCTTGCGACGGCGCCGACCATGATCAGAAGCGCGATGCCGACTATGCCTACGCCGGCGATGCCCCACATGGTCGAAGTGGTGACGGTAACGCGGAAATTCGTCGAAGCGGACTCGCCGCGCGCCGAGGCGCGAATTGTCGTCACGTAGTCGCCGGCGATGGCCTTATCCGTCGGCGTGATCAGCGCCTGCACTTCCTTATTGTCGTTCGGCGCGATGCGGTCGACCGTCTTTGGATCGAACGTGACCTTCCATCCGCTCGGGGCCGATCCAGTCAGCTCGACGTCATCGGCGGGTGCCGTTCCGGTATTGGTAATGACGACCGGCACGGAGGTTTCCTTGCCGGCGGAAGCGCGCGTCGATACCAGACCCTCGCGGCCGCTGATGTCGAGCCTGGGCTGACCCGTAATGGTCATTTCGAGATCGGACGTCGCCGAAGCGTCCTCCGCAGCCACCCGCGCGGTGACTTTGTAATCGCCGGCTGCGGCCGTATTCGGTGGCGTCACTTTCAGTTTCACGTCCTTGGTTTGACCGGCATCGACCGGCACCGCATTGAGTTCCTGGGTCCCGTACTGTTCGGTGAACGAGGTGTCGAAATTCTGCGGCGCTTGGGCTGCCAGGCTGACCGTCAGTTTCTTGCCGCTGTCGTTCTTGATGCCGAGCTGATATTCGAAGCTCGATTTCGACGTGCCGCGCAATTCCGGTAGCTGCGGCGTCAGCGTCAGCTTGGCCGGCAGGTCCTTTGCTAGCGTTACCGCTATCGGCAGCTCCAAATTGGTGGTGTTGCCTTGCGCGGCGACCGTGATGGTCTGCGTCCCCATCGGGGCGTTCTTCGGCACGTCCAGCCGCAGCGAAAGCGATACGCTGGAATCCGTAGCCGGCATTGCGGCGGCAACTGGCTGGCCGCCGCCAAGCAGCGTCGCGGTCCAGCCCGAGGGCACGCCATCGACCGAAAGCGCCAGACCTTCCGGCGTCATGTCGTAATTCTGTAATCTGAGGCTGACCGTCGAGGTCTCGCCGGGACGTAGCGTCACCGCCGGGTAATCGCTCATCAGAAAGAGGCCCTTGACGTCCTTGGGCGCATCGTCGGCCATGGCCTTCGAAATGAACGCGGCCTTCGACGACAAAATGGCCGCCGGTATCAGCGGCGCCGCGAAGATGGCAACGACGGCCGCGGCAGCGGCAATAAACCTAAGTCGCATTGGCATGGCTCCCGTACAGGCAATTTAATCGTCGCCCCTTCCCTATCCGTGCTCTAACGAGCTCGGGCGAGGAACGGGCATTGTCGGCGCAATCGTGACAAAATCATGCAGATGCCGGCCTATTTGCCAAGCCCTGTCGTAAATGTCCTGCGGTAGAGAGACGCAGCTCATGGTAGCACCCGAGCGAAAGCGCCGGCCGACGCAGGTCAGCGCCGGTATCCTGGCCTATCGTCGCAGGGACGAACTTGAAGTCCTGCTCGCACATCCCGGCGGCCCGTTCTGGGCAAAGAGGGATGCGGGCGCATGGACGATCCCTAAAGGCCTCATCGAGCCCGGCGATGATCCGATCGGCGCCGCGCGGCGCGAATTCAAGGAAGAAACCGGTTTTCTCGCCGACGGGCGGATGATCGTGCTTGCGCCGGTGCGTCAGAAAAGCGGTAAGCTCGTGCACGCGTTTGCTTTGGACGCGGACTTCGATCTTGCCGGGTTCGCCAGCAACACATTCGAGATGGAATGGCCGCCAAAATCCGGCCGGCAGCAAACCTTTCCGGAGATCGATCGCATCGCCTATTTCACGCTGCCGGTCGCGAAAGTGAAGATTCTTGTCTATCAGCTTCCATTCCTGACCGAGCTGGAGAAACGCGTGACCGCGACCCGTCGCGGGGAATGAGTTTGCTAGTCGCGCGACACCTGCGGCCAATCGACCTCGTCTTGGGCCAGCACCCACGGCTCGCGACGCGCGGCCTCGCGCCATTCGTTCCAAGCGGGTAGCGCCATCATCGAGCGCATATAGTCGCGCGCGGCGGCGCTGACCTCGACCGCATAAGTATGAAATCGCGAGACGACCGGCGCATACATGGCGTCGGCGGCCCCGAAGGGACCGAATAGAAATGGACCGCCCGCGCCGAATTCGCTCCGGCATTCGCTCCAGATTGCATCGATACGGTCGGCATTGGCAGTCGCATCATCGTCGAGCGCGCGCTTTTTCATCGGTCGCGCCATGTTCATCGGCAGGTGACGCCGCAGCGGCAAGAATCCGGCATGCATCTCGGACGCGATCGCGCGAGCGTGCGCCCGCGCCGCCGCGTTCTTCGGCCACAGACTCGCCGCGGGAAATTTCTCCGCCAGATATTCCAAAATAGCGAGCGATTCCCAGACCCGCACATCGCCGTCGATCAGAACCGGCACCCTGCCGGACCCTCCATGTACCGTAACGCGGGCTTTGAAATCGGGAGCATCGAGCGAAATCACGGTTTCCTCGAAGTCGGTCCCGGCAACCTTCATCGCCAGCCATGGCCGAAACGACCATGACGAATAGTTCTTGTTGCCAATAATCAGATGCATCCTCATCGCGCGGCTTTCTATTCGGATTGCGCAGTGCGCAATCTTTTATCGTCGGGAGGAAGAGCGCGGACGAGGGGGAAGCAAGCTTACGCCAGCCCGGTGACGACGGCGAGAAAAGAGACGAACAGAACAGCGGCTGTGGTGAACATGACGGTCAGCGCCATCTCGGTCCATTCGCCGAGTGCCGGTTTGGTTTCGGTCGCGATTTCGGCGGCCTCACTCGACAACGCAATAGGCATGTCAATCGACATTACAAAGTCCTTCCCAAGGACGAATGCAAAGACGCATTATTCCTTGGCGGCAATAAAATATCCGTAAACAAAAGCGCCGGGACGAGCGGCCGCGCGCCGGGCTTTGCGGGTGTTCGGCTCCGGAAGTCTACGGTGCGGGGAACAAGTCGCCGGTCCGCCCCGTCAGCCTGTAAATGACGAGGCCGGCCCATTCATGGATGGCTTGGTCGGTCATTTCGAGACCTTCGGGCAATGACTCATGCAAACGCGCGGCGTCGGTTCGTCCGCGCGTGCGGTAATCCGCGGGATAGGCCTCGACCGGAAAGCCGGCCGCTCGGAAGACTGCGATCGCACGCGGCATGTGAGCGGCCGATGTCACCAGGATCCAGCGCTCACCCGGCTTGGGATTGGCCAGCAGGCGCGAGAACACCGCGTTCTCGACCGTGTTGCGCGATTGCTCGTCGGCCGTGATGCGGTCATGCGCGACGCCAAGCGCCACCAACACCTTGACTGCGACCGGTGCTTCAAGGGGCGCGTTGGCATCAAGCGCGCTCGTACCGCCGGAGTAGACGATGCGCGCGTTCGGATAGCGGCGCGCGAGCTCGGCGGTGACGGTAATGCGCTCCGCCGACCTATTGAGCGCGGTGCCGCCGCGAGCCAAGGAAATTTCCGGATCGATCGCGCCGCCAAGCACGACGATGCCGTCCGGCGCTCCGCGCGAAGCATCCCAGGGCGGAAAACGATCTTCCAGCGGCAGCAGCAACATCCGTCCGACCGGCGAATAACCGGCAAAGGCAAAGAGCACGAGGCTCGTTACGATGAGCCAGCTGGCAAGCCGACGAAAGCGGGTGAACAAAAGCACGATGCCGATCAATCCGAGCGCCATCATCACATTTGACGGCACCGTGAATAAGCCAAGCGTCTTGGAAAGAACAAAAAACATTCAAGGCGTTTGTTTTGATCTCGTCGCTTAATTATCGCGGCTTTATTTTCGTTTCTTTTATTCTCGTGCTTTGCGCCACGCCGCGTAGCGCGCCTTGGCGTCATCGTTCGGCGGATAAAGACCCGGCAGTTTCACGCCTTTCTCGACCTCGCCAAAGACCCAGCTCTCATAAAGCTCGTGTTCAGCGCCTTCATGGGCTACGAATTCGACCAGTTTTTGCGGGATCACCACTGCGCCGTCGTCATCGACGACGATGATGTCGCCGGGAAAGATCGCGCATCCGCCGCAACCGATCGGCTGCTGCCAGCCGACGAAGGTCAAGCCGTTCACCGAAGCCGGCGCCGCGACGCCGGCGCACCACACCGGCAAGGCGCTAGCCAGCACGCCGGCGCGGTCGCGCATCACGCCATCGGTGACGAGCGCCGCCACGTTTCGCTTCTTCATGCGCGCGCAGAGAATATCGCCGAATATGCCGGCGCTCGGCACAGCCATGGCGTCGGCGACCGCGATGACGCCCTCCGGCATGTCTTCGATGGCCGCGCGTGTCGAAATCGGGCTGGCCCAGCTTTCCGGCGTGGCCAGATCCTCGCGCACCGGCACGAAGCGCAACGTGAATGCCGGGCCGACAATGCGTTCGCCGCTTTGAACAAGGGGTTGCGGGCCGTTCATCCAGCAGCGGCGGATGCCCTTTTTCAAAAGTATCGTGGTGATCGTGGCGGTCGTCACCTTTCGCAAGATTTCGAACGAAGCGTCATTCATCGTCAGCCCTCAGTGATTATGCCGGCTTGACGCCAAGCCTCTGATCGCGGCGTCGCAACCACGTTACGAATGGTATCGACAACAACACCATCCATGCCTTGCCCACCACTTGCCCGGCCAGGAAGTCGAGCGAGCCGAATGCGAGCCACAAGAACACGACGGAATCGACCACCAAGCCGACTGAGCTTGAAGCGACGACGGCCGCCACCAGGCGCCGGCGCGCCAACGGCGTATAAACGGCAAGGTCGGCGAATTCCGAAAGCAAAAACGCGGTCGCAGAAGCAACCACAAGCGAGGCCGGCGCCAAAAGCGCCGAGAGGCCGCTGCCGAATACAATCGCCAACGCCGATATCGCCGTGCCCAGCCGGCGCTGTACGAGATCGCGCAGAACGAGCGCGATGCCGGCCATCATCACCCCAGATGGCGCCATCAAGCCCGGAGCGACCGGCACCACGCACGGCCCGTGAGAGCCGACGCAGCTCGTCCCCACATGGCCGATCAGCCAGTTGGCCAATGGGATCGTGAGCGCGAAGAGGATCAGAAACACCACGCCTTCCCGCGTACGCTGCTGCTCTCCGAGCATGGTCATGACGCCGCTTTCCATTTCTCATAGCCGGCGGCACGCAGCCGGCAGGCTGGACATTCGCCGCAGCCAAATCCCCAAGCGTGACGATGCCGGCGGTCGCCGCGATAGCAGGTGTGGGTTTCGGCGAGAAGAAGGTCCACCAGAGCTTTCCCTCCAATCTCTTTGGCAAGCGCAAAGGTCCCCGCTTTGTCGATCCACATCAGCGGCGTGTGAATGACGAACCTGTGGTCCATGCCGAGCGTGAGCGCAAGCTGCATCGCCTTGACGGTATCGTCCCGGCAATCCGGGTAGCCGGAGAAATCGGTTTCGCACATGCCGGCGACCATATGATTGATGCCCCGGCGGTAGGCCACAGCGCCAGCGAAGGAAAAGAACAGGAGATTGCGTCCGGGAACGAAGGTCGTCGGCAGTCCCGTTTTTGCGATCTCGATTTCGACGTCGCGCGTGAGCGCGGTCTCCGAAATTTCCGCAAGCACGTCGAGGCGTACGACGTGATCGTCGCCGAGCCGCTCACGCCACGTTTGCGACTGCGCCGCCAAAGCCGCGCGAATTCCGGGACGCACCTCGAGTTCGACCGCGTGACGCTGACCGTAGGCAAAGCCGATTGTTTCGACCCGGGCGAACCGCTCCAGCGCCCAAGCGAGGCAGACGGTCGAGTCCTGGCCCCCCGAGAACAGGACCAACGCGCTGTTTTGCAAATCCACCGCGCCTATCCCTTAAGCCAGACGCCGATCCGCTCGACGGCTTCGTGCATCTCTTCGCGCGAACCGGCGTAACAGAGGCGGAGAAATTTCCGGCCGCGAATCGGATCGAAATCGATCCCGGGCGTCGCGGCGACCCCGGCCTCCTCGAGCATCCGCTTGGCGAACGCAAAACTGTCATCCGAAAAACGCGATATGTCGGCATAGAGATAAAATGCGCCGTCGACCGGTAGGAAAGAGTCAAGGCCGGCCCGCGGCAGTCCATCGAGAAGGATGCGCCGATTGTCCTCGTAACCGTGCTTGATGCTTTCGAGTTCGGCGCGCGCATCGAAGGCTGCCTGTGCGGCGATCTGCGAAAGCGTCGGGACGGATATCGCAAGGTTCTGTTGCAGGCATTCGACCGCCCGAAGCAGTGAAGGCGGCACGACCATCCAGCCGATCCGCCATCCGGTCATGCAGAAATATTTCGAAAACGAGTTGATGATGATCGCGTGCGACGACAATCGAGCCGCGCTCTGCGTTTCAAAGGCGTAGTCGAGGCCGTGATAGATTTCGTCCGACAGAACGACGACGCCGGCATCTTCGGCGCACCGAATCAATTCCGACAACGCCGCGGCCTTCATCATGGTCCCGGTCGGGTTGGCCGGCGAACCGACGATGATGCCCTTGAGCGGCTTTTCGCGGTGACGGGCGATGAGCATGTCGCCCGTCATCGACCAACGTGTCGTCGCGTCCGTTTCAATTAGGACCGGCTCGCAGCCAAGCGCGCTGAGAATGTGTCGGTAGGGCGGATAACCGGGTACCGCGACGGCCACCCGGTCGCCCGGCTCGAAGGCTGCAAGAAAAGCAAGCGTGAATGCCGCGGACGAGCCGGTCGTGACGACGACACGCTCCGGGTCGAGGTCGATGTGATGCC
>JBAPZR010001141.1:0-4614 GCA_049285335.1 Xanthobacteraceae bacterium | reverse complement strand
GTCTTGGCGCGATCGACGTCGCGGTCGCAGATCAGCGCAACTTCAAGCCCCTTGATCGAGGGCACTTGCGCGAGAAACATCGAGCCGAATTTTCCGGCCCCGATCAGGCCGACGCGAACCGGCTTTCCCGCTTCCATGCGCGCCGCCAGGAGCGACTGGAGGTTCATATTTTTAGTTACTCCCTATTGCGGCGTCCGCGTCGTCATCGCCGCGTCAAGCGCGGCACGACGGCTCTATTCCGCCGCAACCTTGTGGGCGCGCGCGTAAGCAAGCAGCGCATCGTCGGCGACCGGAACGATCGGCGCGAAATCGCGGTGCGCGATCCACTCCGGACGCGTGAACTTGGTGATGTGGTTGGAGACCGCGCACAGCGTCAGATAGACGATCTTGCGCGGAAACGGTGTGATGTTCGGCGGCGAAGCGTGGACGAGATTGCCGTGGAACATCAGCACCGAACCGGGCTTGCCGGTCGGCGCCACAATGCCGCCCTCGGCGGCGAGCCGTGTCACCGTCTCCTTGTCCAGCGTCCAAAGCGGATAGGACGTGGTGAGCGTGTCGTGCCCGGCCGCAAGCACGCCCTGTTTGTGGCTCTTCGGGATCAGCATCAGCGCGCCGTTGATCGGCATCACCTCGTCGAGAAACACGGCGATATTCATGGCGCGCGGCTCGGGCATGCCGTCATCGCGCCCCCAGGTGCCGTAGTCCTGATGCCACTGCCAGACGTCGCCTTCGAACGCCGCCTTGGCGTTGAGCTTGAACTGATGCACGTAGACACCCTCGCCGAACAATTGCCGCAGCGGTTCGACCAGGCGCGGATGGCAGGCGAGCAGGCGGAACGTCTCGTTGAACGTGTGCGCGGCAAAGGCAGTGCGGGGTGCGCCCGTCTTCTCGCGCCAGACCTCCTGGCGATCGAGCTTGAGGATCGCTTCGGCGTCATCGCGCAGGAGCGCGATTTCCTCTTCATTGAAACAGTTCGGAAAGAACAGATAACCTTGTTCGTCGAACTGTTTCAGTTGCGCGGGGGAAAGCTTCATGACGGGGTTCCTTGCGCGTTTCCAAAAATGGCATTGTGATTTGATGGGACGTTAGCTCAAAACCTGCAACCGATCTACGTCCTGCGATCTGCGTACCACGCTCTACGTCCCGCGGAATGCAGGTTTGCGCTTGGCGTGAAACGCCTCGACACCCTCGTGAAAATCGTCGGATTGGCGGAGCCGGCTGTAGCAATGTCCTTCCAGTTCGATCGCGGCTTGCAGGTTGGTGTCCTCGGTGACGTTGAGCAGCGCCTTGGCGGTGCGTTGCGCGAGCGGCGAGAAGGTGCGCAATTCGTCAACGAGCGCATCGGTCGCGGTTTCCAATTGCGCATCGGGCACCCACTCGGTCGCGATGCCCCAGTCGTAGGCTTGTCTGGCGGCAATGCGCTTCGAGCGCATCACGATGTCCTTGGTGCGCGTGATGCCGATGATCTTTTGCAGCCGCGCCGAGCCGCCCGAGCCGGGGATCTGGCCGAGGCGTTGTTCCGGCAGCGCGTAGAGACACGTCTCCGAAGCGATTCGAAAATCGCAGGCGAGCGAAATCTCGAAGCCGACGCCGAAGCAATAACCGCGGTTCGCGGCAATGACCGGCTTTGCGCAACGCGCCGGCGCGGCGATGTTCCAGGCGAGCTTCGCGACATGTTCGGGCGAGGCTTCCAGGAAACCCGCAATATTGCCGCCGGAGGAAAAATGCTCGCCCACTGCCCGCAGCACGATCACACGCACGCTGGCATCCTCATCGAGCGCTTCGAAACAAAGGCGAAGCTGGTCGCGCTGCCCCATTTCGATGACGTTCAAGGGCGGGCGGTCGAGCACGATGTCGGCGCGTTCGCGCACTGGGTCGAGCTCGACGCGAAAGCCGTCGAGTTTCTGCAAACGCGGATCGGAGAAAGGGGTCATCGACGAATTACCATGCGGTTAAAGTCATGCTGTCAAAGTCATGCCGCCGTTCCGTGCCGGCGCGCGGCGCCTTCGGCCGGCTCCACGGCGTATTCGCCGGCGGCGAGCTTGCGACGAAGAAGCTTGCCGACCGGTGATTTCGGGATTTCGGTCACGAAAATATAGCGCCGCGGCCGCTTGAAATTCGCCAAGCCCGAGGCACGGCAGAACGCATCGAGCTCCTCTGCCTCGATCGCCGCGCGGCGCTTGACAAAGGCGGCGATGATCTTGCCCCAGCGCTCGTCCGGCAAGCCGACGACCGCGACTTCCGACACCGCGGCATGGAGCGAAAGACACGATTCGATTTCCACCGGGGAGACGTTCTCGCCTCCGGTGATGATCATGTCGTCGACGCGGCCAGTGACGAAGATATCGCCGTCGGCGTCGACGAAGCCGGTGTCGCCGGTGAAATACCAGCCCTGGCGCAGCGCCTTGGCGTCGGCTTCGGGACGCCGCCAATAGCCTTCAAACGATTCATCGCCGGCGAGAAGCGCGATGATCTCGCCTTCCTCGCCAGTCGCGGCGCGCTCGTCGACCGACTTGGCGCCGAGCTTCACCACCCGCACCATTTGGTTGATGCCGGCGCGGCCGGCGGAACCGGGCTTGGCCGGCGCATTTTGGTCGATGGTGAACGTATAAACCTCCGACGAGCCGTAATGATTAACGAACAGATCGGGATGGAAGGCGGCCTGCAGTTTTTTGAGAAGACCGTCGGTCATCGGCGCGCCGGCGAAACCGAGTTTGCGCACCGAGCCGACATCGCTCGCCGCGAACAGCGGATGGTGAACAAGATCGTGATACAAAGTCGGCACGAGATAAAGATTGGTCACGCGTTCGGCGGCGATCAATCGCAGCGCCTCGGCGGCATCGAAGCGGCGAAGGCAAATAAAAGCGCCTCCGACAAGCGACATCGAAAGAAGGCTACGTACGCCCATCGTGTGATAGAGCGGCATGACGCCGAGCGTGTGCTCGCCGGCGCGGTAAAGGTTTTGCGCCACGTGGGCAAGCGCGGCGGCCCGTTCGGCGTACTGGCGGCGTGGCACGCCCTTGGGTCGCGCGGTGGTGCCGGACGTATAGAGCATCACCGACCAGGCTTCGGCATCCGCGCGCGGCGCGGCGTCGGGCGCGGGGTGCGACGCGAGGGCGTGAAAGCTTTCATCGCCAGGTGCCCCGGCATCGATTGCGATCCGCGGCAGTTTGCGCACCTGTGCCGATCCGGCCACGGCGGCGGCGGAAGCGTTCTCGTAGGCGACGGCCTTGGCCTCCGCATCGTTCAGAAAAAAATCGAGCTCGCCTGCGGTCGCGCGCCAATTGACCGGCGTGATGATGACGCCGGCGAATTGGCAGGCCCAATGCAGGCTCGCCGCCTCCCAGCGGTTTCCCAGCGCGGTGACGAGATGGTCGCCCGACTTGAGTCCCAGCGCATCGAAGCCGGCGACGAGCGCGGAGACGCGTCGGTACCATTGCGCATAGGTCAGGCGCATCTCGCCATCGGCGATGGCGAGCGCGTCCGGATTGCGCGCCACGCTGCCGAGAAAGCTCAAGCCGAGATCGAGCATGCAAAAACCAGTTTTAGCGTCCGCTCTGTCCGCGCCATGATAGGCTTTTGCGGCGGGCTCTGACAGACGGCGGGGCTGTGGGCGGCGCTTACTATGACCAAGATTTAATAACCATGTGATCGTTTCGCGCCGTCGATCGCAACGACTAGTGAGCAAAGTAGGATGTCAAGGGCAAAGCCGTTGCGCGGCGCCCAAGGCGCCCTTGAAATCCTAATTTGTACGGAAAAAGGTAGCCGTTGCGATCAACGGCTTTTCCTGAACGCTTTGTGAGCTTCGACCCTAAGGATTTGACTTGAGCGGTATCAGGGCCGAGCTTTTGCCGATCAGCGCTTTGATTCCCGCGTCGGGAATAGCGCGGCCGGGAAATCCGCGGCCGACCGGTGCGGCCGCTCCTGCGGCACATATTCGACGTGCGGATTGGGGTCCGGCTCGACCGCGCGCCGGTAAAGGTGCCAGGTCGCATGACCAAGCACCGGCATGACGACCGCTAGCCCGAGGAAGAACGGAATCGAGCCGATCAGAAGCAGTGCCGCCACGATCAATCCCCACAGCGCCATGGTCGGCGGGTTCGTGGCCACCACCCTGACCGACGTGTCGACCGCGACTGCTGCGCCGACATCGCGGTCGAGCAACAGCGGAAACGAAATGGCGCTGATCGTGAGCACGAGCACGGCGAACAGGAAGCCGATAGCGGTGCCGAAGACGATCAGATTCCATCCGGTATGCGTGGTCAGCACATTACTGACGAATTGCGTGAGCGGTGGCGGCGGCGCATAGCCGAAATTCGCGATGTAGAGCGCTTCGGCGACCACGAGCCAGATCAGAAAAATCGCCATCAATAAAAGCCCGAGCGCGACAATGGCGCCAAGCGACGGCGAATGCAGCACGTCCAAAGCATGGTCCGCCGAGCTTTCGAGACCGGATTCGCGGCGCCTGCTTAATTCGTAAAGTCCGATCGCAGCCAGCGGCCCGACCAGCGCGAAGCCCGCGGCGATCGGAAACGCTAAAGGCAATAGCGAATTTCCCATTGTCAAAGCGATGAGGAAAATACCGAGCATTGGATAGATCACACACAGAAAGAT
>JBAPZR010001140.1:0-4513 GCA_049285335.1 Xanthobacteraceae bacterium | reverse complement strand
ACTTTAAACTCGACCCAGTCTCAAACCGATGTTTGAAATTCAATCAAGCGTTTGAATACGGGCGCGATCCCCCAATAACGAGGTCCTTACCATGAAGTATCGAATCTTACTTGCCGCCGCCGCGACGGTGATGCTGAGTTCGCCTTTGACTGCTCAAGCGCAAGGGATTCCCGACGGTATCACCCACGGCGCATACGTTGGAAACAATACGGCTGGACCAATTGGTGCTGTTGTAGGCGGCGCGGTTGGGGGCGTCGTAGGCGGTTTTGAGGGTGCATTTGGCATCGGTCCCCAGTACGCGGCTTATCCGGTCGAAACGGCTCCTCCCGTACACTATCGCCCATATCGCATGAGACATTCGTATCGTCATCCTCGCCCGCAATATAGCCATGGGTAAATCACTCCACCGAGCCTACGCACAAGGCTCATTTCACGAATACCGGGTGAGTGACGCGGCGATTCGGGGTCAGTCGGGCGCGGAGTGTGCGGCAGCGCGGAATAGTCACAGCGTACGGAGCAAGCGGCGATCCCATCGGGCCGGGCCAGCACGGCGGTCACTTGAACCAACGCCGCCATCGTCGGGGGAACTAGCATTACCGGATGCCGCTCGCGCGCTCATCGAAGACCCACATTTGCGTGATGGTCTCAATGTGCACGACGGCAAAATAACCTATTGCGCGGTTGCCAAAGCGCTCAAGCTACCATACACGCCAGCCGATCATGCGTTGCGGGTTTGAGAGCCCTCGTCACGACGACGAGATTTGGCGGATCGCGTCGAACGGTTTGACGCAGATCGACCGGGTGCTCGCTCGGCCCGCGTTCGCTGAGCCTCAGAGTCGGACGGTGAAGGCGACCTCATAATCCGACAAATAGTGTTAGCCGTGGCCATCGCGGTCGTCAGCGCAAGCGTCAGCACGCCGCCACGTAAAAGCATTCGGGCAATCATCTTTCGGGCCTCCTCAGAGCAGGGACGAGATCTTCTGCCGCGACAGTGGGCGTCGATTCCTGGTCGCTTTTTCTCAATGCGTCAGGTTGACTGTAATGTTCTTTCTTTGCGTGTAGCTCTCCAACATGCCCTCGAGTGAGAACTCGCGACCAATACCGCTTTCCTTATAGCCACCGTAGGAGTGACCAGGATTCTGGCCTAGCCCCTGGTTGACCTGGATCCAGCCTGCCTCGATCGCGTGCGCCGCGCGCAGTGCTCGGCCGATATCGTGTGACCAGACGTAGGCTGCAAGCCCATAGTGGCTGTCGTTCGCCATGCGGATTGCTTCCGTTTCGTCGGTCCAGGGGATGGCAACCAATACGGGGCCAAAAATCTCCTCACGCGCCAATCGCCAATCGTTCGCCACGTTGGCAAAAATGGTGGGCAGTGCGTAATAGCCCTCGCTAAGCGGTCCCTCCTTGGGTGGGAGGCCGCCGATCACGACGCGCGCTTCGGGTCGCTTCAGCGCCTCCTCGACGTAGCCACAGACCTTGCTGAACTGCTTTTTATTGATGATGGTGCCGATGTCGCTCGCCTCATCGAGCGGATCGCCGAGCTTGAGCGCGCTGACCTTCTGCCCGAGCGCATCAAGGAAGCCGTCGAAGATGTCGCGGTGGAGGAAGAGTCGGGAGCCCGCCGTGCAGGACTGGCTCTGTCGCGTGAACCGCATCGCCGCAATAATTCCATCGACGACCCAGTCCTCGTTGGCATCGGGGAAGACGATCGAGGGGCTCTTGCCGCCGAGTTCAAGTGAGACCGGCACGATGCGTTCTGAAGCTGCCCGCATGATGAGCTTGCCGACCTCCGTCGACCCCGTGAATGAGAGCTTGCTCACCACCGGGTGGTTGGCGAGCGGGGCACCGCATTCCTCGCCGAGCCCGGTCAGCACATTGAGCACGCCGGGCGGCAGCAATTCCTGACACACTTGCGCGAGCATCAAGACGCCGAGCGGTGCATCCTCTGCAGCCTTCAAGACGAGCGTGTTGCCCGCGCAAAGCGCGGGGCCGATCTTGAGGGCAGCCAGCAGCACCGGCGCATTCCACGGAATGATGGCGCCGACCACGCCGAGCGGCTCACGCCGCGTATAGCTTAGAACATGCTCTCCAAACGGGATCGTTTCGCCTTTTAGCTCGCCGCCCAAGCCGCCGAAGTAGCGGATAATGTCGACCGTGGTTTTTGCCTCAGGACGCGCTTGGGTGCGTAGCGCGTTCCCGGTCTCGCGCGCGATCGTGCGTGCAAGCTCCTCGACCCGCGCCTCGAGCGCATCGGCAATCCGGGCGAGAAGTCGACCGCGCTCACGAGGTGCTGTGTGCGACCAGGCGGGAAACGCTTCGGCCGCAGCTTTCACCGCGCGCGCTACATCCTCGGCGCGGCCACGCGGCACCACGGCTATGGGGCGACGATGAGCTGGATCCTCGACTTCGAGTTTCTCGCCCGAAGCGCTGTCGACCCATTTGCCGCCGATCAACATTCGTTCTTTCCTGAGGGCAGTCTCATCTTGGCGTTTCTTCGTAACAGCCGGCATCGTCATCTCCATCGCTTCTCTTGCGACCTCGGTCCCCGCAGCAGCGCTATGGCCGCACTTTGAAAACCACGTCGCGTTCGCGTGTATGCTCTGTCACCTTTAGTCCGAAATCATCGTTCGGTCCCACTTCGGTGACTGCCACGCGATTAACCTCCAGATATACTCAAAAGATGCGCCTTAAAGGCAAGATCGTACTGGTTCGACGGATGGCGTAGGCCGTCTGGTGGCGCGCCGGCTCGCCGATCAGGGCGCTCGCGTTTTAATCCACGGTCGCGATCGCCACAGGGGCGGACAAGTGGTCGATCAGATCCAGGCCGTCGGTCGGGGCTCGGCGGTATTTCTACCGGCGGATTTTTCCTCGCTCGCCGAGGCGCGCCGGCTGGCCAATGAGGTGCGGCAAACCTGCAATCGTTTCGATGTTCTTATCAAGCCGGCATCGGTTCGGGCGGTTCCACAAGTAAGCGCGAGACCAGTCGGGATGGCTATGAGTTGCGCTTCGACGTCAACTATCTCGCCGGATTCCTGCCACCGGGCTGTTGCTTCCTCTTTTGACGGCCAGCAAGCCCGCCCGCATTGTAAACGTCTCCTCGCTTGGCCAGCATTCGATCGATTTTGACGACGTCATGTTGAGCCGCGGCTACACTGGCGGGCGGCCCTATGCCCAAAGCAAACTCGCGCAGATCATGTTCACGTTCGATCTTGCGCGCGAACTCGATCCAGCGACGGTCACAGCGAACTGCCTGCATCCAGCGACTTACATGGCAACGACAATGGTGCGACAGAGTGGGGTTACTCCGGTCAGCACCGTTGACGAAGGAGCAGAAGCGATCCTCAACCTCGCCCTCTCGGAAGAACTCGACGGCCATTCCGGCGAGTTCTACAACGGGCTGAGGCCGTCAAGGGCAAACGCGCAAGCCTATGACATTAGGGCGCGAGAGCGATTACGGGAGCTCAGCGTGCGTCTGGCCATTTAAGCCAAATTACGGACGAGATCGAGCCGAGCGAGCGAGAGCGGCACGTACTCGGAGCGAGGAGAAAAGCAAAAGAAGGACGAGAGAACTGCGCTGCGCAAAGCCCAGCGCGCCGAAGCCCAGCCGCCGACGGATGAAACCAATCCCCCACTGGGGGAAAAGCAAAGCTGACGCCTAAACTTCATTAGGCGCGTGGCCGCCAGCGCTCGGAGCAAGGATCTTCGATCTCGCCGATCATCACAAGGTCTTTTGTTGCTCGCCACATTCCTTACACCTGTATAGCACCCGGAGCTTCCCTGGATCTGCTAAGACGCGATTCGACGCTCCGCATTTTCCGCATTTGGCCTCTATACGCGTCCTGCATTGCTTAACGGTAACGGATTTGCGTTCCAAGGCCTCTTTCACCAGACGTTCGGTCTCGTCGCGGATCAGTTGTTTTGACATGTCACGCTTTCTTTGCATCTCTTTTCCGCGAAATAAGCTTCATTTTCTACCTACCATACTGTTGAGGGGGAACCGCGCTTCGCATCACTGCGCGTCCGCTTCATGTCCACTTCTCCAATCAGACCGATTGAGGTCAAGCGCTTTCAGACCTACGATCTCGACGAAGTCCGGTCGGCCGAGAGCTTGGAGCGCCGCCGCCGGCCCATGCAGGCGAAAGCGCAGCAGACGACAAAGCGGACATTTCCGACGCGCTCTCCACTTTCGGGGATATAGGAGACTGAAGCAAAATGGGGCCGATGTCCCGGAAGATGTAGGCGGCGTCTTTATCCGGTCTCTGACATCTGATCCTGCTCTCCGCTTACCCTTCATCCTTGTTTTCGATGCCGCTGCCGATGATGTCGGTGACATCGGCGTCCTCTTCTCCCTGTTCCTCGATAAGGGTGTCGTCGTTGTCGAGCGACTCGTCCATCTCGACTTCTTCTTCCTCCTCGATCCCCGCTTCCGCGGGCGCGGGCTTCTTGGCGGCGCCCTGCGCCTCGGCATCGGCCTCTTCGAGAGAGACGGTCTCGACCTCCTGCGGCTCGGGCG